>NZ_JXAQ01000008.1:0-144754 GCF_000815295.1 Bacillus sp. MSP13
GCACATTCAAGAGAATGTGCTTTCATGCGATTTATTTTGCTAAACGAACAACGTCGCGTGCAATCATGACTTCTTCATCAGTCGGAATGATCATGACTTTTACTGGAGAATGCGGATAGCTGATGAAAGCTTCCTCGCCGCGTACGTTATTAAGCGCAGTATCCCAGTATACGCCCATGAATTCTAAGCCGCGAAGAACGCGTTCTCTGACTTCCACACTGTTTTCACCGATGCCGGCAGTAAAGATGATCGCATCCACACCGCTCATTCTTGCAGCGTAAGAACCGATGTATTTGTGGATTCTGCTTGCGAAGACTTCAAGAGCCGTTTCCGCGCGCTCATTTCCTTCTTTTGTTGCTTCAACGATGTCACGAAGATCGCTTGAGAAACCGGAAATGCCGAGCAGGCCGCTTTTTTTATTTAATGTATTCAGTACTTCGTCAGCCGTTTGGCCTGTTTTCTCCATGATATATGGAATCAGGGCAGGGTCGATGTTTCCAGAGCGTGTACCCATTGCAACACCGGCAAGCGGCGTAAAGCCCATAGATGTATCAATTGATTTTCCGCCTTCAACAGCAGCGATACTTGCGCCGTTTCCAAGGTGGCAGGAAATCAGGCGTAAGTCTTTTAACGGACGGCCGAGAAGCTCTGCCGCGCGCTCAGTCACATATTTATGTGAAGTGCCGTGGAAGCCGTATTTACGGATGCCGAATTTTTCATAGTAGTCATACGGCAGGCTGTACAGGTAAGACTGCTCAGGCATTGTTTGGTGGAATGCCGTATCAAAAACAGCAACCGCAGGAACATTTGGAAGCACTTCTTTGAACGCTTTAATTCCAACGATATTTGCCGGGTTGTGAAGCGGTGCCAATTCAGAAATATCTTCAATTTCCTGAATGGTTTCATCCGTTAATAAGACAGAATCGCTGAATTTTTCTCCGCCGTGAACGACACGGTGGCCAATTCCGTCAATTTCGTTTAAATCTTTAATAATGCCGAATTCCGTTAGCTTACTCAGCAGCATTTTAACCGCTACAGCATGATCCGGAATATCAGTTACTTCTGTATTTTTTTCGCCGTTTACAGAAATCGTGAATACGCTATCGGCGATACCAATTCGTTCAACTAAACCCTTCGTTAAAACAGTTTCTGAAGGCATTTCGAAAAGCTGAAATTTCAAAGACGAGCTTCCTGCGTTAATTGCAATAATTTTGGACATGATTGACGCTCCTTTATACTCTGTATCAACAACTTCGTTTTCGTACTTTTTTCCCGGTGAATATCTTTATCTTCTCCGAAAAATATCTGACTTTTCCATTTAAACATTGTCATGTCGGCATTTCAAGTCAACTTGTATATTGGTAACGCTTACACTTAGAAGTCGTTATTTTCTGATATATTATCTGCAGATTTCGTATTGATGAACGCTTACATGTTGCGGTTTTTCCCTTCTGTATTTTGTGTTGTAAAGCTTGTTTCCATTCGTCTGTTCGGTCATCAAGCGTCATAATAAAAACAGCTTAGGTATCCATCGTATGACGGCTGCCTAAGCTGCTATTCGACATCTATTTTTCTTTTGTAACCCACGCATCTATTTGAGCCATCATATCAAGCGTTGCCTTCTGATTGGAGAAAGACGGAAGATTCGCAAGCAGAATTTGCCCCGGCGCTTTTGTCTCCTCTCCTTTTTTCTGAAGCACAAGAATGCTTTTGGCATGAGCCTCATCTTTAAATATCGATTTTGGGAGCTGCAAAAGGGCGTTGATATGAACCTTATCTTTGAAAAACTGTTTCAGCTTGTCGCTTTGAGAGCTCTCAAACAAATGATTCGGGATCATAAAAAATAAATAGCCACCCGGTTTGGTATGTTTGACGCTCTGTTCAATAAACAGATGATGTGCGAAGGAATGGCCTTCGTCCGCTTTGAGGTCAAACGCTTCTGCTCCTTCGTCATTCGGATAATAGCCGACCGGCAGATCGCATATTACCGTGTCAACAGGATCGATAAACAGCGGTTCAAGGCTGTCCTGATGGAAAAGCTCAAGCTCTTTTTTCAAAAGGTTCGCTTGGGCATACGCGATCTTTAAGAGCACGTCATCAATCTCAATTCCATAGCTATTGGCCGTTTTTTCAGACAGCTGGTTCAGCACGGTGAACAGAAGATTCCCCGTTCCCACAGCAGGATCAAGGATTGTCAGTTCCTTTTTGTCCGCCATAAACTTATTCACCAAATAACTGATGAATAGCCCAATCGTGTCAGGCGTCATCTGTCTGTTCGGATGGGAGATATCTTTCAGCCCTTTCAGGACGGATAGCTGAAAAGCTTTGCGCACCCATTCGTGCTCATAAGTGCCGAACTCCGCTTTCCCGAGCAAAGCCTGAAGCTGTTCGTTTTTCTTATCAGACAGTTTCAGCTGGTCGGTTTTTTCAAGAAAATACATTTCTCCCGCCTCAGCCAGCGCCTCTATATATGAAATTTGCCATTCATTCTTTATGATGATCGCGGCTTCGTCTAACAGCTCGTACACCGCGCCTACATTGTCTTTTTGCATATGTGTTCCTCCTTGCCATAAAAAAAGCTCCGGCGGCAGCCAGGAGCTTTTTCCCTGCTTACTTCACTAATGCCTTGGCAGCCTCAATAGGCTCCTCATAGTTCGGATGGTTTGTTGCTTCACTTACATATTCTGCGTAAACGACTTTTCCGCTCTCATCAAGGACGAATACGGAACGCGCAAGCAGACGAAGTTCTTTAATATACACACCGAACGCTTCGCCAAATGACATCTCTCTGTGGTCAGACAGCGTTTCCACTCTATCAATTCCGTTTGCGCCGCACCAGCGGGCTTGTGCAAAGGGAAGGTCTGCACTGATTGTGTAGACGTTGACATCTCCAAGCTTAGCTGCTTCTTCGTTAAAACGGCGTGTTTGCGCATCACAAACACCTGTGTCAATTGAAGGGATAACAGAAATAATCGTTACCTTTCCTTTCATATCAGCTAACGATTTTTCTTCAAGGCTGTTAGTCAGCACTGTGAAGTCAGGAGCTTGTTCTCCTACTTTCACTTCTTGTCCGATAAGTGTAACCGGACCGCCTTTAAATGTAATTTCAGCCATTATAATTCCTCCCTTTTGTATGTATGTCTCTATCATAGTAAAGTTTCCTGTAAACTGCAAAGTTTATGCCAAAAAAAAGTTAACTGCGGCGGCCGCAGTTAACCTTCTTTAATAATTCATATTGTTCATTTGGTTTTGATTTTGGCCCTGGCCTTGGTTCTTGTTATTTTTCTTGAACATTTGCTGGATGCGTTCAAGGGTTTGAGGGGCTGCGTCTAAGATTTTCTCAATCAAATGGGTATTTTCATCTAAATGAAGCATTCTAATTCCTGTCGATCCGACAATTAAAAACGCGATCGGCGTAATGGACACACCGCCCCCGCTTCCGCCTCCGAAAGGAAGTTTTTGTTCCCTTGTCTCATCGTCTTCCGATTTCTTTTCAGCCGGCTTTCCGCCAAACTCGCTTCCGCCTGCGGCGAAGCCGAATCCAACTTTAGAAACGGTTAAAATCACGCTTCCATCCGGCGTTTCAACCGGATCTCCGATGATGGTGTTAACATCAATCATTTCCTTCAAGTTTTCCATTGCGGTTTTCATTAAACCTTGGATGGGATGGTCTGCCATATACGCTTCCTCCTTAAACTGATGAATCATTCTTTGAAGTCATTCGGGACGACGGATTCTTCTTTAATACGGATAGCTCCCGTCCGTATTTGACGAATTTGAAAGCTGCAAGCATAGCATGTCCAAAGCGAAAAAAGAATATACACTGAAAGTGGGTTCTGGAGACAGGGACTTGAAATGACGGAATCACTTCATAGACGGGCTTATTGACAAAGTTCAGATGGTCATAAAGCATTGCAGCGATGCCGCCTTTCACACCCCAAACAGCACCTGTTAACACACCTGTCACTGCTGCGTCTTGAATTCCTACGATTGTAATCCATTCGAGTTTTGTAATATGTAAATGCGCCAGAAAAGACGCGCTGATTTTCCGCAAATTTTTGACCTGATGCAAAATCATTTCGATTCTATGAATGCTTTGCTGCACATCATCAAACGTAATTTTTTTCTCGCTGCTGCTTTTTTTCACTTTGGATTTTGTTTTTTGTTTGATATCAACTGTTCCGTCAGCTTTGTTCACCTTAATGGCCGGGATCATTTTTTTGATCCGGATCAGGCCAAACAGCGCTGTGATCTTCAAGGTCAGTTTGTCGTTATCATCAGCATGAAGATACTCAACAGCAACATACATTTTCATTCTGAGAAGCAGCACGATACCTATAAGAATAAGAATGGCTGTCAGCACATATACCATATTCTCTCACTTCCTCTAGGAGCATTATCGCCAATTCAGAAAAAAATAAACCCGGACGAGGTCCGGGTTTATCGGTTATTTACGATATAGTTTTTCATGCACCACAGTCGTATCCGCAATGTAATCATGAATCCCCTGTTTTGTAGGCGAAAAAGCAACAACGATATATAGAATCCAAATCTTATCAATATACCGTCCGACTACTTCACGAAAAATCACTGTACTCCATGTCAGCTGATGATCATGCTTCACGGAAACCACTTTGAGGCCGAATACCATTTTTCCAAGCGTCTGCCTAAAGAACTTTGTCATCAGCGCAAAATAGGCAAGATACACAATAAGCGTAGTCACACTGTAGGCCGAGAAGGTAAACATGCCGGATGTTTTCGGCAGATCCATTACGGTAAAGAGGGGAGAAACAAGTAAATGGTTTAATCCCCATACAACGAGCCAATCAAGCAAAAAAGCCCAGAAACGAACCCAAAAGCCCGCATAAGCATGTGTAAGCTGCTCCGCTTCTAGCGGGCCTTTGAAGTCATTGCGCTCTAACTCTTCATAAGTCACATCCATTATAGACCCCTCCTACTTCGCATAGAGATACATCATTCTCGGCGAACCAGATTGTGAAAGGATTTCTTTCATATTCAGAAAATCGATTTCACTCTTAAACATTTTGTTGGCGCCCATGGAAAACAGCGAGCCTAACCCGAAGCTTTTCTCGTAAGAAATGACAGAGGCGCTTTTCAAATCTTTATGATCCTTTTTCATCGCTGAAATGGTATCGTCATAAAAACCAAGCTCATCAACGAGATTCAGTTTTTTCGCCTGCCGACCGTCATATACGCGTCCGTCCGCAATTTTCTTTACCTCTGCTTTCGGCATGCCGCGGCCTTCAGAAATGACTTCAACAAAACCTTCATAAGAATTATCGACCATTGATTGCATGATGTTCTTTTCTTCTTTCGTCATCTCACGGGAAGGAGACATAATATCCTTATGGGCCCCGCTCTTAATTGTTTCAAAAGAAATACCGAGCTTATCAGCAAGCTTTGCATAATTGACGCTTTCCATAATGACGCCAAGTGACCCGGTCAAGGTTTCCGGGGTGGCAAAAATCTTATCAGCCGCCGTTGAGATGTAATAGCCGCCGGATGCTGCCATCGATCCCATCGACACGTAAATCGGTTTTTTTGTTTCTTTCTTGATTTCTTCCAGCTTCTTATGTATTTCAGCACTTTCATAGACTCCGCCGCCCGGAGAATTCACCTTCAGTACGATTCCTTTAACTGCCTTGTCATCTTTTGCACGCTCAAGGTTTTTCAAAAACGTTCTGTGGTTATATCCCCCTGAACCGAGCAGACTGCTTGAATCCCCATTATCCTGAATGGTGCCGCTGACTTCCAATACAGCAATTTTACTTGTGAGACTGCCGTTTTCCAGGGTCTTTTCCTGCGATTCATCCGTCAGTGATGTGAGATCCGTTTGAGCGCCTTTGACGCTTTCAAAGAAACTCATTGAGATGCTGACGATGATGGAGACACCGAAAATACCCAAGGCAATCACTAATGCAATCCATCTTTTTGCATTCATTTTTTCTCCTCCTTTTTCCCAGACTCTCTCATTATACGGTTCAATATGAAAAATGTTTCATGTGATGAGAAAGCTCCTGCTTAACTGACTGCCGGCAAACATGGTACACTTATGGCCAAAGGTATTTTATCATAAATACTGGATAACAGAAAAACTTAAATATGACAGCTAAAGGGGAAATGGGATATGACCGATCAACGCCGTAATGTTTATTTTTTTCACAAACAAGACCAGAAAACAAACGAACAAGCCAGCTCGTTAACACAATTGGCTGAAGAGCATGGATTTACAGTTGTGAATCAGCCATCAGACGCCAATATTATCGCAAGTATTGGCGGGGACGGCACATTTTTGCAAGCAGTCAGAAAGACGAATTTCCGTGACGATTGCTTGTACGTCGGCATTACCAAAAAAGGGAAAGCTCATTTATATTGTGACTTTCATAGTGATGATCACGGAAAAATGGTCGATGCAATGACGTTTGAACAAATAGAAGTCAGAAAATATCCGCTGATTGAAGTGACAGTGGACAACGCCAGCCCTTTTCACTGCTTAAACGAGGTTTCCATCCGTTCAAGCATTATTAAGACCTTTGTGATGGATGTGCTGATTGATGACCTGCACTTCGAAACGTTTAGAGGAGACGGCATGATTATCTCAACGCCGACAGGCAGCACCGCATATAACAAGTCCGTTGCAGGAGCAGTTGTTGATCCGCTGCTTCCATGCATTCAGGTCTCTGAGCTTGCATCTCTTAACAATAACACCTATAGGACACTAGGCTCGCCATTTGTCCTCAGTTCTGACCGAAAGCTGACCCTTCGCGTGATGCAAGACGGCAATGAACACCCAATTATCGGCTTGGACAATGAAGCACTCAGCACGAGAAACGTGAAAACGATCGAAATCAAACTGTCTGACAAAAAAATCAAAACAGTCAAACTAAAAGACAATTCTTTTTGGGAGAAAGTGAAGCGCACTTTTTTATAGAAAATGAAAAGGACAGGCTGCCGCCTGTCCTTTCAGATTGTTGACAAAGTCATAAAACGGTTTTTGTTTTATGACTTTGTCATCTTTTCAGCGTGATTGAAAACCCTTGAAGTCTAGGAAGGACGAGCATTGGAGCACAGCGAATGTAGCAATTCGTGAGCACCAACGCGCAGGACTGACAACGAATGCGAGGGTTTGTCGACACGCTGAAAGGACAGGCTTCCGCCTGTCCTTTTATGATTTCTCATATACAATTTGACCGTTGATTACGGTCTTGTTAATGTCCAAAAGATGAAGCTGTGCAGGGTCAATTGTAAATGGGTCATCGCTGAGAACCGTAAAATCCGCATCATAGCCCTCTGCAATTTTCCCTCGTGACTTCTCTTTATAAATGATCTTGGCGCTTCCTTTTGTATAGAGCTCAATCGCTTCATACACCGTTAAACATTCGCTTTCATGATAGCTCGGCCCGTTCTTCTCATGGCTGCTTTTCCGGAGCACCGCGGATTGAATGCCAAGAAGCGGGTCAACAGGCTCAATCGGTGCGTCTGAGCCTCCCGCGCATAACATGCCTTTAGACAGCAGCGTTTTCCACGCAAAAGCTGTGTTCATTCGGTCTTTTCCAAGACGGTCAATGACCCACGGAAAATCACTGGCGACGAAATGGGGCTGAAGGTCAAGCGCGATCGGCATGCGTGCCGCTTTTTCGATTAATTCATCATTGAGCACCTGAGCGTGAATGAGCCGATCATGCCGGCCGCTTTTTGGCGGATGCTTTTCAATTGCGTTCAGCACTTTTTCAAACGCAAGATCACCGATTACATGAACGGCAACCTCCATGCCTTTTTCTCTCGCTTTTCGAATGAGCCGGCCAAGGGTTTCGTCATCATGAACTTGAACACCATTAGTGGATGGATCGTCGTGATATGGTTCTTTCAATAAAGCCGTTCTTCCGCCAAGCGCCCCGTCAGCAAAAATTTTCATCGCACCGAATTCCACATACGGGCCCGACGGCTGCTCCAGACGCTCCCAGCGATCAACCGCTTCATGATGAACGAGCAAATGACAGCGAAACGGATACCTTCCGCTTGCGGCAGCTTTCTCATAAGCTTTTATCGGCACCGACACATCACCATAATAGGACAAGTCTTCCGAATGTCCCCCCGTCAGGCCTTTTGTCCAGCAGTCTTTTATTGCAGCTGTAAGCGCCTCATCAACATATTGCTGGGAGACTGGCGGGACAGCCTTCAGAATGAGATCCTGCGCCTTGTCAAACAGAAGCCCGGTCGGCTCACCATTTGCATCTTTTACGATGACCCCTCCGTCAGGGTCAGGAGTGTGTCTTGTAATCCCTGCCGCTTGAAGAGCCGCAGAATTAACAGTCAGCGCATGCCGGCATATTCGCTTAAGCAAGACGGGTCTCTCTGGAAATAAACGGTCAAGATCATGCTTTGTCAAATAGTCCGGTGTCTCAAATTGATTTTCATTCCATCCTTCTCCAATGAGCCAATCGCCTTCAGGACACTGCCGTTCTCTTTCCTTCACTGCCTGTACAATAGCTTCTTTAGACGTCAGCGCAGACAGATCAAGCTGAAGCTGTTTCTCACCGTGACCGATTAAATGCAAATGGCTGTCGACAAATCCGGGAAACATCACTGCCCCGTTCAGACTGATTTCTTCTGTTTCCGGAGACCCGTACTTTTTCTTCAGATGCTCATAGCTCCCAGTGCTTTTTATGACACCATCCTCAACATAAACCGCCTCTGTACGATCGCCTTCTTCGAGCATCGTATAAATGAAACCGCCGTGCCATATCGCCTTCACTTCACGTTCACTCTCTTTCTTCTACGCCTTTTTATTGGCTTTGAGCTGTTCTTCACGTTTTCTTAATTCCACGCGTCTGATTTTTGCAGAAGCCGTTTTCGGCAGGCTCTCCACAAATTCAATTTCTCGAGGATATTTGTATGGAGCCGTGATGGTCTTCACATGGTTTTGCAGCTTTTTGACAAGCTCATCACTGCGTTTTTCATGATCTTGCAGGACAACGTACGCCTTAACGATCGAGCCTCTGATTTCATCGGGGCTTGCAACAACAGCACATTCTTTTACTTCAGGGTGCTTAACGAGCGCGTCTTCCACTTCGAATGGCCCGATCGTGTAGCCGGAGCTGATGATGATATCATCATTTCGGCTTTCAAACCAGAAATAACCTTCCTCGTCTTTTTTTGCTCTGTCTCCTGTTAGGAAATAATCACCGCGAATTTGTGTCTTCATTCTGTCCGGATCTTTGTAATATTCTTTAAAGAGTGCCGGCGTGCTAAGGTGGACAGCGATATCGCCAACTTCGCCAGTTTTACAGATTTCACCGTCTCCATCAATGATCTCCACCTGATTTCCCGGTGTCGGTTTTCCCATGCTTCCCGGTTTAATATCCATGTCTTTTAAGACACCGACTAAAAGCGTGCTTTCTGTTTGGCCGTATCCGTCCCGAACTTTAATGCCGAAGTGCTTTTGGAACACATCAATGACTTCACGATTGAGCGGCTCGCCTGCAGAAACGGCGCTGTGCAAAGCAGAAAGGTCATAGCGGTCCAAGCCTTCGACTTTCGCCATTAAGCGGTATTCCGTCGGCGTACAGCAGAAGACATTGACTTTGTAGCGGTTTAACAGTTCTAAATATTTTTCTGCTTTGAATCTGCCTTGGTACACAAAACCCGTTGCTCCACTGCCGAGCACCGCTAAAAATGGGCTCCACACCCACTTTTGCCAGCCTGGGGCAGCAGTCGCCCAGACGATATCCTTTTCAGAAATATCAAGCCAAGCGCCGGCAGATGTTTTTAAATGAGCAAATGCCCAACCGTGCGTATGTACAACACCTTTAGGCTGACCTGTTGTTCCGGAGGTATAAGATAAAAATGCCATATCTTCCCTAGTTGTGTCAGCCGTTTGAAATTGGCTTCCGTCCGCTTCAATCGATAAGAGATTTTTCCAGCCGGCCTCGTTTTCGCCAATAGACAGCTTAATCAGTTTGTCAGCTGTACTGACATCACGGAAAGCGCCAATAAACGCAGAATAGACAATAGCGCCTTTCACTTCCGCGTGTTCTATCCGGTATTCAAGATCTTTCGCACGAAGCATTTCAGAGCACGGGATGACAACCATTCCTGATTTCAGGATAGCCAGATAAACAGCATAGGCTTCGAGCACCCGCGGAACCATTACAATCACCTTGTCGCCCTTTTTAAATCCAAGGTCAGCCAAAGCCGCTCCGATTTTATTTGTTTCTTCCATCAGCTTTTCGTATGACCAGGATTCTTGCTTGCCAGTCTCATCCTCCCATAGAAGAGCGGTTTTTTGTCCAGCCGCACTGAACTTTTCCATTTCATTGACTAAATTATATTGCATAGGGGCAATTAAATCTTCTCGTTTTAACACGAACAACTCCTCACTTTCTCCACCCATTATACATAAATACAAGCTCTTTCCGTAAGGATTTGCCTAAAAACAAGCTCGATAAACATGTGTTTTTATAGGTCGCTGGTCCTTTTATGTATATAAAAACGAAAAAGAGTGGGGAAAAACCCCACTCCTAAGCCATTATGTGAAATTGTAAATTAGAATTGTCCTCCGCCCATGTTTTGTTGAGCAAAAGATACAAGACGTTTTGTGATCTCTCCTCCAACAGAACCGTTAGCGCGAGAAGTTGTGTCCGCTCCAAGGTTTACACCGAATTCAGAAGCGATTTCTAATTTCATTTGGTCGATCGCTTGAGCAGCTCCTGGTACTAGAAGTTGGTTACTGCTGTTACCGTTTTGACTGTTTTGTGCCATGTGTCTCACCTCCTTGTGAGTATAGATTGTGTTAAAACACATGGCTTCATTCAGAAAAACTTTGGTAATTGTAGACAGGGAGCTGGGCTGACCTAAAAGAGTTCCGCGAATTTATCGTTTGCTTCTAGTTCGCTATACAGCGTCATGGTCTCAATGTTTTCAACCGCTTCTTGGATAAACGGTTCGAAATCAACAAAGCTTTCATAGTGTTCGATTTTTTCTTTTTTAGGACGTGTTTTCGGGCTTGGCGGCGTAAAGATCGTGCAGCAGTCTTCAAACGGCTGAATGCTTGTCTCGTATGTGCCGATTTCCCGTGACTTTTCGATGATGTCTGTTTTATCCATGCCGATTAACGGACGCAAAATCGGGGTTGACGTCACCGCATTTATCGCATACATGCTTTCAAGCGTTTGGCTCGCTACCTGGCCGAGGCTCTCTCCTGTAATGATCGCAAGCCCGTTTCTCTTTTCTCGGATTCTGTCAGCAATTTGAAGCATAAGGCGGCGGGTTGCCGTCATTGTGTAGTTCTCAGGGATTTGTTTTTGGATGAGCTCCTGCGTTTTTGTAAACGGAACGATATGAAGCGTCATGCTTCCCCCAAAGCGGGACAAACATTTTGCCAGGTCCATTACCTTTTGCTTTGCGCGCTCGCTTGTGTATGGCGGACTGAAGAAATGTACAGCTTCTACCGACAGTCCCCGTTTCATCGCATAAAAACCTGCCACAGGGCTGTCAAAACCGCCGGAAAGCATGAGCATCGCTTTGCCTGCTGAATCAACTGGCAGTCCGCCTGCACCTTTTTCATCGCGAATCGTCAAAAAAGTCGCTTCCTCCCTGATTTCGATTCTGAGCGGAATATCAGGGTTGCGGACATCGACTGTCAGTCCTTCTGTATGTCTCAAAATGTGGCCGCCGATTTCAGCGTTCATTTCGTTTGTATCTAATTCAAATTGTTTATACGCTCTCTTTGTCGCCACTTTAAACGTATCACCGGGCTGATACTGATCCTCAATAGCCTGCAGAGCAGTTGCCTTAATCTCATCTAGGCGGCTGTCACATTTAATCGCCAGGCTGAAGCTTTGAATGCCAAACACCTGCTTTAAATGAGGAAAAAGAGCCTCCGGATCTTCTCCATTTAATGTAATCGTCATCCGGTCCCGATTGGAAAAGTATTTCAAGTTCGGATAGTCTTTCAAAACGAGTCTGACGTTTTGCTTTAAGCGCTCAATAAAGCTTTTTCTGTTTTTGCCTTTGGTTGAAATTTCCCCAAAACGAATTAATATATGATCGTAATTCATGTTCTACCTCATCATTTTCTTTAATTTTTTGATGCCAGGACGGAGCGCGCTCATAAACGGTTCTGCCACATCGCTTGTCTGGCTGTAGTTTAAGCTGATTCTGATGCTGCTGCCGGCAATTTGCTCTCCCTTGCCCATCTGCAGGAGAACTTTGCTGGGCTTATGCTCTTTTGCCGAGCAGGCCGAAGTGGTTGAGACGAATATATCCTGTTCTTCAAGCATGTGCAAAAGCACCTCTGCTTTAATCCCCGGAACAGAGAAATTAATAATGTGCGGCGCACTATTTATGTGTGGCGTGTTGACCACAACGCCTTCGGTTTCACTCAGCTTTATCATAAACAATTCCTTCGCGGCTGCCATCGTGTCAAGGCGTGTTTCAAAATCAGCAGCGGCAAGATTAATGGCTTTGGCAAGCGAAACCGCGCCCGCAATATGCTCCGTTCCGGCCCGTATGCCTTTTTGCTGGGAGCCCCCTGTGATCAACGGAATCAAGCGTGTTCCTTCTTTTACGATAAGCGCGCCTGTCCCTTTTAGGCCGTGAAATTTATGCCCGGAAATCGAACAAAGATCAATGCCTGCCTTTTCAATGGCCAATGGCACTTTATAGATGCCCTGCACATAATCGACGTGAAACAAAATGTTCGGGTGCTCTTTCAGCACTTCACCCGCTTCTTCAATCGGCTGTACGGAACCGACTTCATTGTTCACATGCATCATGCTGACAAGCACTGTATCAGGGCGTATGGCTTGTTTCAGTTCTTCAATTGAGACAAATCCGTCTTCGTTCACTGAAAGATAAGTGACGTCAAACCCGAATAACTCTGTCAGCTGTTCTAATGATTCCGTAACAGATGGATGCTCGATCGAAGTGGCAATGATATGTTTGCCTGCTTTTATTTTTGACAAAGCGGCTCCTTTTAAAGCCAAGTTATTAGCTTCTGTAGCGCCTGACGCAAAGATAATATCATAATTCTTTAGGCCTAAGGCTCTTTTTATCTGATGTTTAGCTGCCTGAAGCAGCTGTTCCGTTTCAGCTCCATACCGGTGCAAAGATGAAGGATTTCCAAAGTATCGTCTGCTTGTTTGTTCATATGTGTCCAAGACTTCGTCGTAAGGTTTAGTCGTTGAACTATTGTCTAAATATAACATCTTTTTACTCCTTTAATATGAAAGCGATACAAAACTAATTTTATATGTTACCATAACAAATTAGTGCTGAAAAAGTAAATAAAATTACTATTGACTTCTTCATACATTCACCTATAATTAGATTTGTTACTTTCGTCATATTATCTGATAATTAATTGACAGAATATTCTACCATAGGGAAATTAGGAGGATTTATACGTTATGAAATCATCACTCTCAGCCAAGGAAACGATCGCCATCGGGCTTATGCTTTTCGCTTTGTTCTTTGGCGCAGGAAATATGATATTTCCGCCGGAACTTGGACAAGCGGCCGGTGAACATGTTTGGAAAGCGATGACAGGGTTTCTCGTGACAGGTGTCGGCTTGCCGCTTTTAGGCGTAGTGGCTGTAGCATTAACAGGTACGGATGCCAAAGGCCTTGCTGATAAAGCACACCCCGTCTTTGGAACTATTTTTACAGTCGTTCTTTATTTAACAATCGGACCGCTGTTTGCGATTCCGCGAACAGGCACTGTCTCTTATGAAATTGCGGCTGTACCTTTTGTAGACGGCATGCCGGCATGGCTCACACTTCTGCTGTTTACGCTCGCTTTCTTTGCTATTACGTACTACCTGGCTTTAAATCCTACAAAGCTTGTTGACCGGATTGGTAAAGTGTTAACGCCTATTTTGCTTGCTGTTATTGCCATTTTAGTCATTAAGAGCATCGTGACACCAATGGGAGACATTCAGTCGCCTCATGAGGCGTATACTTCTGGATCAGTGTTTAAAGGATTTTTAGAAGGCTATAAAACAATGGATGCACTTGCTTCTATTGTGTTCGGAATTGTCGTTGTCAATGCCGTTAAGGACAGAGGCATCACCAATCGCAAATCAGTAGCTTCCGTATGTATTAAAGCGGGACTTGTTGCAGCAGCAGGACTCGGTCTTGTTTACGTTTCACTCGCCTATTTAGGAGCAACAAGCACAGAATCTATCGGACTGCTTGGTGCGGGCAGCAAAATTTTATCAGCATCATCACAGCATCTGTTCGGGTCTTTGGGAAATATCATTTTAGGTGTCGCAATCCTATTCGCGTGTTTGACAACAAGTATCGGCCTTGTCTCTTCATGCGGAAATTATTTCTCAAAGCTGATTCCTTCTTTATCTTATAAAGCTGTTGTAACGATTGTCACTGTGTTCAGTTTTATTATTTCTAACTTTGGGCTGTCGAATATCATTTTATTCTCAGTTCCTATTTTATCAGCTATTTATCCATTAGCAATTGTTATCATTTTGCTTTCGTTTATTGAAAAATCATTTAATGGCAGACGTGAAGTATATATTCTTTGCTTGATCGCCACTGGTATTTTTAGTATTATCGACGGCCTGAATGCCGCGAGCATTCCGCTCGGTTCTTTAAATAAAGTTCTCGGTCAATCGCTGCCGCTTTACAGTCTAGGATTCGGCTGGGTCCTCCCTGCTATCATTGGAGGCATTGCCGGTTATCTGATTACACTTATTGGTTCAAATAAAAAACCAGCTGATAACAACTAGTAAACGAAAAGCCTTTTTGGATGTACATCCAAAAAGGCTTTTTTATATTGGATACATATCAAAGGCCGAGCACTTCTGCTTCGGCCTTTGATATACACTTTATTGATATTGGTGCTCTTTTTTCTTTTGTGATTCTATTTTTTGAACAGCACCGGGAGAAGCTTTTTCAACTGCGGCTGCTGCAATTTCATACGCTTCATTGTAATCAAATTCATAAAAACGTCTTTCCGCTTCTTTCAGCTGTTCAGATAAAATATGATTCTGGCTTCTGAACCGGTTTCCGAACTGAATGATCTTTTCAATGAGGATTACCTGCTCGACAAGTTCCTCCGATTCCCGGCTTGCCCTGTTGACGATATCTTCCGCTTGTTTCAAATGGGCTCCGGCTTCTTCCATATTTAGTGGAAGTTCGTTCAGTTGGTTGACTGTTTCTTGAATGTGATGATACGCGTTTTCCAGCATCTCTTGAAGATGACTCGGAATGCCTGGAATATTGCTTGTCTTCAGCAATCTTGCCGTTTCAGAAATTGTTTTCTTCAAATTGCTGAGCGTCTCTCTCGCCTGAAGCTCCTCTTTTCTCAGCGCTTGCAGTTTTTCACGGTATTCAGCATGCTCTTTTTTCACTTCTTCAATCTGCTTCTCTATTGAAGCAACTTCTTCTACTAAAAGCGAGTAGGCGACATGCTCTGCATCGAGCTTATCTTTAACGGATGAGATCAGCTTGCCAATTTCCTCAAGGCGTTTTTCAAAAGCCTGCTGTTTGTCGAGCTCGCCAGCTGTCAGTCTGTAGCTTTCCTTCACCAGCTCAGTTTCCGCCTTTGTATGCCCTTCCTCTTCTTTCAGCTTGTCATAAGCAATGATCAATTCAGGCATTTTGCCTAGCACAGATTGGCCGGCTTCGACTTCACCCTCCAGCTGCTGATAAACAGATTGAATATTTTCATCAATGAGCTGCAGAATTGCGGACGCTTCATCAATA
Organism: Bacillus sp. MSP13; assembly: GCF_000815295.1. Classification (NCBI taxonomy): domain Bacteria; kingdom Bacillati; phylum Bacillota; class Bacilli; order Caryophanales; family Bacillaceae; genus Bacillus; species Bacillus sp. MSP13. The sequence continues at coordinate 15,745 of NZ_JXAQ01000008.1, forward strand.
TCCAGCTCAGTCAACAAGACATGTTCCGCCCGTTTCAACTGATTTGACAGACTTTCTAACTCCTTATCAAGCTGGATATGCTCAAGCTTATAGCCTTTTTCCTTCATTTCACGATAACCGTCCTTGAGCTTTGCAATCTGGCCGGGCACCGTCTGCTTGCAGTCAGCCAGCAGCTTAGGCACGTCATCTATATATGACTGAAGCCGTTCAAGATTGCGGTCCTGCTCAAGCAGAACTTTTCGTGCGGTAATATAGTTTCCGCCTTCTGTTTCTTCTTCATATTGTTTGATTCCGCTCCAAATCTCGTCAAGATCCTTTTCAAGGCTGTCATAAAGCTCACCGTAAAGATGGCTGTATGCCAGCAGGTTTTTCCGCGATTTTGAATAACGCTCTCTCACCTGCTCAATCTCTTCGCGGCTCTTTTCCTCACTTGTGACAAGGTCGCTGATTTCCCGCAGAATCTTTTCAATATTCGATTCCGCCGCCGTCAGCAAGTCGTCGATATGAACGAGCACTTGATTGGCCTTTTTAAACCGGTATTTGTCTGCATTTTCCTCGGCATCATAAAGGAGCTCTTCCACTTTCGGCATGTGGGCTGTGACAATCTCATCCCATTCTTCACGCCACTTTTCAAAGAACTCTTCTGTCTGACCCGTCATTTTTAAATGTTTAATTTTGGACATTTCTTCCACAATCGACCGGTTTAGAATTTCAATCTTCCACGATTCCAGCCGGTCGATTTCGGCGTAGATTTTTTTCCTGAAAAAGTAGCCCGCCGCAAACAGGGCAAGCAGTACAATTAATAATCCAATGACAAACTCCATAATGAGCCCCCTTGCTGTTAACCTTAATCTGTCAGGGTGTTTTATTTATTCAGAAAGATTTCAGGATATGTATTGAGAAAAACTGTCGTTTTCATTGTTATTATGATACCATGTAACCAACATTTTTTGACCAGAAATCAAAAACTTTTTATGCAAAATCGGCAGGATTTGACTATTTTTTCACGGGGTGACGCCAATGCAAAAGCGAGACGGGCATATTCACACACCATTTTGCCCTCACGGCTCAAACGACACACTCAGACAATATGCAGAAGAAGCCTTAAAAAAAGGCTTTCAATCGATTACTTTTACAGAACACGCCCCATTGCCGCCCTCTTTTGCTGATCCGACGCCGCTGAAAGACAGCGCGATGGCGCACGATTCTTTGGAACGCTATATCGATGACATTTCTTTATTAAAAAAAGAATATCGCGGACAGATTCATATACAGACGGGGCTTGAGGTCGATTATATTGCCGCATTTGAAGATGAAATCACATTATTACTGGACACATACGGTCCATATTTAGACGACAGCATTTTATCCGTTCATTTTTTGCGGGCAGGTTCTTCCTATCTGTGCCTTGATTATGATGAACATACCTTTAAAGAGCTGATTTCAGCCTGCGGAAGCATTGAAGCTGTATACGAGAAGTATTACCGCAGCATCTATTCTTCCATTGTAGCATCTCTCGGCAGTTATAAGCCAAAAAGAGTCGGTCACATCACACTCGTCCAAAAATTCATCAAGCTGTTTCCATACAGCATGTCTAAACAGATTCGCGGACTCGTTTCTCAGTGCCTGAATGCCATTGGTGAAAACGGAATGGCGCTCGACTTCAATACTTCCGGCTTACGAAAAACGTATGCAGGCGGCATTTATATCGAGGATTGGATGATAAATGAAGCGAAGCAAAAGAAGATCCCGCTTGTGTTCGGGTCTGATGCCCATCAAGCGGGAGATGTCGGATACGCTTATGAGACGTTTGTGAAGCAGGCTAATTGATAAGCGCCACGTCTCCTGTCCGGAAGACGCTTCTGATCCAAATCTTGATTTCTTCAAAATACATTTTATAAAAGTACGGCTCGTGCGGCTGCATGTAGAGCACTTCTGAAATATATTGAGGCTGGAGATAAGGCATCATCAAGAGAGATTTTAATTGGAGAATAAAATGAGGCAGCGGCAGGGTTAAATGTTCACTCTGTTTTTCTCCTTCCTCAATGATCAGCTGGAAGATATACTTTTCCTTCATTAAATATGTCGACATAATTTCCCTGATTAACGTGGAATCAATTGTGACTTCCCGGTAGACAAAACGAGTTAATTGACGATGAGTATGCTGATAGGATAAAATATCGAAAACCAATTGAAGAAGCTGTTCTTGCGTGCTTTGAGAAGAGATATTTCCCGCCGCTGTTTCAAGCGTTTGGCTGTAGCCTTCGTAAAATTCTGAAACTAGGTGTTCCATCAAACCTCCTTTGCCTTTAAAATAGTAGGAGATGTGCGCAACATTTACATCAGCTGACTTAGCGATTTCACGTACAGACGTGCCAGAAAATCCTTTTTGGTTAAAGAGCTTGACAGCAGATTCAATAATTTTGTCTTTGGTGCTTACTTTCATTCGGCTCACTCCTTCCTCTTGATACAATTCAAGCAGAAGGGCGCTGTTCCTGTAAGAACTTATCGACAAATGCCGGCAGAAAAGCCGGAACTTTGTTTTATATTATAGAAAAAGTGAGGGTTTTCCATGTTTCATGTCGAAAAACAATCTGGAGATAAAGAAAAAGACTATCAGCTTCTGCTCAAACAGCTCGAAGCCATGACCGAAGACGAAACAGATCCAATTGCAAACTATGCAAATGCCTCAGCGCTTCTTTATCATTCGCTGCCTGAAGTCAACTGGGCAGGCTTCTATTTTGCCAAAGAAGAGGATGGACAGCTTGTATTAGGACCGTTCCAAGGTCTGCCGGCATGTGTTCGGATTCCTTTCGGCAGAGGCGTTTGCGGCACAGCATATACAAACGGAAAAGTGGAGCGTGTCGAGGATGTAAACGCGTTTCCGGGACATATCGCATGCGATGCGGCGTCTCAATCAGAAATCGTGCTTCCCATTCATGTAGGCGGAAAAGTTGTCGGCGTCTTGGACATCGACAGCCCAGTAAAAAACCGTTTCGACGAAATTGATGAAACGTATTTATCACAGTTTGCCGAAACGCTTGAAAAAGCGTTAGCGCAATAATATAAAAAAGCCAAACTGCTATTGTTGCTTTTTATTATTTGATTGATTCGTGTATCATCAAGCGGTTTTTCCCGTTTCGTTTCGCGCTGTAGAGCGCTTCATCAGCCTCATGCACAAGCTCTTTCAGGGACTTTCTCGATTCTGCCGTCCAGCAGGAAATCCCGCATGAAATGGTCACCTCGGGTTTCGTGTTTTTTCTGACCGCATAAACCAGCCTCTCCGTAATCCGTTTTCCCGTCGCAACGGTCACATTTGGCAAGTAAATCGCCAGCTCCTCGCCTCCCCAGCGGGCGCCGACATCATGCTTTCGGATGTTGTTTTTCATCACCGAAGCAACTTGAATTAAAATCTCGTCTCCCGTCTGATGACCATACGTATCATTTACATTCTTGAAATTATCAATATCAACAAGGATAAAAACACCCTTTTGGTGGATTTTCATGCTGTATTGAATCTTTTCATCTAAATACACCCTTGAATACAGTTCAGTCAGCTGATCTGTTTTGACAAGATGCTCAAGACGGTCGCGAAGCATGGAATTGGTTACAGCCAATGTTGCGTGACGAATCAACGCTTGAAACAGCTTGTACATTTCAAATGTAAAAGCGTACAGTTCCTCTTTCAATAAAACCGCAAAGCCTAAAAGCCTGTCATTCTCAATCATCGGAACAGCCATCAGTGAACCATAGCCGGACTTTCCGAAAACAGACTGGCCATTTCCGATGAAAACCCCATTTTCCCCTTCATACAGTTTTTCTTTCACTTCATGATAAAAATCAGATGGCTTGGCTTCTTTAAAAAACGCTGTGCTGCCGGGCAGCAATGTCAGGTTTTCAAAATGGTCTATATGAAAGAAACCCACTTCCTCCGCCTGAAACGATTCTGCCATTCTCACAGCCAGATCATTCATCGTATCGGTCAGTGTCAGCCGCTGATTCAGGCGCCGTGACGTTTCATTAATCAATTCCAAATTTGCGATGCTTGCTTTGGATTGCTCATAGAGCTGGGCGTTTTCAAACGCTTTTCCCGCCGCATTTGCGATCAGCGACATTTCATCAAGATAGGCGTCATTAAGAAAAGTGCCGCACGCGCCTTCAGCCCTCAACACCCCGTACGTACCCTGCTGTCCTTTGATCGGAATGTAAGCGGAATATTCATTTTTACGCAAAATATCCCCGGATAAATACACTTTGAGTGCAAAGGAATCGGATTTTTCCCCTTCCATATACAATTCTTTTGCAGGAACACCTAAACATTGATCTTGATCGTGCGATATATAAAGAGAAAACTCAAAAAGAGAAAACGTGCGCGTTAAGCTTTCTAAAAGCTGCTTCAGCACTTCTGTCTGGTCAAGAAGTGAATGAAACAGCTCTGTCATTTTGTATATCTTTTTTTGATAGATCGTTTTGATATAAAGCCTTTCCTGTTTCATTGACTGGTGTAAAAATGATGAAACCACGTCGGGAAGCCCTTCAGGCATCTCTGCATCCTGCCTGCATGTCAAATGATAGCGCCTGTCATCGTTGTCCTCAATCAGATAAAATGAGGCGTTGATCTTCGAAGCGGAAAACCGCACTTCATCATCGGCCTGTGTTGAAACAGAGCCGCTGGATGGCGCCGGCGTAAGCGAAACACATAGAGACGAAAAATAGGTTTGAATAGCCGATGTCAGCCATATGAAAGAGTCTGTATAAGTGACTTTTTCGGATTTTGTTAATAAAAAGTCCAGCATATGATAATGAAAGGCGGATAATTGTTCTTTTGTTTGTTCTACCATGTTTTTATCACCTAAAAGTTTACTACTCATTTTTGTTTATTATATCATAAACGGCGAAGCAATAATGGAGAAATAGTTGACTTCAAATCAAATCAATTATATAATGACCTTTGTGTGAAATATTGCAGCCTTTTTGTTCAGCTTCTATGTTTTCATTTTGTTCCTTATCCATAAGGTGTATCGTGTAACTCTCTGCTGCTGGAGCGAGGATACATGAAAACAAAATGTACATGGTCGAATAGAGCAGACGGTTTTTATTTTTCACAAAAATAAAACCAAAGGAGGAGTCACATTATGGCTCGCTATACAGGTCCATCTTGGAAACTGTCCCGCCGTCTAGGAATCTCTCTTAGCGGTACAGGAAAAGAATTAGAAAAACGCCCTTACGCTCCAGGCCCACACGGTCCAGGACAACGCAAAAAATTATCAGAATACGGTTTGCAATTGCAAGAAAAGCAAAAGCTTCGTCACATGTACGGTGTAAACGAACGCCAATTCCGCACTTTATTTGACAAAGCTGGCAAATTAGCTGGTAAACACGGCGAAAACTTCATGATTCTTTTAGATGCTCGTCTTGATAACGTTGTGTACAAGCTAGGTTTAGCACGTACTCGCCGTCAAGCTCGCCAATTGGTTAACCACGGTCACATTCTTGTTGATGGAAGCCGCGTTGACATTCCGTCTTACCAAGTTAAAGCTGGTCAAACAATCGGTGTTCGTGAAAAATCAAGAAACCTTTCTATCATCAAAGAATCTGTTGAAGTGAACAACTTCGTTCCTGAATACCTTACTTTCGATGCAGAAAAGCTTGAAGGTACATTCACTCGTCTTCCTGAGCGTTCTGAACTTGCTCCGGAAATTAACGAAGCGCTTATCGTTGAGTTCTACTCTCGTTAATCGTTTTAAAAACCCCTGCCGCTATGCGGTCGGGGTTTTTTTATCGTCTGTATCGTCTATTGCCTCTGGTTCGCCAACACTATCTCGCGTCTGTTGCTCCCAATAATCCCGCTGAAGCCTCTCTTTTGCAATGGTGCACATGAGATTCATGGTCAGCGCTCCTTTCTAAAAGGTGGTGATTGGTCGTGTTTGCCCTATCTAATATACTCTTTTCCTTTCATTCCTATGCGATAAACCAAAAAAAGATCCTCTGCCCATATTGGCAAAGGATCTTTTTTTCTTTATTTATATGTCACAAGGAAATATTTTTTCTTCCCGCGGCGCAGAACCGTAAATTGATCTTCGATACGGTCATCAGCCGATAAGAGATAATTGATTTCCGTCTGGCGTTCGCCGTTAATGTAAACAGCCCCGTTTTGAATGTCTTCACGGGCTTGGCGTTTAGAAGGAGATAATGCAGATTGCACCAATACATCTACAAGTGAAAGCTCTTGGCTGCTGTCAGCTTCCATGGAAGGGACATCCTTAAAGCCGACTTTTACATCTTGGGCAGAAAGCTCTTTAATATTTCCGCTGAATAATGCTTGGGAGATGTTGATGGCTTGCTCCAGCGCCTCACGTCCGTGAACGAGCGCTGTCACTTCTTCCGCGAGACGTTTTTGCGCTTCACGCTTTTCAGGCGCCGTTTCTGTTTTCTCAGCGTATGCTTCAATTTCCTCTTTTGATAGGAACGTGAAGTATTTTAAGTATTTGACAACGTCACGGTCATCTGTGTTGATCCAGAATTGATAGAATTCATACGGCGATGTTTTTTCCTTATCAAGCCAGATCGCGCCGCCTTCCGTTTTCCCAAACTTCGTGCCGTCTGCTTTTGTGACAAGCGGAATGGTAAGGCCAAACGCTTTTGCCCCTTCTTCCTCTGATTTTCTGATTAGTTCAAGGCCCGCTGTGATATTGCCCCACTGATCGCTTCCGCCGATTTGCAGCTTACAGTTTTTCTCTCTGTACAGATTTAAGAAATCATACGATTGAAGAATCATGTAGCTGAATTCCGTGTATGAGATGCCGGATTCAATTCTTGAGCTGACCGTGTCTTTTGCCAGCATGTAATTGATGCCGAAGTTTTTGCCGACGTCACGAAGGAAGTCGACCACATTCATTTTGCCGATCCAGTCAAAGTTGTTCGCAATGACAGCAGGGTTTTCTGTTGCGTCAAAATCTAGAAATCTGGACAGCTGGTTTTTGATGCTTTGTGACCATTCGGATACGATGTCAGCAGTGTTTAGTGTGCGCTCCGCTTTTTTTCCGCTCGGATCGCCGATGAGACCCGTCGCTCCGCCCACAAGCGCAATCGGATGATGACCCGCAAGCTGAAAACGGCGCAGAGTTAATATAGGCAGCAAGTGTCCGATGTGCAAGCTGTCCGCTGTCGGATCAAAGCCTGAGTACAGGCGGATTTTTTCTTCATTCAGCTGTTTATTTAATCCTTCTTCATCCGTCATTTGCTGAATCAATCCACGGAAGGATAAGTCTTCAAGTAAGTTTGTCATAGATTAAAGCTCCTTTTTTAATAAAATAAAAAACGCCCCTTCGTTTACACGAAGGGACGATTGATTATCGCGGTACCACCCTACTAATAAGAGAACGCCAAACATTCGTCTTATCACTTTGCCTGATAACGGATCAGGTCCGTTCTTTCACTACTGAAAGCCAGGACGGCTTTGTTTGCAAAAGCGGTTCATGAGTGTATTCGATATATCCGTCTGTGCTGATTTTCACCGGCCATCAGCTCTCTGCAACGTGAGGATATTCTACTTGTCTCAATCTTTACCTTTTCATATGAAGCTATATCATTTTTAACATAAATAAAATCCCGTGTCAACGCCGCCTTTTAATCCTCCATCGTTGACAGATCTCCGGCCGGAAGGTTAAGCTCCCATGCCTTCAGCACTCGTCTCATGATCTTTCCGCTTCGGGTTTTCGGCAGCTTATCTTTAAATTCAATTTCACGCGGAGCCGCATGGGCAGCAAGGCCCTGCTTTACAAATTGGCGGATCTCTTCTTTCAGTTTATCGGACGGCTCATAGCCTTCTCTGAGTGCGATAAAGGCTTTAATGATTTCTCCCCGCACCGGATCAGGCTTCCCGATTACGCCTGCTTCTGCAATGGCCTGATGTTCGACAAGCTTGCTTTCCACTTCAAATGGGCCGACGCGTTCACCGGAGGTCATAATGACGTCATCAACTCTTCCTTGGAACCAGAAATATCCCTCATCATCCATGTAAGCAGAATCCCCAGACACATACCAGCCGCCAGGCATGAAATACGATTCATACTTTTCAGGGTTATTCCAAATGGTATGCATCATGGAAGGCCAGCCCTTTTTAATGGCGAGATTGCCCATTCGGTACGGTGGAAGCTCATTGCCCTGATTGTCAACGATCGCCGCCTCTACACCGGGAATCGGCTTACCCATTGAACCCGGTTTGATATCCATGCAAGGATAGTTGCAGATGAGCTGGCTGCCCGTTTCTGTCATCCACCACGTATCATGAATTCGTTTGTTAAAGACTTTATGCCCCCATCTGATCACTTCCGGATTTAACGGCTCACCGACACTGAGCACGTGCCGAAGTGAGGTTAAATCATATTTCGCAGCCATCTCATCTCCCGCTCCCATCAGCATTCGAAAAGCGGTCGGCGCGCTGTACCAAACGTTGACGCCAAGCTGCTCAATCGTTCCGTACCAGCTTTCCGGGCTGAAACGTCCGCCGACGATGACATTTGTCGCGCCGTTCAGCCATGGCGCGAAAATGCCGTATACCGTCCCCGTCACCCAGCCCGGATCAGCTGTGCACCAGTAAATGTCTTCTTCCTTTAAATCAAGAACCCACTTCCCTGTCTGATATTGCTGAATCATCGCTTCATGGACATGCAGCACACCCTTTGGCGTTCCGGTAGAACCCGATGTATAGTGAAGCAGGTAGCCGTCTTTTTTGTCCATCCATTCGATATCAAGTCTTGGGCTCTCCTGTTTTGCCGCTTCATCGTAATTGATGACGTTTGCGCCGCTTTCACCCTTTCCGCCGACTACGAATATATGCTGTAAGTGAGGCAGTTTGTCAGCCGGTATTCTTTCCAGCAGCTCAGGCGTCGTGACAACCACCTTCGCCTCGCTGTTTTCAAGCCGGTCCTTCACCGCCCCCTCCATAAATGCTTCAAAGAGCGGCCCTGCGATGGCGCCAATCTTGATAGCGCCAAGCATAATAAAATAAAGCTCGGGTGATCTCGGCATAAAAATAAAAACGCGGTCCCCTTTTTCCACATTTCCATACCGTTTCAGCACATTCCCGGCTCTGTTTGATTCCTCCTTCATTTCCTTAAATGTGTATTTTTCATCCCGATTTGCGTCTTTATAATAAAGCGCTACTTTGTTTTTTCGAAACGATTCGGCATGGCGGTCAATCGCTTCATACGCCGCATTCAGTTTCCCTGTCTCATGCCAGGAGAAATGTTTCTCTGCCTCGGCCCAATCAAAATGCCGGTACGTTTCTTCATAATTTTTTAAATGATGATCCCCCTCTGTTGCTGGTAACGCTTTCAAATTCATGCCCAAACATCCCCCTTTGCTGAAGTTGTCACATTTATTATAGTATATATTCATATTGTTCTCAATTTTTAAAATATAAACCATATTGAAAACGCTTTATAATTTGTTATTCTTAAAGAAGGCACATATTTTGATAAGAATTGATGGGACGGTGGATCAGTGGAACATCATAAAACATACCATTCAGCAAACATCAAAACAGCAACCGGCTCCTTACTGATAGAAGGGCCTGTCTCTCCAGAAGATCTGGCAGGTTACGAGTTTCATAACGATTTAACCGCATTTCGCCCGCCCCGCGAGCAGCATGAAGCGTTAGTTGACATTGCGGGCCTACCCGAAGGACGCATTATTATCGCCAGAGACGGCCAAACCATTATCGGCTATGTGACGTATGTATATCCCGATCCGCTCGAAAGATGGTCTGAAGGAAATATGGAGGATTTGCTAGAGCTTGGGGCCATTGAGGTGGCGCCGGCCTATCGGGGATGTTCTGTCGGAAAGACGCTTCTGACTGTCAGCATGATGGATGAACAAATGGAGAACTATATCGTAATGACGACGGAATATTACTGGCATTGGGATTTAAAAGGGATGAAAAAAGATGTGTGGGAATACAGAAAGCTCATGGAGAAGATGATGAACGCGGGAGGATTGGTCTGGTTTGCCACGGATGAGCCGGAGATCAGCTCCCACCCCGCAAACTGCCTGATGGCACGCATCGGAAAAAACGTCAGCCAAGAATCAATTGAACAATTCGATAGGCTCCGTTTTTATCATCGCTTTATGTATTAACTGACAAAGGGGAAAAAATAATGATTGTTGAGCAGATCATGAAAAGGGATGTCATTACGTTAACGAAGACCGATACACTCGAAACCGCAATATGCAAACTGAAGGAATTCCATATCAGGCACCTGCCTGTTATAGATGCCGACCGCCATGTGATCGGCATGATGACAGACAGAGACTTGAAACAGGCCAGCCCGAGTATATTTGAAGAAAGCAAACGAAGCCGATTTCTCACACGAAGCGTAGATTCAATTATGAAAACAGATGTCGTTTGCGCCCACCCGTTAGATTTTGTCGAAGAAATATCTGCTGTGTTCTACGAGCATGGCATCGGCTGTCTCCCAGTGGTGCAGCATCAAAAATTAGTAGGCATTTTGACAAAGGCCGATTTGCTGCGGACGTTTGTCAAATTGACAGGCGCTGACCAGCCGGGATCGCAAATCGAAATAAAAGTAAACGACATCACCAAAAGCCTCACGGAGATCAGCAGCCTTTGCCAAGACCTGCAAGTGAAAATATTAAGCGTGCTTGTCTATCCGCATGATGATCCCGGTGTAAAAGTGCTTGTCTTTCGTGTAAAAATGATGAATCCGCTGCCGTTTTTGCAGGCATTACAAAGAAATCGGCACCACGTCATATGGCCGTCAGAGCAAAGGGATTTGCTATGAGAGACAGTGTATTTATCTATTCTCCTTCGTATCAAACCTATATGTTTCATCAAGAACATCCATTTAACCAGCAGCGGGTTCTGTTAACATACGATTTGCTTAAGAGGATCAATGCCTTTGACGATGGTGACATTATCAGTCCCAGACTCGCGTCAGAAGAAGAGCTTGCCCTTGTCCACACAGACGATTACATTCAGGCGGTCAAGCTTGCGGGCGCCGGCAAGCTTCCCGCAGAAGAAGGAGAAAGCTATGGGCTCGGCACAGAAGATACACCTGTCTTTGCGGGCATGCACGAAGCGGCATCACTCTTAGTCGGCGGCACCTTAACGGCCGCAGACTGGGTGATGTCAGGACAAGCCCTGCATGCCGCCAACCTTGGAGGAGGCCTTCATCACGGTTTTCGGGGTAGAGCTTCAGGATTTTGTATTTATAACGACAGTGCTGTGGCCATCCAATATATCCAGAAAAAATACAAAGCCAAGGTGCTTTATATTGATACCGATGCCCACCACGGGGACGGTGTGCAATTTACGTTTTACGATAACCCGGGCGTATGCACACTGTCCATCCATGAAACAGGAAGGTATTTATTCCCCGGAACCGGCCAGATTCAGGAAAAAGGCAGCGGAAAAGGATATGGCTATTCCTTTAATATCCCGCTTGACGCTTTTACGGAGGATGATTCTTTTCTTGAAGCGTATCGGACAGCAGCTTCTGAAGTGGCCGCATATTTTCAGCCAGATGTGATTATCAGCCAAAACGGTGCCGATGCCCATTACTATGACCCGCTAACGCATTTATCCGCAACCATCAGCATCTATGAAGAAATTCCTCGGCTTGCTCACACGTTAGCGCATCAATATTGCGGAGGAAAATGGATTGCAGTCGGAGGCGGCGGATATGATATATGGCGAGTCGTCCCCCGTGCCTGGGCCAGAATATGGCTTGAAATGAAGGGAATTGAGCCAGGGCAGGAGATTCCGACTGAATGGATCGCGAAATGGCAAAAACAATGCCCTGTCACCCTTCCGTCCAGCTGGAGCGATCCGCCCGATTTATATCCTCCGATTCCCCGCAAGCCTGAAATCACGGAAAAAAATGCCCAAACCGTCAGCAAAGCTTTATATGCAATACGATCTGAGCAACAGCAAAGAATGAAGTAAAAAACGACCTTCACGAAGAGGTCGTTTTTGTTTTTTTGATGACAATTTCCACACGCCGGTTTTCCATCATGTGTTCGTTTGTCTTGTTATCCTTTACAGGTTTTGTATCCGCATAACCAACAGCGATAAAGCGCGTTGAGGGAAGTGTCTCCTTTGATGTGAAGTATTGAATGACTCCGCTCGCGCGTGCTGCTGAGAGTTCCCAGTTCGACGGATAACGGTAGGTCGAAATATTTCGGCTGTCTGTATGCCCCTCTACCTGAATGTCATTTGGAATGGTTTTCAGAAAAGTGGCAATTTGGCGAAGAAGTGCTTCAGCGTTTTTCAGCACCTTGGCCTCACCTGATTCAAACAGCACAGACTCCTGCAGAACGAGCACGACACCGCGTTCATCCCGTTTGGCTGTCATTTGGGCCTTCAGATGGTGGTCTTTTATATATGCATTTACTTTCTTAAGAAGCTGGTCCTGCTGATCTTTTTGTTTCTTTGCATCGGCTGGGTCTGTGTCCTTTTTTACTATGGACGCTTGGTCTGGCTGGATCCCGCCGCCTTCCTTTTGGATCGATTGGACGGCCGCTTTAAATTTTTGCAGATCGATTTGGGACATAGAAAAAAGTAAAATAAAGAACACAAGGATCAAAGTGATGAGGTCCGAAAAAGTGACAATCCAGCTGGATGAAGGTTGTCTTTTTTTTCCGCTGCCATTCTTTTTTTCAAAACGTTCCCTTCTAAGCTTCATGTACAGATCCCTTTTTTGCTTTTGCTTGATTTGGCTGCTTCCGCCATTCTTCCCGGGAACTGAAAACGACAAGCTGGCTTTCAAGGTTGCGAGGGTTTTTTCCTGATTGGATTCCGACTATGCCTTCAACCATGACCTGCTTGATGAAGATTTCACTTTCTGTTTTTTCTTCGAGCTTGGCCGCAATCGGGTTGAACACCATGTTTGCCAGCAATGAACCGTATAAGGTTGTCAGAAGCGCAACGGCCATATTCGGCCCAAGCATGTGCGGGTCATTTAAGTTTTTAAGCATCAGCACGAGCCCGACGAGTGTTCCGATCATTCCCCATGCCGGAGCGAATTCCCCCGCTTTTTCAAACACACGCCGTCCTTTGCGATGCCGTTCCTCCATTGCCGCGATCTCTGAATCCATGACGAGCCGAATCGTTTCTTCATCCCAGCCGTCAATTGCTAAAAGCAGCCCTTTTTTCAGGAATGGATCCTTGATTTCCCGGGCCTGATCATCCAATGATAAAAGCCCCTGTTTTCGGGCGTGATCTGAAAGAGAAACAAAGGTTTTTACGAGATCTTTCACATTGTCTTCCTGGCGGATAAATGCCTGCTTTAGCACAGAGGGCGCTTTTCTCAGCTCTCTCGGCGGAAAGCTGATAAAGACAGCGGCACAGAGCCCTCCTGTAACGATGAAGAAAGAGGTCAGATCAAGAAATGAGCGGAAACCGCTTATTCCTGATCCCGACATAATTCCGATTACAATTATAATCGTTCCTAACACAAAACCAACAGGTGTAAGATAATCAAAACGTTTCATCATTTCTCCCCATGAAAAAAGCAAGAATTCACCTTAGAGGTGAAGCTTGCTCTCTAGTTTTTCTTATGACTTGGTTGACTGTCTTAGCTCTATGCGGTGCGGCAGTTCGACAATATGCTCGTCAACCGGCTCTTTATTCATGAGCTTCGTCAGCAGTCTCATCGCAACAGCGCCAATATCGTATGTTGGCTGAACAACTGTTGAAAGCTGCGGGCGAACCATGAGGCTTAGTCTCGTATTATCAAAGCCGATGATGTCGAGATCATCAGGAATGGATAAGCCTTGATCCTGAGCCGCATGGATAATGCCGAGTGCCATTTCATCAGTTGCAGAAAGAATGGCTGTCGGTTTGTTGTCCAGACTCATCAAATGCTGGAGCGCTTCAAGCCCGGAATCGTATGTGTAATCCCCTTCAGCGACAAATTGTTCATGAAACGGAAGGTTCGATTCTTGAAGCGCACGTTTATAGCCCTGGAGTTTTTTCGAGCGGTTGATTGGTTCTGTCATTGGTCCGGAAACGAATGCGATGTCTGTATGTCCTTTATCAACCAAAAGCTTCACTGCATCATAAATCGCCTGTTCGTAATCGATCGCGACTGACGGTGTTTCCTCCTGCTCTTCAACAGAAGCGGCAAGTACGATCGGCACTGGTGAACGCTTAAATTCCGCAACATGCTCGTCCGTAATGTTCCCGCCCATAAACACGATGCCGTCCACTTGTTTGCCGAGCATAGTGTTTAACAGGTGCAGCTCTTTCTCCATGTTTTGGTCGGAGTTGCTCAAAATAATGTTGTATTTATACATTGTCGCGATATCTTCAATTCCGCGCGCAAGCTCTGAATAGAAAATGCTTGAGATATCGGGAATGATGACACCCACAGTTGTTGTTTTTTTGCTTGCCAGCCCTCTTGCCACCGCGTTTGGACGGTAGCCGAGACGCTCAATGGCTTCCAAGACTTTTTTCCGCGTTGTCGGTTTTACATTCGGGTTGCCGTTCACGACACGGGAAACAGTTGCCATGCTTACATTCGCTTCTCTCGCTACGTCGTAGATCGTAATATTGCTCATCCTAAAACCACTCCTTTTACTGGATACACTTATCCTTATCTATAGCATAAACACTTTATGTAGAGAAATGTCACAATGTCCAAATTTATGTCGTTTATGTTTTGTAAGCGTAAGTCAGTAGTTTACATTATTTTTCATTATTCATCAAATTTAAATACTTCTCATGAAATTATACACGTTTTTATAGTTGATGAAAACGTATACTTGGATTTTATAACTAAATAAACGAGAAAACATAAAAAAAGGCCGCGTCCGCGGCCTTTTGTATTGTAATTATGCGTTAACTTTCACCATTGGTTTCAGTTCATTCAGCCATTTTTCGAATTCAGGAATCGCCATTTGCTGCGCAGAGTCAGAAAGTGCGACTGACGGATCAGGGTGAACCTCAGCCATTACGCCGTCTGCACCGATCGCTAAAGCGGCTTTAGCTGTCGGAAGCAAGAGGTCGCGGCGGCCAGTTGAATGCGTAACATCAACAAAAACAGGCAAATGCGTTTCTTGTTTCAAAATCGGTACAGCGGAAATATCCAGTGTGTTTCTCGTTGCTGTTTCATATGTTCTGATCCCGCGCTCACAAAGGATGATTTGGTCGTTTCCTTGTGACATGATGTATTCAGCGGCATTGATGAATTCAGAAATCGTTGCAGCAAGCCCGCGCTTCAGAAGCACCGGTTTTTTCACTGCGCCGGCCGCTTTCAGCAATTCGAAGTTTTGCATGTTGCGCGCTCCGATTTGAATGACATCAATGTAGTCAAGCGCTTCTTCGATATGAGCCGGAGTTACGATTTCACTGATCACAGCCAGATCAAATTCGTCCGCTACACGTTTTAAAATTTGCAGGCCTTCAACACCAAGGCCTTGGAAATCGTAAGGGCTCGTACGAGGCTTAAAGGCTCCTCCGCGTAAAATCTTAATTCCTTGCTTTTTCGCAGCCGCAGCCACTTCAGCCACCTGCTCGTAGCTCTCTACCGCACACGGGCCGACAATGAATCTTTGCTGGCCGTCTCCGACTTTTTCACCTTTGATATCTACAATTGTATCTTCAGGTTTTTTCTTGCGGGAGACAAGCAGCGCTTTGCTGTGGTCTTCTTCCTGAAGCTCTAGACCGGCTTTGAATATCTCTTTAAAAATGTGCTGGATGGTGGAATTTTCAAACGGGCCGTCATTGTTTTCAATGATGTTGTTTAGCATTGTGCGTTCTCTGACAGGGTCAAATCGATTGACACCCTGTGCTTCCTTCGCTTTACCAATCTCTTTTACAACATTTCCGCGTTCGTTGATTAATTTTAAAATTTGCAGATTTAATTCGTCTGCTTTTTGCCTTAAAAGCTCTAACTCTGTGTTGCTCATTTTTTTCATCCTTTCCCTGCACATTCATTTTTTTATTTTGTAGTTATCATGCATCTTACTATAAGTAATTCCAAATGGAAATACTGAAATACAAAAAATTTTATAAAAACTCCTCTTTATTACCCAAACGCTTTTAAGTGATAAAGTAATCTATGTTGCTATCCTACATGATGTAAGGGCATTGTTCAAGGGTTTTTTCAAAAAAAAAGCGCCAGATTGAATCTGGACGCTTTTTTCTATGACAAATGCTGCTTGATAGCCGCTTCTGTAATTTGTGAATGTGAGGTGTGCCATTTTACTTCACCGTTTTGGATGACGAAAACCTGAGGGCTTTCGTGCCTTATGCCGTATGTTTCTGCGATGAAATTTGACAGCGGGCGAGCTGCTTGTACTTGAAGATAGTAAGCCGGCACATCCTCATGCTGACTTGCAAAGGCATCAAACTCATGGAATGCTGCCTGGCTGATCGGGCATGTGGTACTGTGTTTAAAGAAGACGAAAGTGTCTTCCTGTTCCGCAATCCGTTTAAATTCTTCTTCAGATTGAATAAGCTGTTTTGCCATGACTCAAGATCTTCCTTCCCTGCTTAGCGGTTGATATGCTCAGCCTGTTTTTGTGCATCTTTCAGTTCGTCTTTTACATCTTCTTTCGTTTGACGGACTTGGTCTTTTGTTTCGCTGGCCGCCTGCATCGCTTCTTCTCTCATTTCTTGCATGTCAGTTGATGAATCGCTTGTTGCAGATTTGGAACGGTCTCTTAAATCCTTCACCTTGTTCATGATTTGCCCTGACTGATCCGCTACAAGCTGCGTGATGTTTGATGTTTTGTCTTTGGCGATGCTGACATATTGCGTGCCTTTTTCTTTCGCATCTGCCGTCATTCTGTCCGTTTTGTCACGCAAAGCAACAGCTTGGCTGCCGAGATCGTCACGAAGTTCTTTTCCTGATTTCGGCGCTAGAAAAAGAGCGGTAGTGGCACCGATGATTCCCCCGATTAAAGTTCCGATTAAAAAATCTTTACTATTAATTCCATCTTTACTCATCATTATTCCTCCTCATAGTGTTTTTTCTCTTAGAGAGTTGATTTTTTTCTTAGTTTCCATTTCTCCCACATTTCCATCGCTGCTTGGCTCCATGTGACAACTTGATTGATCTTGTCTTGGTTTTCTCTTACTGATGCCGATACAGACCCCGCCGCCTGTTTCATGGATGTATTGAACTGCTGTACAGAAGTTCCCACTCCTTGAACAGCATGGACGACCGTGTTCAGCTTTTCTGATTTTTCCTGAATATCTTCAGCCAGGCGGTTGGTCTTATGTAAAAGCTCGGCTGTTTCAGTTGTGATGCCCTTCATTTGTCCCTCCAGCCCTTCGAGAGTGGATGCGACATGTTTTAGGGTGAGCTGCAGTGACTTCAATGTCTTGGACAAGTAGATCACTAATACGAGAAATGCAATTGCGATGAGGGCAACGCTTAAATAAAGAATAATAATCATCTTAAACCTCCTTGCTGCAGGATATACTGCTGTTTACCCGTTTTCTAAAATCATAAACATGTATACTGGGCTGTATACATAGTATTCTCTATTATGTAAGAAAATCCTTTAACAAGCTTATCCATCAGATAAAGAAAAAGCAGTGAAAACACTGCTTTTTATTATGCCATGACGTTTTCGTAGGCTCTCATATATTTTTGGATATCTCCAGCTCCCATAAAGATGAGAACGGCTTTTTCATGAGCTTTTAAAACAGATGTATCATCTTCTTCAATAAGCTTTGCATTATTAATTTTTCCCTGCAGGTCGCCGATCGTCAGCTTTCCTGCATTCTCCCGGGCTGAGCCGAAAATATCGCATAAATACACGCAATCAGCCCCGCTCAGGCTTTCTGCGAATTGGTCAAGAAATTGCTGCGTCCGCGTAAATGTATGAGGCTGGAATACCGCGACGATTTCACGATCAGGATATTTCTGTCTTGCCGCCTCAATCGTCACTTTTATTTCTGTCGGGTGATGTGCGTAATCATCAATCAGCACTTGATCCCCGAGCTGCTTTTCATTGAATCTGCGTTTGACGCCGCCGAATGATTTGAGGGCGTGCTTAATGATGCTGGAATCAATTTCTTCATAATGGCATAACGCAATGACCGCCAATGAGTTTAATACATTGTGGTGGCCGTACGCAGGAATATAAAACGTATCATAGAATGTATTGCGGACAAATACATCGAAAGTTGTCCCTTCCGTGCTTTTTACGATGTTTCTAGCTTGAAAATCATTTTCTTCCCCAGTGCCGTAATACACAACCGGGACGTTTGCATGGATTTTCGGCAGATGCTCATCGTCTCCGCAGGCAATAATGCCTTTGTTGACTTGAAGAGCCATCTCTTGAAAAGCGTCAAACACATCGTCAATGCTTGAGAAATAATCCGGGTGGTCAAAATCAATATTCGTCATGATCGCGTAGTCAGGCTGATAGCTTAAGAAATGGCGGCGGTATTCACACGCTTCAAACACAAAGTATTCACTGTTTTCATTTCCCTGGCCTGTTCCGTCCCCGATTAAGAAAGAGGTCGGTTTTGCGTTTCGGATCACGTGAGCCAGCAGACCCGTAGTCGACGTTTTTCCGTGTGCGCCTGTAACGGCAACACTGGTGAATTTTTTCATATAGTCGCCTAAAAACTTATGATAACGTATCACCGGAATGCCTTCAGACATGGCTTTTTCAATCTCTGGATGCGTGTCTGGGAATGCGTTTCCGGCGATGACTGTCATGTCCGGTTTGATATTATCCGCGCTAAAAGGAAGAACGGTAATATTTCTTTTTTCAAGCGCTGTTTGCGTGAAAATAAATTTTTCGATATCCGATCCTTGGACAGTATATCCATTATCATGAAGTATTTGGGCAAGCGGACTCATACCGGTCCCTTTGATTCCAACAAAATGATAAACAGTCATAATTGTACCTCCAACAAACGTCTATCTGTTCCCCAGTATATGACGCTCATTTCAATTTGCGACCGCGGCGGCTGAAAAGCCACCCTTTGCGGCGTATTTTTATATATTTTGTTATGTTCAGTATCCGGTTATTTCTATCTGATTAAACCTAGATATCAAGATTTGTCTATGCCCATCTGCTGTAAAGCGGCATAGCTGTTAAATGCTCTAAACACTATCATACCATGTTTGGTGTGAAAATGAACCTATATTATTCGTTTATTAAATCACTTGCTGTGATCAGCACCTCACGAGGCTTGCTTCCTTTTGCCTCTGAGATCATGCCTTCCGCTTCCATCATATCAATCAGCCTTGCCGCGCGATTATATCCGATTCTGAATCTTCTTTGCAGGCTTGAAGTGCTCGCGCTGTTTTGCTCAACCACAAACTCACACGCTTCGTCAAACAGTTCATCCTCTTCTTTCAGGGCTGATCCTTGTCTTACCAGCTCTTCTTGTTCAAATAAATAGGTTGGCGGCATTTGACTTCTGACGTGGGAAACAACACGGTCGATTTCGCGGTCCGATACAAAGTTTCCTTGCAAACGGACAGGTTTTCCCGAGCCGTTTTCCAAAAAGAGCATATCGCCTTTTCCAAGAAGCTTTTCCGCTCCGGCTATGTCAATGATTGTACGGGAATCAACCTGGCTTGAGACAGAGAATGCGATTCTAGTCGGGATATTCGCCTTAATCAGACCGGTAATGACATCGACTGACGGCCGCTGAGTCGCGACGAGCAGATGGATTCCGCACGCTCTGGCTTTTTGGGCGATCCGCGCAATGCTCTCTTCGACATCATTTGGAGCCACCATCATCAAATCGGCAAGCTCATCAATAACGACAACTAAATACGGCAGCTTTTCGCCCGTGTGGTGATCCGCCGTTAATTGATTAAAGCGGTCAATGTCGCGGACACCGGAATGGGCAAATAGTTCATAGCGCCGCTCCATTTCCTCAACTACCCATTTTAATGCAGCAGTAGCCGCTTTGGCATCCGTAATGACCGGGCTGACGAGGTGAGGAATTTTATTGTAAGGAGCCAGCTCTACCATTTTCGGATCAATCAGCAGCACCTTTACCTCGCTCGGGTCAGCTTTATAAAGCAGGCTGACTAAGATTGTATTAATGCATACGCTTTTTCCCGAGCCCGTAGCACCGGCTATCAAGCCATGCGGCATTTTCTTTAAGTCGATGACAACGGGGTTTCCTGAGATATCCAATCCCAGTGCTGCCGTAAGCGGTGACTTGCTTGTCCTGAAAGCTGAGCTTCGAATCATCTGGCGCAAATCAACCACCTTGCTCATGCGGTTCGGAACTTCAATTCCGATCGTGTTTTTCCCCGGAATCGGCGCTTCAATCCGTATGTCTTTTGCGGACAGGCTGAGCTTAATATCATCAGACAAGTTGGTGATTTTATTCACTTTTACGCCTGGCTCAGGGTGCACTTCGAATCTTGTCACAGACGGCCCCTGGGTCACATGGACGACATTGGCGCGGACATTGAAATTTTTCAGGGTCAAATCAAGAAGCTGGCGCTGTTCTTCGATCCACGCAGTATCATCTTGAACTTGCGCTGGCGGGACATCAAGCAGTGCGACATTCGGAAACACGTAGCTGCCGCGGCGCTCCTCTGCTTTTTGCTGTTTATGTGTATCTCTTTTCAGCATCATGACATTAAAAGGAACGGACGGACCTTTTTGAGGAGATGCGCTTCGCTCAGTACGTTTCTCCTGCAGGACAGGCTTCTTTTGCGGCTCTTCTACTGCTCTATGTGTTTCGTCTGCGTGACTTTCCCGCCGGTTTTCATGGGCTGCAGCAAACGGGCTGGAACCTTGCTCCAGGCTGTCCTTCTGCACCTGTTCTGCATCGCTGTCTGGCTGAACATCTAACTTCGTGTTCTCAGCTTCTCCCGGGATGTCGTACTGATCATCTATAATGCTGTCTGATGGCTCTTGTGATTCTTTGGCAACGGTTTCTGCTTGCGTCGGAGACTCCGATGCTGTTTCCCTTTCCTCGAAGCCGGCATGCAAGAAAGGCTCTTCCTGTTGAATATCTATTTGTTCTTCTTGAACAGCGGAGGTCTCAGCAGCATCTCGCGTGATTTCGGGTTGATTATTTACTGCGCTGTCTGACGGCTCTTCCCATCCTTCACTTTCAGATACTGCCTCTGTCAACTCAGGAGCTGTTTGTTCTTCATTCTGTTCAGCGCGGAAGATAAGTTCTTCTAATTTCTCAGGATGTTTTACTGCTCGTTCTTCTTGAATCTGAACCGTCTCAGTGTCTTCAAAGCTCACTCCGCTGTCTGACGGGCTTTCCTTTCTCTCAGTTACGGTATTTGTCAGTGTCTCAGGTGCCGTTTGCTCTTTATCGGGTTCAGCATCGAATAAAGACACCTCTTTTTCCGGCTGCTGAATGCCCGATTCAGACGGTCCTTTGTTATTTGACGGCTCGGCTGGGCGCTGCGCCAGCGCTTCATCACGCTCTGCAGACGTTCCGCTTAAGACATCAGAAGGCTGTTCTCCAAATTGTGCATCCGGAAAGAAAGGCCCTTCTTTTACGTGCTGTTTCTGTCTGTCTGGAGCTGGATCTGAATAGGAGCGTTCACGTTCCATTTCTTCTGACAGCAGTGTTACCTTCTCTTTTACAGATTTGTCCGATGCCTTCAATGCGTCAGAAGGCTGCTTTGGCACATCCTTTTTGACAGATGGTTTTTGATTGAATCCATATATAGGCGAAGGGATATTTGTTGGTTTAAATGGTTTCTTCGCCGGCTCTGATGTTTGATATGTATGCTGCTCTTTTTCATTTTTTTGACGGTCGTTCTGTGGGGCGGCGCTTGGACGGGGCGCGGATTGCGGTTTGTCCGATGGTGCGCGGCGCCTTCTCAGGTCATGATTGTTGTATCCGTCAGGCACGACTGGAAAACGGAACTTGCCGTTTGGGTATTCATAATATATTTTAGGATCTTCCAATCTTTTTAATTGTCCTTCGGAATGATCTACTTCTTGTTGCTGCGGAATGTGAGCGGTTTTTGTTTCCCGTTCATCATCCTCTTTTCTCTCGCCTAAAAACAAATCAAAAAATTTATGAAGCCAACTCATAATTTATCTCTAACTCCCTTATAGTTTTCTGGGACGTTTTTTAGTATACCATTGCTGGTCTGCCCAGAAAAGATTAAGCTTTCAGCAAAACAAAGCCGCTAAACAAGGGCTTAGCGGCTTTTCACATGATTCGTTTTTTTGGGCGGATTTATGGGAGTCTAAAACTGAAATGCGTCTCCCGCCTCATGGTCTCCTTCTAACACAAGGATTCCTTTTTCAGCCGGGGCATCCGGCAAAGCGAGCTCTTTCGCTGAGCAGATCATTCCGCTCGATGGAACGCCGCGAAGCTCAGCATCCTTAATGACAAGTCCGCTCGGCATCACAGCACCGACTTTGGCAACGACCACTTTTTGTCCTTGGTCAACATTTGGGGCGCCGCAGACGATTTGAAGCGTTTCTTCTCCTACATTGACTTTACATACGCTTAATTTATCCGCATTCGGATGCTTTTCTTTTGATTCCACATATCCCACAACAAACTTCGGAGATAAATCAACGACCAATGTTTCTTCAACGCCGTTTCGGTTTAGAATCTCATTTACATCTTGCACAAACGTTTCTGAGAGCGCAACAGGACCTTTTTCATCTATGGTCAAATAGGAAGACGCGTTGAAAATGTTGAAGCCTGTTGTTTCCTTTGTTTCGTTATGAAAAATTCTGACGACATCGCCATGTTTTTCATAGCTTATTTGTTCGCGTGTTACATTTTGAAGAGAGATCAGAAGCGTGTCTCCCACACCTTCATTATTATAAAATGCGTTCATAAGTAAAAATCCTTTCTAATCCTTTTTCGGACGGCTTTTCGCCAGGATAAACACCGGCTCCAGCTTTCCTTCATTGTATAAAAATGAAAGGGCTGTAATCGGAACGGTGCCGCTTGCAAAGAAGCTCATCGACATTTGCCCTAGAATATCATACCCCGATTCATTCCGGATGTCAGCAAGAATCAGAACGTCTTGATGGGGAACAGAGATCGCCAGCTCGCCTTCTGCACGCTGCTTGTATTCATTTAAAATCGCTTCGTTCAGAATCCGGCTGGCATCGTAACCGTCGTTTGCTCTGAAGAAATAAAAGTGATTGCCGGCAACTGTATCCTCTTTGACAACCGGAGGCAAGGAACGGAGATTAAATGCAGCCGTCTCTCTGATCCGCTCTTTTGTCCAGTTCTCTTTTTCAAGCATGCGCTGATCGATTAAACGGTAGGTTTTCCCGAGGTCAAGCGCGTAATAAATTCTTGTCTCTGCGGTATGATCGTCATAAATAAGCGGAATATCTTCGCTGGACTTGTCCGGGAAAGAAGTCGAGCGGATCACCGGGTAAATGCGGCTTTCTTTTCCGGCCATTTCCTGAGCCTTTCCTGCCATTGCCGTCATTGCTTCTGAAACGTAGTACACAATTTCATCAATGGCTTCGTCTTTTTTCACTTCCCATTTTGCAATAATCGGCGGCAGGTCGAGCGTAATTCCTTTTTTGGTCGTTTGATCCTCAACACGGAGAGTGTCTTTTTCTCTGTCAAACAGAAAGGAGCGATTCTCGTGTTGGAGGCGCTGTTTCAGGATATCTGACAGCTTCCTTGAGGTCATTTTCAAACCGGTGTCCTCCTTTACGCTTTAGCGAGAGAGTCTGTTAAAAACTGTTCTATTTCTTCTTTTGTTTTGCGGTCTTTGCTCACAAAACGATTCACTTCTTTCCCTTCGTTAAACACGACAAAGCTTGGGATTCCGTAAATTTCCCACTCTGCACACGTATCAATGAATTTGTCACGGTCTACGTAGTAGTAAGTGAATTCAGGGAAATCCGCTTCGAGTTCAGGCAGAAAAGGCTCTACAAAACGGCAATCAGGGCACCAGTCGGCTGAAAACATAAAGACCGCCCAATCATCCTTTACCGCTTTTTCCAGCTCTTGAGTTGATTCAATTTTTTTCATTTCATATCCCTCCAGTTGTTGATGTTCTTACATGTTGGTTTATCGATACTCGTCCATTTGGATCATACCAAACTGCTTGCGGCAACACCACTTATATGCAATAAATGAATATGTAAGATTGGCTTTCCCATTATCATTATCATATTTTATTTGCATTATCAAGCTCGTTTCGTTTAACATCGTGTTCATAAGGGTAACATTTACAGATGGACATACATAAGGAGTGATTTTAGTATGGAGTTTATCGTCTACTTAGCTGGAGAAATCCACAGCAATTGGCGGGAGGAAATCAAAGAGAAAACAAAATCACTGAAGCTGCCGATTACGTTTGTCGGCCCGATGGAGAATCATGACCGCTCAGACAATATCGGAGAAGAGATTGTAGGCGTTCAGCCAAATGCCGTATTAAAGGATGACAAAGCTTCTGACATGAACAACTTCAGAACCGCTGTCCTGATGAATAAAGCAGACTTTGTGATCGCCCTGTTTGGCGAAAAATACAAACAGTGGAACACGGCAATGGATGCCTCGTATGCGATCGCAAAAGGAAAACCCCTGATTATGATCCGGCCGGAGTCGCTCCATCATCCTTTAAAAGAGCTTTCCAACAAAGCAAATATAACGGTTGAAACCGTGAACCAAGCTATCAAAGCCCTCTCCTATCTATTTGAAACAGAATAAGAAAAAAGCTTGTCGAGCCGGGCTTACTGCCCCGTTCAACAAGCTTTCAAAAAACCCCTACATATTTTCTTTAATCGCATCCACCGTCTGCTTATCACAGGCTGTTACAAGTTTGATGAGCATTTCTTTCGCAGCCGCATAATCATCAATATGAATGATAGAAGCGTTCGTATGAATGTAGCGGGAACAAATGCCAATAACCGCTGAGGGAACGCCGCTGTTTGAAATATGGACTCTGCCCGCATCCGTTCCCCCGCCCGATACAAAATATTGATAAGGAATATCATGCGTTTCCGCCATATCAAGAACAAATTCTCTCATACCGCGGTGCATGACTGTCGTTCTGTCAAGAATGCGGAGCAAAAAGCCTTTTCCAAGCTGGCCAAATTCGTTTTTGTCACCGCTCATATCGTTTGCCGGGCTGGCGTCAAGGGCGAAAAACAAGTCCGGTTTAATCATATGGGAAGCCGTCTGAGCGCCCCTCAGCCCCACTTCTTCTTGAACGGTCGCACCCGCATAGAGCGTGTTCGGAAGTTCCTTTCCGTGCAATTCCTTCAGAAGTTCAATGCTCAAGCCGCAGCCATATCGGTTATCCCATGCCTTTGATAAAAGTTTCTTTTCATTCGCCATCGTTGTAAACGGACAGACAGGCACAATTTGCTGTCCCGGTTTGATGCCGATTTTAATAGCGTCTTCCTTATCATCCGCGCCAATATCGATCATCATGTTTTTGACATCCATCGGGCGGTTTCGCTGGGCGTCTGTCAGCAGATGCGGCGGTATGCTTGAAATCACACCCGGAACCGGCCCATTATCTGTCTGAATTTCAACTCGCTGTGCAAGCAGCACCTGGCTCCACCAGCCCCCGAGCGTCTGGAACCTGAGCAGCCCGTTGTCTGTAATCGACGTGACCATGAAGCCGACTTCATCCATATGCCCGGCAACCATAATTCTCGGTGCGCCCTCTTGACCATGTCTGACTCCGAAAACACTTCCCAGTCTGTCCTGAACGATGTCATCGGCATATTTAGCCAGCTCTTGCTTCATAAAAGCACGAACCTGATGCTCATTGCCCGGCGCGCCGGGAAGCTGCGTCAGTGTTTGGAAAAGCGCTTTCGTTTCTTGATTCATGTTCTCCCCTCATTTCTATGTAGTCCTTTTATTTTATTCGAAAAAATCTAGTTTTCCAAGCACCGTGACTGAATCTGCTCCAACAGCCGCGTATTGCTTAACAGGATTTGGCGGTTTCTGTATAATGAAAAGTACGATCAACCAGGAGGTGCTTTATTATGAAATTGCGTCATCTTCTTTTAGGAGCAGGACTTGGCATTTGTACGGCCGTCGTTGTGAAACAGTATGTGATGAAGCCTTATATTTCTTCAGAAAAAGCGCTTCGAATCGTAAAATCCGCTTTTAAGCAGCGGGGGCCGATTGACGGATCATGGATTTACACCCAGCCGGAGCCTTACAATGTGAACGGAGAAACGGTACAGGTATACAAAACCGGCATTACACGATCCGCTTTCGGAGAATTAGAGCAGTATGAAGTCATGGTGGATGCGAAAACGGGGGAAATTGTAGATGTCATTGATACAATTGCCTCCTAACACCGGACAAGCATAAAATAGAAGCCGCTGCCCACGCAGCGGCTCTTTTTATGACATCGCGCGTATCGGTTTGTATACCGGATACCACATGGCGTCCTGCACAGCCTGTATGATATCTTCAGGCTCTTCCGTCGCAACGCCTTCCTTAATCGCGGTTTTAGCCACTTCCACCGCAACGGTTGCCGATACAGTCCGCAAATCCTCTATCTTCGGCAGCATCGGCGCGCCGGGCACTCCGACATTGACCATACTTGCGATCGCCCGGGCACATGCTTCAAACATGCCATCAGTTATTAATTTTGATTTGGTGACAATCGTTCCAAGCCCGAGACCAGGAAAAACAAGCGCGTTGTTTGCCTGGCCGATATGGTACGTAACGCCGTCATATTCCACAGGCGCAAACGGGCTTCCTGTCGTGACAAGCGCGCGGCCTTCCGTCCATTCGATCAAATCCTGAGGTTTCGCTTCAGAAAGAGCGGTCGGATTCGACATTGGCAAAATGGCCGGCCGTTTCACATGTGAAGCCATTTCTTTAACAATTTCTTCAGTAAATGCGCCCGAAACAGTTGATGTTCCGATCAGGACCGTCGGTTTCGCCTGCCGGACCACTTCAAGGAGATCAATGCCTCCTCCTTCTCCGTTCCGCTGATAATCCTTAACCTCATCAGCCGGACGTGCGTAAGGCTTTTGGAAATCAAGAAGCTGCTCCATATCATCTGTTAACAGTCCGTTTCGGTCTATGCACCAGAAGCGGTTGAAAGATTCTTCCTCACTCAATCCTTCACGCACCAAAGCCTCGCGCAGCTGTTCAGCAATCCCGATTCCTGCCGTCCCCGCTCCGAATATGACGACTCTGTGATCTCTCAGCGGCACTTTAGACGCTTTTGCACAAGATAAAACGGCCGCAAGTGAAACCGCGCCTGTTCCTTGGATATCATCATTAAATGTACAAATTTTGTCTTTATAACGTTTCAAAATGCTGCGCGCGTTTTTCGCTCCAAAATCCTCCCAGTGCAGCAACGCATTCGGGAATGTTTCTCTCGCCAGCGCAACATACTCGTCAATAAATTGGTCATAGCGTTCTCCGCGCACTCTGGAATGCTGGTTGCCGACATAAAGCGGGTCGTTCAAGAGGCTCTCCTGGTTTGTCCCCGCATCTAAAACAACAGCCAGCACTCTGCTTGGATCTATGCCGGCAGCAGCCGTATAAACCGCCAGCTTGCCAATAGAAATCGCGATTCCGCCGACACCCCAGTCTCCGATTCCTAAAATTCCTTCCGCATCCGTTGCAACGATTAAATCGATTGTATCGCGTTGATCTTTATACTGTTTGAATGCTTCTCTCATACCGTCTGGGTCATCGATTGACAGGTAAAGCCCTCTTGGCTTTCTGTATTCATGGCTGTATCTCTGAATCGCCGTTCCGACTGTGGGTGTATAGACAATCGGTAGCATTTCCCCTAAATGATCATTTAACAGGCGGTAAAACAGCGTTTCATTCCGATCATGCAGCGCGGTTAAATACACATTTTTGCTCAAGTCATCAGGCTGTGCGGAATATTGTTCATACGCTCTTTTCGCCTGATCTTCAATCGTTAATACCTTTGGCGGGAGAAAGCCTTTTAACCCCAGTTCTTTTCTTTCTTCTTCAGTAAAAGCAACACCTTTGTTCAAAAAAGGAACAGAGAGTATTTCAAGGCCTCTTAATGTTGTTTGAATGTCTCCTTCGTTTGTTACTTTGAATTGTTTCACCCTGCCTCTTCCTTTCTGAGCATAATTGGTACTAGGTTTGCATTATTATCCGGAAAACATGCAGGGTAAACATGAAAATATGCTATTGCTTTATGCGCTTGACTGCATCTTTGATACTTCCATTCTCATCCCATTTCAGCGCGCGGTATTGGGCATCGTGATAAAAAATAAACCAAGCGTCTTTTTCCGTCGCGAATGCCTGCCATTTCTGCTTTTGCGGGATGGAGGTCATTGGATAATCATCATAAGCCAGCACCCATAGGGGATTTTGGTGGGCGTGAGTCGGCATCAGATCTGCCATATGTACGGCGGTTTCACCCGCGTCCTCGCATATAAGCACACTGTGTCCGTTGCTATGGCCCCCGGTGTGATGCATCGTAATCCCCTCTGTGATCGTCAAGGTGTCTTCAAAGGTTTTGACTTGGCCGGCAACAGCCTCCCAGTTTTCTTTCCAGTACGTATTTTTCGATCTGATATTTGGATGGCGCATTTCATTCCACTCAACAGCTGATGCATAAATCACTGCATTCGGAAAAACTGACACGAGTTGCTCTCCTTCATATTCCGTCAAACCGCAGGCATGGTCGAAATGGAGGTGTGTCATAGCGACAACATCAATATCATTCACCGTTAATCCGAGTGCCGTTAATGAAATTTTCACATTCGACTCCTGTGTCACACCATAGTTTCGTTTTTGTTTATCAGTCAGCTTGCCGGACCCAATCCCTGCGTCGACGATAATATTGAGCCCGTCCTTTTGAATGAGAATCGGATCTGTCCTTAGTTCAATCTGGTTTTTTTCATTAACTGGATATTTTCTTGACCATAGCGGCTTTGGAACAACGCCGAACATGGCGCCTCCGTCCATATGTGTCACGCCTCCGTCAAGCCAGGTCAACGTGATGTTTCCCATTTTCAATCTCTCCATTTTCATCCCTCCTGTGATCATGGTAGCAAACGGCCCATAAAAAAAACAGACTCCTGTATCAGAGTCTGTTTATGTTCTCCATTCAACCTCAGCCCGATAGATCGGCTGGCCGAGCGCTGAGAATTTTTCTTCATATTCTGTCATAACATTGCCTTCCAAATGGCTGTTATGCAAATCGAGACTGACATATGTCAGCAGCAGGCCGTACTCAGAGAAGCTCTTCAAAGAGTACTCAAACAAGCCGCGGTTGTCCGTTTTAAAATGAATCGCTCCGCCTTTTCCCATTACTTCTTCATATTTTTTGAGGAAGTGGGAATACGTCAGACGGCGTTTTTCATGGCGTTTCTTCGGCCAAGGATCAGAAAAGTTTAAGTAAACCCGGTTGACCTCACCTGGCTCAAATACATCCGTCAGCGTGTCCGCATCTATATTCAGAAGTTTTACATTTGGCACTTCACTATCTTTTACTTTTTGCACGGCTGTCACGATAACGCTTTTAAATAACTCAATTCCAATATAATTGATGTCTGGATTTTGTTTGCCCATTCCAGAAATAAATTGCCCTTTTCCTGTCCCCACCTCGATATGAATGGGATTGTCGTTGCCAAACACTGTCTTCCATTTTCCTTTATAATCAGCAGGGTTGCTGATGGCAATATTTGCGTTTTCAGCCAAAAAGTCATCAGCCCAAGGCTTGTGGCGCATTCTCATATGATTGACACCTCTATCTATTATTTCGACTAACAACATACCATGAATTAAAAAGACCCGCAAGCTCGTTTTTTTAAAGCGTGGCTGCTAAAGCTGAGTATAAAAAAAAGAGGTTCCCGTCTGTCGGAACACTCCTTGCACATGTATAAAAACGCTCTGTTTTGAACAATTTAACCCGTATGATACTGAAGGGATGTGTACCGTTATGGGTTTACATTATGAGCATCAAGTTCATTTATTAAAGGATATATTGACTGACCATCAATTGGACTGCTGCGGAACCGTTGCAGAGTACGAGCAGCTTGAACGCGTGATTAAATCGCTCATGGCAAACACCGAGCTTGATTCAAACTTCAAAAACGTGCTTGAAGATGTTTACCGCTACAGCCAATCAGGAATATCGTCCAAATCCATCGACTCACACATACAAGAGCATCAAACCAGCCTGTCTCAATGGGTAGAGCAAATGGATTCATATTCCTGATTATCCAGCGATACGTTTCATGAGTATATGCAGTTCTTCCATCGCATCATGAAATCTCTTATCATTGCCTTTTGCATGATGCCAGGCGATGAAAGTGATTGTTTCGGCTAACACATACCAAGCCATTCGTAAGCGCAGGCCCTCTGTTAGCTCAATGCCGTACATGCTCAGCCAGCTCTCCCAAGCTGGCTTTTCGACGTAGTGGTACAGCAAAGGGCCGAGATCCATCGCCGGATCGGCGATCATGGCGCCGTCCCAGTCAATTAAATACAGCTGGTTGTCTTCAGACAATAGCCAGTTATTATGATTGACATCACAATGGCAAACGACTTTCTCACCGAAATGCACTTCATGCAGATGTTCTTCTAAATACTTGATCCCTTCTTGAATCAGCGGCGAAGATTGCTGCACAGCAAATACAGCCTGCTTAAGCTGAGACAAAAGAGCCCCCGGGTTCAGCGGTTCTTTTCCAAGTCTCTTCAGCATGTCCAGCAAGGCTTTTGATGTGTGTATTTTACGAAGCAATTCAGCAACGGGCCGTTCGCTCATATCTTTTGGCTTCAGCTCTCTGCCGGTCATCCAGTGCTGGGCCGTAATCACGTCCCCATTTTCCATCCGTTTTGTCCAAACCAGCTTCGGAACAATGCCTTCGGCGGATAAAACAGCTAAAAAAGGTGAGCTATTACGTTTTAAAAAAAGCTGCTGCCCGTTATGTTTCGCATAATATGCATCTCCTGTAGCTCCTCCGGCGGGGAAGATCTCCCAATCGCTACCTAGTAATTGTCCCAACCAGTTCATATCAATGTTCAACCCATCATTTCTTAAAATATTTTAGAATAAAGGCTCATCGTCTCTAGTCTATCCAGCGAGTGCCTTTTTCGTACGAATCGCATGAAAATAAAAAAGACAGCTATTGAGAGTCTCATATGCTAATCAATAGCCGTCCTTTAAATTTTAGCGCTATAGCACAAACTTCGTCAAGCAAAACTCTTAAGATCTGATGCTAAATATAAGATAACCGTTCCGAGGCCGTTTACCGCAACCGCTTTCTTGATTTCTTTCAGGTCTTGCCGAAAACCCGATGTATCACATAAAAGCCGGTACGTTTTGTCGTTTGGCAGCTTCCACTCCACAGATTCCGGACTCGCGTGGTGGATAACGATAATGTCTTCCCATTCATCAACCTCGCCGAGATCAAAAAGCCTGTATGCGATGAGGTGTTCGTTGAGCATCAAACATTCCAAATGGCGCTTGATGTCTGCAGCCGATCTGAGACGGAACGCCGGGTGCGCTTTTCTTAGCGACATCAGTCTGCGGATGTAGTCAACATCTTCTTTGAATGTTTCACGCCGACCCCAATCCAGCTGGTTGATGCTGTCACTGGATTGATAGCTGTTTTCCACACCCTGCTTCGTTCGGAAACATTCCTGTCCGCTGTGAATAAACGGCGCTCCTTGAGCAAGCAAGAGAATCGCGGCTGCCAGCCTTTTCCTGCTCCTCTTTCGGCTGTCAGTTTCTTGAGGCAGCGCAAAGGACATTTATCCCAAAAAGTGTGATTGTCGTGTGACTTAACATAATTGATGGACTGGCTCGGTTCAGGAACGATTGGAGCTAATGCCTTCCATCCCGAAGACCCGTCAATTCCGTGCATAACGGTTTCTGCTGCTTCGCCGCAGCCGAGCGCAAAGCCCGCTGCCATGAGGTGAAAGGTGTTCCCTTTCACAGCATCACGAAACGTATCATTCTAACGGCGTTTATGTTTTGATCTTTAGGGGTGAAGGACTGGATGCCAAACGAAACGGGGTGGTTCCCATGATTTCACCGTCAGCATGAAACGGAATTTTGTCCTTCGTGTAAAACGTAATGTCTTTTGCTTTAAACATCGTAACACCGGCCATCTTTGTATGTTTACCAAAAGCCATCAGACATAATAGCCAATATTTTTTCAAAAACGGCTGATTTTCAACGATCACGATATCAAATGCCTTCTCGCGCGGATTTGCAAGCGGCGCCGCCTTCATGCCGCCTCCATAGAATGGATGGTTGGATGCAATCGCAAACCACACATCATGAAATTCATGCGTCTCGCCTTCCGTTGTACAAGCTAATGAAAACGGCTTAAAGGTCGCCGAGGCGTGCAAATGGGAAAGCGGGTACACAAGAAATCGCAGGCGCAGAAACAGTAAAACCCGCCTTAACGGAAATTCCATCGCCTTTTTATTAACATATGCGTCAAACCCGATTCCAATATGATTCATAAAAAAAAGGATCTGTGATTTATCCTGAAGGAATTGAACGCTTCCTAAATGAAAGGTTCTGGTTAACGGACGCTTTTGTTTCCTGATTTCCTGTATCAGATCCATTTTTTTAATAGAGAATCCTCTCGAAAAATCATTATACGCACCCGCTGGCACAAAACTTAGTTCGATATCGTCAACATCTTTCAGTCCGTTGACAACTTCATGCATGGTTCCGTCTCCGCCAATGACAATCAGGCGCTTCAGCTTGTATTCCTGTATCGTTGAAATCTGCCTGGCGAGCACCTCTGCGTGTCCCGGGTGTTCAGTTAAAAATGAGCGGTGCTCGACTTTTCGTTTGATCAATTCCTTTTGAATAGACTTCCAAACACGCAGGCCGTTTCGATGCCCCGCTGTCGGATTAATAATAAAAAACCAATGGCTCATCTTTCTCACCTGCTTATGTTATGAGAAAACCGCTCAAATCGTTCTCTTTTACTCCAGCCATTCTCGTCTGCGATAGGAATCAGACATGCAGTAAGACAATAGAGCCTTTGCAGCCTTTACCTGATGATGTTTAACCGGGGCGGTGTTTTTCTTCTGCCGCTCCATCCACTCTTCGGCGCTCCGCTTATCCACTATTTCCAATCCGTATGGCGCCTCCGGATAATCGATATACGATGTTCTGCTCAGAAGCAATTTGCGAACCGGTATATCGGCCTGCTTTTCCTTTATGATCTTTGACACAACGGATTCCGTTCGAAACAGGCTAAGCCCCGGATTTAACACTGATGCAGTTTGAGAGGCTGTTTTCTTCTCCCAAAAACGATTTTTAGACCCTATGTACACACTGTCTTCCTCCGCCTCTAAGAACGTAACGCAATAAATGTCTAGAGGGGAAATAATCACAATGCTTAATTCAACCGCCGCCTGCTGAATTTTCAGCACAGGCTTATACATAATGAAATAAGAATCAGGCAGCTGCTGGGTCAGATAACGCAAAATGCGGTCCTGCTTCACCTGGTTTGAGAGATGAGACATTTCTGCAAGAGTAGAGCTTGCCCATTTAAGCTGAAATTCATATAAATGTCTTTTATAAAAAGAAGCAAGACCCATTCTGCTCGTCGGCAGCCTTACATGGAAATTGTCCTCTTCCTCAAACCACTGGTGTCTCTCTTCTTGTATATCGGCGTTTATCTCTTCTTTTCTTCTTTTCAATGAAAATTTTTTTCGTTTTTGCACCGGTTCCGGCTCTTCGGCCCTGGATTGTCTTTCTTCATGCTGGCGCTCCGCTGCTTCTAATAGTGAAAGCCAGCGCTCTTTTTTCAGCCGTACAAACTGATTGATGTAATGGTACGGATCAAGCTCATATCTCGATATATAATCATGAATTTTGATGATTTGTGCCATATTGGTTTCTCCACTCCGCAATGAATTATGATAAATGAAATTTGAATATTTCTTCGTATTTTGGCGATTGGTTTAAGTGTATTTGAAAGAGCGAAAACCGTTCAGCCCGCATCGAAACCTCGCCGCTTTCAAATGGAACATGTGACGGAAATCCTTCTTCGCCTGTCCATTTTCTGGCCAGCGTCATATGCGGGTGATACGGCCTTTTTTCCACTTGAAATCCGGCTTGAAGAACAGCCTGTTTTGTTTGTTCCCGAAGGATGTCAAGTGCCTTGTTTTTCTTTGGCTCGAGGTGTAAAACACGCGGCCTTCTCCGATCGCCGAATACATCAATCTTGCCAAACTCAATCGGAAACGGATCGGTATCTGAAGCAAGCGCAGCCAGCGAGCCTTCAAGCTGCTGGATTTGTGTATCATCCGCCGCTCCTAGAAAAATTAACGTAATATGATAGTCAAGCGGGTGCACCCATTTTTGAAACGTCAAAACCGGCTCGTTTTTCGCAGCCCGGTAAATCGGATTCGCAATTCCCTCAGGAATGGGAACGCCGATGAAATAATGAGGCCGTATATCTGGCATCCGTCTGACACTCCCTTCTGCAACTGCTATTATTTTATCAATAAAGAGGCTGTACGGATAGAGGAACAGTGTATGAAAACACTCTCGCACAAACGTTTATTATGTTAGGATATTATATGACACTTGTTTTATTCAGAAAGGAATGACAATGTTGAAAATCGTTAAAAATACAGCTGACCTGATTGGAGATACACCGCTTGTGAGATTGAATCGGCTTCAGCCGGAAAACGCGGCACAAGTCTATTTAAAGCTTGAATTTTTCAATCCGAGCGGCAGTGTGAAAGACAGAGCCGCTTATCATATGATAATAGAAGCAGAACAAAACGGTTTGCTCAAACCGGGATCAGTGATTATAGAGCCGACTAGCGGAAATACCGGCATCGGGCTCGCCATGAATGCGGCGGCACGCGGCTACAAGGCAATCTTAGTCATGCCCGATACGATGACAAAGGAACGAATCAACCTTCTAAAAGCTTACGGCGCAGAGGTTGTGTTAACACCCGGAGCAGAAAGAATGCCGGGCAGCATCAAAAAAGCAAAAGAGCTTGCTGAACAAATTCCGAACAGCTATATTCCCATGCAGTTTGATAACACCGCAAATCCTGACGCGCACCGAAAAACAACGGCGCCTGAAATTGCCCGGGCAATAGAGGAAATCGGCAAACCGCTCGGCGCTTTTGTCGCCTCTTCCGGAACAGGAGGAACCATTACCGGAACAGGCGAAGCGCTCAAAGAGCTTTTCCCGGATATCACGGTTCATGTTGTCGAGCCCGCGGGTTCGCCTGTATTATCCGGAGGAAAGCCCGGCGCACATAAGCTTGTAGGGACAAGCCCGGGCTTTATTCCTCCCATCTTAAATCAAGACGTCTATGACGAAATTATCAAAATCTCTGATGAAGACGCCTATACGACGACTAGACGCCTTGCTGCTGAAGAAGGAATACTTGTCGGCCCTTCATCAGGCGCTGCCTGCTATGCGGCAATCGAAACAGCGAAACGCCTCTCTCCTGACCAAGTCGTGGTCTGCATGACAGCCGATACGGGAGAACGGTATTTATCAACTGATTTATGGTCATTTATTTAAAAAAGGACGGGCTTCAGAAGAAGCCCGTCTTTTATTTTGCAAGCTCGTAGATCGCCTGCGCATATAACGCTGTCGATCTCAGCAAATCATCGATTTCAATATATTCATCCTTTTGGTGTGCGCTGTCAGGGCGTCCGGGGAAGAGCGGGCCGAACGCGACACCGGCTTTTAAAGATCTGGCATAAGTCCCCCCGCCGATTGAGATTAAATCAGCTTTTTTGCCCAGCTGGCCTTCATAAACCTTTTGCAGGGTTTTGACTAACGGATGGTCTGCTGACACGTGATGCGGCTTGCTGTCTTTGAATTCTCCCAGCTCAAATTCAGAGGCGCTTTCGAATGCATCACGGATCACTTTGCTTTCTGCAGTCACAGGATAGCGGATATTGATGCCAAGCTCGCCTCCTTGCCCTTTCGTATAGCGCAGCGTCCCGACATTTAATGTCAGCTCTCCGCTAATGTCATCCTCGCAATCAATATTCAGGTTCTTTCCTCTCGTATCGCCTGAAAACTTATCTGTCACAACTTGTACAAATCGCTGTCCTGCTTCGTCAAGCTCAGCCTGCTGCAGAAATTCACACAATAAAATGCCGGCATTGATTCCATTGTTCGGTTCCATCGCATGGCAGGAAAGCCCGTACATACGCAAAATGAGCTGTCCGTTCTTTATGTCAGCTTCCCCTTTTTGATCCGTCTTGCGAAGCATGTCTTTAAACGAAGCAAGAATCTCTTCTTGTTTCGGTCCTTCAATGACAGCTTCCGCAGCGTCAGGCACCATGTTCAGGCGAAGGCCTGACTGAAACGAGACAAGCAATGCCTCAGAATCAGCTTGCTTTGAGCGAAGCGGGATGAGCAATGAAGCATCAATGATCCCTTTTTCCGCGTTAATAATCGGAAAATCGGCGTCAGGCGCAAAACCCAGCGTTGGCATTTCTTCATGCTTGAAATAATGCTCCACGCATCTCCAATCGCTTTCTTCATCTGTTCCGATAATGATTCTGACACGCTTGGACAGCGGCAGGTTCATGTCTTTCACGATTTTCAGCGCGTAGAACGCAGCCATTGTCGGACCTTTGTCATCAATGGCGCCCCTTGCATAAATCCGTCCGTTACGAATATCAGCTGAAAACGGATCACTTGTCCACCCGTCTCCCGGCGGTACGACGTCAACATGGCAAAGTACGCCGACAATGTCATCTCCCTCGCCCCACTCAATATGGCCTGCGAAGCCGTCAAGATTTTTTGTGGCAAAGCCTTCTTTTCCTCCAAGCTCCAGCAAGGAAGTCAGGCTGGCGTTTACTCCTTCTCCAAACGGTTTTCCGGGTCCGGCGGTTGTTTCATCCATTACACTGTTGATTCTCAAAAATGCCTGTGTATCACGAATTAAATCCTCTTTTTTTCTGATGACTTCAACTTCCCAGTTCATCATGATCCCCTTTCCGCAAGAAATCACTTGCAAAAACTAAATAAAACGAATAATATTAATGGTGTTTTGTTAAAACGTTCGTAATTGGAGGATACTATGTTTCATCTAAAAGAGCAGCAAACGTCCATAAAGCAAGAAATCATAGCAGGGCTGACGACCTTTTTCACCATGGTCTATATCGTTGTGGTTAATCCGGTCATTCTGGCCAACGCCGGGGTTCCTTTCGACCAGGTTTTCACCGCAACGATTATTGCCTCCATTGTCGGAACGCTGTGGATGGCCCTGGCAGCAAATTATCCGATTGCTATTGCGCCCGGCATGGGCTTGAACGCTTATTTAGCCTTTCATGTCGTAAGCGCAAGCGATGGCGGCATCACATACGCAACAGCTTTCAGCGCCGTATTTACAGCAGGGGTTCTCTTCATTATTCTATCGTTAACGCCTTTAAGAAAACAACTTATAGAAGCGATTCCAAATAATTTAAAATACGGGATCACAACCGGGATCGGGCTGTTTATCGCTTTTATTGGCTTGCGGCAGGCGGGAATTGTGGCGGCTGATGAATCAAACTTGGTTACTCTCGGCAATTTGCATTCACCTGGTGTGATTTTAACGCTGATCGGGCTTTTGATCAGTGTGATCTTGATGGTTCTGAACGTAAGCGGCGCCTTATTTATCGGAATGGCAGCGACTGCTTTGATCGCCTTTTTTACCGGCCAGCTGCATTTGCCTAAGGGGTTTATGTCGCTTCCTCATTTGCCGGACGGCCTGATCATTTCAAACCCGCTTTCCGCTTTTGGCGATGTCGTTCATCACGGCCTGTACGCTGTTGTCTTTTCTTTTCTTCTGGTCACGATATTTGATACGACAGGCACGATGATCGGCGTAGCAGAGCAAGCCGGGCTGATGAAAAATAACAAGCTGCCGAACGTGCGAAAAGCGCTGCTTGCTGATTCAACGGCGACAACAGTAGGGGCGGTTTTCGGCACAAGTCCAACGACCGCATTTGTTGAATCTTCCGCAGGTGTCGCAGCCGGGGGAAGAACGGGGCTTACCGCTTTGACTGTTGCAGTGCTGTTTGGGGTTTCAATGTTTTTCAGTCCGCTTGTCAGCGCCTTATCCGGCATAGCCGCCATCACCTCTCCTGCTTTAATTATCGTCGGCAGCCTGATGATGCGCTCGGTTTCCAATATGAACTGGAAAGAGATGGACGAAGCATTTCCTGCGTTTCTCGTCATTCTGTCGATGCCTTTGACATCCAGCATTTCTACAGGCATCGCGCTTGGCTTTATTTCGTACCCGATTGTAAAAGCAGCGCGCGGAAAATGGAGAGAAATTCATCCGCTCGTGATCGTTTTCGCCATTCTGTTTTTCATCCAGCTGTTTATCTTATAGCTTATACAGAAAACCCAAACGGCAGCGTTTGGGTTTTTTATGTAAACAATAAAGAGACAGCGGCCGCTAAAGAGCAGCAGGCGACAAATGCATAATGCAGGGTATTCACACAGCTATTTCTAGATCGGTGATACTCATCACTCTCCTTATCGGCGCCAATTAAAATCGGCGCATCCATCACTTTGTCAAAGATAAGCTCAAGGATATAACGGCAAACACCTGTATACACCAGAATCGCAATCAGCTTCAGCCAGATCGGGGAGACAAAGATGAGAATGATGAATGCTGACAACAGCATGCACATCCGCCTTATATACTCGCTATTTCTCAAAAAAACTTTCAAAAACAATTCCTTATAGCCTGTATCAATTGTCCTTCTTTTAAATATCCTTCTTGAATTCCGGTATACTAACGGTTTTCTTCTCATCCTGTCCTTCACTTTCGGCACTTCCGACTCCTGGCTCATCATCATCACAAGCCCGGCAAGCGCAAGCCGGCTTTTTTTCTCTTCAGTCACCTCTGCTTCAAAAGCTGAAAACGATGCTGCCTTTTTCAAACCGCGGACCAGGGAGACAATCAAAAACAAAGTGCCGATGAGTGCAAGCAATCCCCACTCAGCGAAAACGATCAGGATCGCAGAACCAGAGAAAAGAACGGCTCTGACAAAAACGTCGGCAATCCGGCTCGACATGGAGTGCGGCTTTCTGATCCTGTCTTGCTTTAAGGATAAGAAGAACATATGAAGGCCAAAAAGATAGCAAAATAAAGCCGCGCTTTCTGCCCATGTAATGTGAACAGAATAACTAATGAAGGGAAGAGCAATGAAAAAGAGCAGCATCCATTTAGCCAGCGTGACCAAAAACGAATACACCAGCGCGTACCGTTTGAGCTGATAGATTATCTCTCTCTTTTGCAGCAAAAACACGATGTCCGCTTCCATTAAAAACGTATGGACCGAGCCCGTGCACACGATCAGCACACACAAAGCATACAGCCATCTCCATTCCATCATCTCAGACCACTCATAAAAAAGGCCTCTTCCGTTCATCAAATCGATATATTGATAGATGACAAAAGCAAGCGCCGGTAAAACAATATAGAGAGCGACTGTCCAATCAATGACCGCATTCAACACCTTAATTTGATACCTATAGTAGTCAAGCAGCCTTCGAAAAAAGAACGATCGCCCGTTCATGACTGATCACCTTGGACCGCCTTATAAAAACAGTCTAGCAACGACTGCCCCTCTAATCCGGCCTGTTCCTGAATATCTTGTAATGTACCTTGGAGAAACAAAGAGCCCTTCTCAATCATGTAAAACCGGTCACAGATTTTTTCTGCGGTATCGAGTACATGTGTGCACATAAGAATGCCGGCTCCCCTTTGTTTTTCATCTTTAAGCATGTCCACAAAACGTTTCGTTGAAATCGGATCAAGGCCGATAAATGGTTCATCAATCACATACATATCCGGCTTAGAAAGAAAAGCTTGAATGAGCATCAGTTTTTGCTGCATGCCTTTTGAAAAGGTGACAGGCAGCTCGTGCATAACATGATCAAGCGAAAACGCCTGCAGCAAGCTTTCGGCCCGCGGCGCAAATTCACTCTCCTCCATACCGCGGAGCCTACTGACCAAATCCAAATGCTCCCACAGCGTCAGTTCTTCGTAAAAAGAGGGGTGCTCCGGAATATAGGCAAATGAACAATCATTCCAGTCAATATGCCCTTTAAAGTCTTCCGAAAGGCCGAGTATCGCTTTGATAGCGGTGCTTTTTCCAGCTCCGTTTGCTCCGATCAGTCCGACAAGCTCCCCTTTTCCAACTTCCAAAAAAACATCGTTGAGCACTTTTTTTCGGCTTGTATATCCTGCCTGTTCTATTGAAGCCTCAAGCAATTTTGTCAATTTTCACTCCTCCTCCAGAATTTACTACGTAACAGAATAAAAAAAGTTTCTTTAACCATAATAATATTGTGCCGAAATACATAGTAATCCAACAAGGATGGCCGCCCAGCTCAAATTGGAAAAAGTTAATAGGAGTTATCCCTAGATTCATCGCTGCGATATCGTGTATAATGAGGGCGAATTATCTAAAAATGAAAAAATGTCTGCCTTTGTTGCTTTTTCGTACGCAGTTGATAGTCGTGAGTTGTGGTTAGTCAAGTCCATCCGATCTTATGATAGGGAGTGGTTTTTTGAAACCTTCAACAAACCGTATGCTAACTCGAATTAAATCAGTTTACATGTTCATTCAAGAAAAAGGCCTTGTGACAACACAGGAACTGGTTGACGAATTCGGCATTACACCTAGAACAATTCAAAGAGACTTAAATGTGTTGGCATATAATGATCTTGTTCATAGTCCAAGCCGTGGCAAGTGGGAGACAACGAGAAAGAAAGTAAAGATTACATCATAAACATTGCATATTACATAGGGCCGCCTGATAGCGGTCTGATCGATACAAGGCGAAGAACCGTCTGAGCCTTGTTTTTGTGTGCTTATAGATAAAAAATCCCGCATATCGAAATGCGGGATTTCAGATTGTTGACAAAGTCATAAAACAGTTTTCGTTTTATGACTTTGTCATCTTTCAGCGTGATTGAAAACCTTTGAAGTCTAGAAAGGACGAGCATTGGAGCAGACTTCCGCAGGATGCGGTAAGGGCGTTTGAGCAGGACGCTCTAGCTTTTAGCCGCTGATCTTTTTTCACGTGAGCACCAACGCGCAGGACTGACAACGAATGCGAGGGTTTGTCGTCACGCTGAAATCCGGCATCGAAAATGCGGGATTTTTTTATGCCTGCGGCTCATTCAGCCAATGAAGTTCTTCTTCCGTAAGCTCACGGTATTCTCCCGGCGCCAAGGCAGGATCCAAAGAAACACGCCCCATTGATAGCCGTTTCAAATACATCACTTCATTGCCGACCGCCTTTGCCATCTGCTTGACCTGATGGTATTTCCCTTCAGTAATCGTCAGGTAAATCACGGTATTGCCGTTGTCGTTTGTCTTGACTTCCGCTTTTGCCGGCTTTGTTTTATAGCCGCCTTCTATGTAAACACCCGCTTCCAAATCCGCGATAGCTTCCGGTGAAATCTGTGATTGCAAATGGACTTCATACGTTTTGGGAACATGCTTTTTAGGCGATAGAAGCCGATGTGCCAGCTGGCCGTCATTTGTGAGCAGCAAAAAGCCCTCTGTATCCTTATCAAGTCTTCCGGCGGGAAAGGGCTCAAATCTCATCTCTTCCGGCGTCAGCAGATCGACCACTGTCCGCTGACGGCTGTCCTCAGTCGCAGACAGCACTCCCTGCGGCTTATTCATCATGAGATAAATGAATTCCCGGTAATCAACCGGTTCCCCGTATACAGTAACCTCTTGCGCATCAGGATCAACGTGCGCCTTTACATCTTTGGCCGGTTTGCCGTCGACCATGACGGCCCCCGCCTTCACAACAGCTTTGACTTCTTTTCTGGAGCCATATCCGCTGTTGGCAAGCAGCTTATCAAGTCTCATTCCTAAATCTCTCCTTTATAAAAGAAAGCCCGCAGCATGCGAGCCCTCTGTTTCTTGATGATCTTGTTCATTAGCCGGCATGTCTGCCTTTCTTTAAAAACCCGGGCAAACGGCGGCCTAATATTTTCTGCAAAAAACCTATCCGGTAGCCGCAATACAGGTAGACAGCGCCGCCAACACCAGCCGCAATCATGACAACGATCGCAGCTTGCACTTGACCATCCTGGTAAGAAATAAAAAAGCTTAGCACCCACTGTACGATCTTCACGGCTATACCCATAATGGCTGACAAGACGAGCATCAGCACAGTCCGTTTGACGAGAATCTTATACGAATAGCCCGCATGGCGTTTGATCATGATAAATCCGTACAAAAGCGACGCGCTATATCCAAGCGCTGTTGCTAAAATCGCGCCGTCAGCCTGCATCAGCTTAATCAGCGGAATATTCAGCACAAGCTTGATCACAACGCCGATCACAAGGCTGACAACCGCAAATTTTTGTTTATTGATGCCCTGCAGAATGGCTGCGTTGACTGTAAATAAAGAGAACAAAACCGCGACTGGCGAATACCAAAACAGAATATTTGCTCCCAGATCAGGAAGAAGGCTCTCTGATCCGTAAAAGAACGTATATGTCGGTCCCGCCAATACTGAAATCCCGACAACTGCCGGAATAATTAAAAACAGGATCGTCTGCATCGTTTGATTAATCTGCTGATTCAACAGCTTATAGTTTCTGCTTGTAAACGATTCAGTAATCGTTGGAATTAATGTCAATCCGAAAGCTGTTGCAAGAGAAACCGGAATCATCACGAGCTTCTGCACATACAAGGTAAGAATCGCCATCATGTCCTGGCTGATGGCTTGATGGCCGGCTTCGATCATCGCTTTGTTAAACGTATTTGTATCAATATAGTTATACAAAGGGATGGCCAGTCCGACAAAAACGTACGGAGCGGCATAGCTGAACAGTTCGAAAAACATTTGCTTATAGCTTAAGTTTGCTGTCGGCCCCGTATTCGGCATCATCGCCAGCAGGCTGCCCTTCCGTTTATTCCAATAAATATACAGCAC
Source organism: Bacillus sp. MSP13 (assembly GCF_000815295.1). Lineage (NCBI taxonomy): Bacteria > Bacillati > Bacillota > Bacilli > Caryophanales > Bacillaceae > Bacillus > Bacillus sp. MSP13. The sequence continues at coordinate 58,573 of NZ_JXAQ01000008.1, forward strand.
AATCAGTCCACCGAAGGCGCCGATCAGCGCTGCGAAGGTCGCATACCCTACAGCGATCACAAGGCCGCCGTTCAAAACCTTTAAGATCAAGAATGTCGCACTCAATAAAAAGATGATGCGAACAATCTGTTCAACGACTTGAGAAACAGCCGTAGGCCCCATCATTTGGTGCCCTTGAAAGAATCCGCGGACAAGGCTCATAATCGGCACGACCAAAAGCGCTAAGCTGACCATGCGGATGACATAAACGACATGGTCAATTGTCAGGCCGTTATTATCTTTGCCTCCCAGCGATATTTCCGCAAAAAACGGCGCGGATAAATACAAAATGAAAAAGGCAATCATTCCGGTGACAAGCATAATCGACATGCCCGCCTTAAGCATTTTTCTGCTTGTTTCATAGTCCCCTTTGGAATTATATTTAGAAACAAATTTAGAAACGGCGGCCGGAAAGCCCATCGTGGCAATATTCAAAAATAATGTGTATTGGTTGTATCCGTATTGAAATAATGCACCGCCTGTCGCACCGACCATAATGCTGAAAGGAATTAAATAGACCATTCCAAGAATTCGCGATATATATGTACCGAGCGTTAACACAAACGTGCCTCTTAACAGTTTGCTTGACATGTTTCTTCATCACCATTTTCTACGAAGATTCAACTTTTCTATTTTACCACAACTAGGCATTTAGACGGTAATAAATACAAAAGCAATCTTGTGAATGATTCAGGTTCCCGGCAAAAGACGTTTAAGGAGAGGCTTTCTTCCGCTATAATAGTATTGAGGACGGGGTGTCCGCAGACGAAATGGAAAAAGAAAGTTGATGATAAAGATGAAACAGTTTGACGTAATCGTAATCGGCGGAGGCCCTTCAGGATTGATGGCCGCAATTGCTGCAGGAGAACAGGGCGCTGATGTGTTGCTGATAGATAAAGGAACTAAGCTAGGCCGGAAACTCGCGATTTCCGGAGGCGGCCGCTGCAATGTGACGAACCGCCTTCCTGTCGAAGAAATCATTAAGCATATCCCAGGCAACGGCCGTTTTTTGTACAGCGCGTTTTCTGAATTTAACAATGAAGACATTATCAAGTTTTTTGAACAGCTCGGCATTCAATTGAAGGAAGAGGATCACGGCCGGATGTTTCCTGTGACGGACAAAGCGCAAAGTGTTGTCGACGCGCTGTTAAACAGGCTGAAACAGCTCCGCGTAACCATCCGAACGAATGAGAAAATTAAATCTGTTATCTATGAAGATGGACAAACAGCAGGGATTGTGACGAATAACGGCGAAATGATCCATAGCCAGGCAGTCATTATCGCTGTCGGCGGGAAAAGTGTTCCTCATACCGGAAGCACGGGAGACGGCTATGAATGGGCTGAAGCTGCGGGCCATACCATTACAGAGCTGTTCCCGACAGAAGTTCCCGTCACATCTGCCGAGCCGTTCATCAAGCAAAAAACACTTCAGGGCTTATCACTAAGAAATGTTGCCGTCAGTGTGTTAAATAAAAAAGGAAAACCGGTTATCACACATAAAATGGACATGCTGTTTACCCATTTCGGCCTCTCAGGACCGGCCATTCTCAGATGCAGCCAATTTGTCGTGAAAGAGCTGAAAAAACAGCCGCAAGTCCCGATCAAAATTGATTTGTATCCGGATATCAATGAAGAAACGTTATTCCAAAAGATGTATAAAGAACTGCAGGAAGCACCGAAAAAAACCATTAAAAACGTACTGAAGCCCTGGATGCAAGAGCGCTATCTTCTATTCTTGCTCGAAAAAAACGGCATCACTCCGGACGTATCGTTTTCTGAGCTGCCGAAGGAGCCTTTCAGACAATTTGTCAAGGACTGCAAACAGTTTACCGTATTCGCTAACGGCACACTGTCACTCGACAAGGCATTCGTCACAGGCGGCGGGGTATCTGTAAAAGAAATTGACCCGAAAAAGATGGCTTCTAAAAAAATGGCGGGGCTGTATTTTTGCGGTGAAATTCTCGATATCCACGGATACACAGGAGGCTACAATATTACCTCCGCCCTTGTAACAGGAAGGCTTGCGGGGCTCAATGCCGGTCACTTTGTCCGCTCTTGACTAGCCTTTTCAAATTTTTACAAAACGCTGAACATTTGAAAATTCTCCGCATTCATGGTACTGTGAGACTTGTTTTGTTTCACCTGATTGCGGGGTAATTTTAAGAGAGGAATGATCTGCCATCGTACGACCATACTAAGCCTGCGAGCAAGATATAGGCGTACACAAAAAATTTAGAGGGTGAGAATATTTGAAAAATATATCTAGTGTATTTTGGATTGTGATTGTGATCACAGCAGCTGCTGTATTGTGGGGCGTAGTGTCTCCTGCCAGCCTGCAAAACGTATCCCAATCCGCGCAAGCTTTTATCACCAATTCGTTTGGCTGGTATTATCTTTTAGTTGTTTCGTTGTTTGTCGGGTTCTGTCTGTTTTTGATTTTCAGCCCGATTGGAAAAATTAAACTCGGTAGGCCCGATGAAAAACCGGAATTCGGGTTATTATCATGGTTTGCCATGCTGTTCAGCGCAGGCATGGGAATCGGCTTAGTATTCTATGGTGCGGCTGAACCGATCAGCCATTACGCAATTAGCTCTCCATCAGGTGAAACAGAAACCCCCCAAGCCTTCAGAGATGCGCTCCGTTATACGTTTTTCCACTGGGGTCTGCACGCTTGGGCCATTTATGCCGTTGTGGCATTATGCATTGCCTATTTCCAATTCCGAAAAGGCGCTCCTGGATTAATCAGCAGCACTTTGTCACCGATTCTCGGTGATAAAGTGAACGGCCCGATCGGAAAACTGATTGACTGTATCGCTGTTTTTGCCACAGTCGCCGGGGTAGCGACAAGCCTAGGTATCGGGGCAACTCAAATCAATGGCGGATTGAATTACTTATTTGGGATACCAAATAACTTTCTCGTTCAATTTATTTTGATAACTGTTGTTACGATCCTTTTCTTGGCTTCTTCATGGACCGGACTCGGAAAAGGCATTAAGTATTTAAGCAACACCAATATGGTATTGGCTGGACTGTTAATGCTGTTTGTGCTGTTTGCAGGTCCTACCGTATTGATTATGAACTCTTTTACAGATTCTATCGGACAGTATATTCAAAACATCGTGCAAATGAGCTTCAGACTGACGCCGTACGAACTTGAGAAACGTGAATGGATTAACGGCTGGACGATTTTCTATTGGGCATGGTGGATTTCCTGGTCTCCATTTGTGGGCATTTTCATTGCCCGGGTATCCCGAGGGCGGACGATTCGTGAATTTTTGATCGGCGTCTTGGTAACACCATGTATTCTTGCGTTCCTATGGTTCTCTATCTTTGGCGTATCGGCTATGGATATTCAGCAAAAAGGCATATTCGATGTCGCGAAGTTATCAAGTGAAACGATGCTGTTTGGAACACTCGACCACTATCCGCTGACGATGCTGACATCTATTATGTCATTGATCCTGATTGCTGTGTTCTTTATCACGTCTGCCGACTCCGCAACATTTGTGCTCGGCATGCAGACGACGTACGGTTCACTGAACCCGGCCACTTCAGTAAAATTCAGCTGGGGTGTCATTCAATCTGCCGTAGCTGCTGTCCTCCTATATTCCGGCGGACTTTCCGCATTGCAAAACACGGCGATACTCGCGGCGCTGCCGTTTTCGATCGTCATCCTGCTGATGATTGTCGCTCTTTATAAATCTTTGGCAAAAGAAAGAAAAGAGATCAGACAAGCAGAGAAGCTGCAGAAACCGAGAAGTCCGAGAGTGAAAAAGGCTTAATCACAAAAAAGATCTTCCCGCTTGTGCGGGAAGATCTTTTTTATTTGCGATATAAAATAAGGGCGGAAAAACAGTAAAGCTGTTCGCCGTCTGGGTCGCATGCCGCCGAAACGGTATATTTGATATCAATCAGCTGCTCCTCCGATATCCCTTTTAAAAATGAATTGATTTCCGTCTGCAAATCTTTTTCATGCTCTTCATCAAATACCGCCACCTTCAGCATCTTATCCGCTCTCCTTTCTCTATCAATCTATTCCGCATGGAACAGCGTTATGATAGAGAAATCTTGATTACCTCGCCTTCGGATAAAAAGCTTCCCTTGTTTGGCGTTTCTTTTGCGGCTCATCGTCTTGCCGCTCCACTTTGAGCAAGACGGCATAAACGATTCGCATATGGCAGTAGCTGACCAGGCTGACGCTGAAAAAAGGGACAATGCCGGGCAGATACGCAAGCAAGAAAAAAAGAGCGGCAGTCAGCGCAAGCATCACGAGTGTATATTGCAAATACGCCACACTGAGCAAGAGCGAATATGTCACATACAAACGTTTTTTCCAGTCAAAATGAACAAGCAGCGGAAACACATAAAACAGCATGGATACGTACAAAAATCCAAATATCATAATGGCAAAACGGAGGACATGCAGAAGGAAATGGCTCGGATAAATAAATACCAAATCGATATAAATAATCAAACCGATGAGCGCCAACACAGCGCCGATCAGATTGGAACGGAGAAATTCAGCCTTGTATTCTCGCCAAAACGTTTGTAAGACAGGAACGTTATCCTGCCCCTGAACCCATTTCCGCATGACAGCGAATAAAGCTGCGGTCGCGGGCATGATGCCGAACAGCCCGAGACCGATCAGCGTAAAAAACAGCCAAAGCAAGTTTGTATACGCAAATCTCATCATCCACTCGCAAAAGCGCAGCACCCGCCCCATTGAGCCATCATGCTCCACGGCGCACCCTCCTTTTCGGATTACACATTTTGTATGTGAAACAACTTCTGAATATCGATCGGCTTCTTTTCGGCAACCGAGCGCCACATCCCCTCACCAACCGCGATAGAGTAAGCTCCTGCTTCGGCACCTGCTAAAATATCATAGGGGCGCAGCGGGTCTTTTCCTAAAAAAAGATCCTCAAGCAATAGCGGATCGCCTCCGCCGTGCCCGCCCTCGTTTTTGACAACTTGTATCGTCTGCTTTGATTCAAAAAGCGGATAATATTCAATCGTTTGCTCAGGAAATGCAAATGGAATTCTGGAAGGCTCGTGAAATTCATTTGATTCGATACGCCCTTTTGTTCCGTTGATCGTCAGCCGGTAGCCTTCATACGGAGCAGAAAATATGATCGAGTAGCTCAAAAGCGCGCCGCCGTCGTATTTGACAGTCGCAACGTACGTGTCCTCGATGTCAATCTCCTTGTCAAAAATACACGCGTCAGGCCTGTATGCTGTATACAAGCTGGATTGGTCTCCCGCTTGGAGATGATCATCTTTTACAGAAGCAGCGGACGAGCGGGGATGCCATCTTGAATAGTAATGGCATGTTTCTTTGACCCGGCATGTTCCGCAAAAACGCCCGTCTTCTTCCGGCAGCGGATTCCACTCACTGTCTGAGCCATAGTAATTCAAGGCGCCATAAGCAAATACCTCCGCCGGATTTTGCCCAAGCCACCAATTGACGAGATCGAAGTGATGTGTTGATTTATGAACAGAAAGGCCGCCGGAAAATGGCCTCGACCGGTTCCAGCGTTTAAAATAGCTGGCGCCATGATACGTATCAATATACCAATTCAAATCAACAGAGGTTACCCTGCCTATTTTTCCGTTCAGTATCATTTCTTTTATTTTCCGATGAAACGGGCTGTAGCGGTAATTAAACGCGACGGTGACTTTTCCTTTGCTCTTCGCCTCTGCCTCAAGCACCCGGTTCGCATCCCGTACCGTCGTCACCATTGGTTTTTCTGTAATCACATCTGTATCCCACTGAAGGCTTCTTAAGATGTAAGTGACATGTGTGTCATCCCTGCCAGTCACAATGACGATATCAGGCTTTGAAACACGCATCATCTCATCAAAAGCGTCTTCGTTGTACTCCGGCACGTGGACAAGCTCCGGAAACCTCTTCTTACAAACGGCAAAACGTTTTGGATCGGCATCCAGCAATCCCGTAATCTCATATTGTGTTGAAAACCGATCCATCAGCGGTTTGATAAACATACTGAGAGCTCTGCTGCTCAATCCGCAAATGACAATGTTCTTCAATGTTCTCACCTCTATCGCGCTTCAGTTAGTTGGGTAATCAGCTGCAGCGCTTCCTCTGTTTTTTTAGCGTACACAGGGATAAACGCCGCCATATTGCGATTCAATCGAAAAGAATAACCGTTCAGCTGTTTTTCCCCTTTTTCGATCTGAACGGCATAGACTGTTTTTTCTCCCGTTTTTTGATCAACAGTTGTATAGGAAGATGTTTTGTCAGGTGGCAATCCGTCTAACGGCTGAAAATTGTCCGGGTCATCGTACGCTTGAAACATGTCTTCAGGCACAATGAAAACATCTCCCTCATGAGCGGTGATTTCCGTCAGCAGTTTTTCCGGAATCACCGGAAAGATATCAACCTTCCCGGCCTTCTGCTCAGCAGCCTCTTTTATGTGTTCCTGTACGTCTTCTTGCATATCGGAAAAGAGGATGACATACATTCCGTCCGGCCTGCTTGAGCATGATTCCAAAAAGAGCACTGAGACGATCACACACAAAGCCTTACGTAGAGTTGTTGTCATTCCCCCGCTGACCTAAAAAAAGTCTCCAGCTCTGTCATGGCCAAAATAAACGCGCCGGCCCCGTGCAGGTCGTTTGTGCTTCTTTCCCGGCTGACATAATAGTCATAGAAACCGGCCGATGTTCCGACACATATATCTTTGACGAGAAACGCACCGTCTTCTGTTGTTTCGGTTTTCTGCTGAATCAAACCTTGATACGCTTGGAACAGTGTTGTTTGGTAAGCTCTGTCTAGATAGCCTTTATTGATTCCTTTCGCGATTGCGTACATGTACAGGCAGGACCCTGAGCTTTCCAGCCAGTTGTCGGACCTGTCACCCTTGTCAACGATCTGGTACCATAATCCGGTCTCCTTGTCTTGATAGCGGCAAATGCTTTCTATCATGTCCTGCAGCGTTTTCTCCCACACGTGACGGTTTGGATGCTTTTTCGGCAGCTCTTCAATCATGTCGGCGAGAGACATCACGTACCAGCCGATGGAACGCGCCCAAAATTCCGGTGAACAGCCTGTCTCTTCATTGGCCCAAGGCATTTTTTTCGCTTCGTCCCAAGCGTGATAATAGAGTCCGGTTTTGGAATCTTTCGTATGCTTTCTCATCAGCGACTCCTGAAGCACGACCTGATCAAACAGCTCCCGTTCCTGCTTCAGATTGGCGTATTTCAGCGCGAACGGCCCGCCCATGTATAAACCGTCAAGCCACATTTGGTAAGGATAGCCGTCCTTGTGCCAAAAGCCGTCCTCTGACGTCCGGTTCAGCGTTCCATACAAGCCGCGCAGCCTTTTTGCCGCTTTGACATACCGCTCATCCTTCGTTGTTTCGTATAATGGAAAAAGAATAAGACCCGCTTGAATGGCGTCCAGCTCGTCTCTTCTAAATAATAGATTGCCATAATCATCGATTAAAAGATCTGCATAAGCCTTCACATACTCAAAGTACCGTTTTTGCCCGGTTGCTTCCCACAGCCGCAATACACCGCATAAGAAAACACCCTGATGGTAGTGCCAGCGGTTTGCTGGCGGCAGCTCCCCCACTGTGTACGTATCCATAATGGTTTTTGCCAATGCCTCCGCGTACGTAAGAGGCGATTTTACAGCGATTGATTGATCCATTGATCCCATCCCTTTCTTAATAGATTCCTTCCTCGCCAAACTTCTTCGCCAAACGATTTGCAAGCATGACCAAAATCAGCCCGACTGCCGCTTTAAATACGCCGACTGCTGTACTGTAGCTGAATTGGCCCTGTTTCAGCCCCGCAGTATAAACGTACGTGTCAAAAATTTCCGCCACTTCCCTGTTTGTCGCGTTTAACAGTAAATACACATGCTCGAAACCAAGCTCCAGTGTGTCTCCGATTTTTAAAATCAGCAAAACGATGATGACGCTTTTAATGGCGGGCAGTGTAATATGCCACATTTGCCGCACCCGTCCCGCTCCATCCATTTTCGCCGCTTCATACAGCTGTGGGTCGACCGCTGTAATGGCCGCCAGATAAATGATCGTCGACCACCCTGCTTCTCTCCAAATGACCTGCAGAATATACAAGGGCCGGAACCATTCTTCATTCAGCAGAAAATTGATTTTTTCGCCGCCAAAAAACACAATCAGTTCATTAATCAAGCCTCCGTCTACCGTCAAAAGCACAAACGAAAGCGATACAACGATAACCCAAGACATAAAATGCGGGATATAAATCAGTGTCTGAACAAATTTTTTAAAGAGAGCGATCCGCACTTCGTTTAATAGAAGCGCCAGCAGAATCGGCACCGGGAAAAATATAGCCAGGTTCAAAGCAAATAGCACGAGCGTGTTTTTTAACAGAAGAAAAAATGTAGGCTCTGTAAACAGCCTGATAAAATGCTTCAGCCCGACCCATTCACTGCCCAAAATGCCAAGAAACGGCTGATAATCCTGAAACGCAATCACAATTCCCCACATCGGGGCATATTTGAAAAGCAAAAAATAAATACAACCCGGCAAAATCATCAAATACAAATATTTCTGCTGGACCAGCTTATTTAGTAAGCGCTTTCTTTTTTCTTTTTTTAAAATGACTGCATCAACAGCCGGCGCTTGCGCTTCTGCTGTTTTCATCTTTCCAAGCCTCCTTTCACAGGTTCTTGCATTCACTGTAGCGCAGCAGGCAAAAGTCCGTCTACAATCATATGATCACATCCTGCCTAATCCCTTTGTAATCAAGGGTTCAGCCGTTCCACCTGAAAAAAAGACACCGATATTAGAAAATGATTATTGACAATATCTATCAATCTTTGGATTAATTGTATTAAGGTGAAAGTGGATGTTCTGAAATGGGGGATTTTATGAAAAGAAGCCAATACAAGTTTTATAACAAACTCATCACGTTTTTCTGTCTGCTCAGCACCATTCCTGTCATTCTAGTTGGATTGTTTTCGTACGAGCATTCTCAGAAAACGGCTATCTCCAATGTATCGGAGGAAAAACTCGACACACTCCAGCAGACCCAGCAAAGCATCGAGCATATATTAAAAACCGTCGATCACTCTTTAACCCACTATGTGAGTTCGCCGCCTCTCCTTCGCACACTGTCCAAGCCTTTGCACTCTGACCAATTTCAAATCTATAACCAAGTGAACCAAGAGCTCAACTACCTGCAAAGCTTCGATACCGACCTGTCCAACATAACGCTAGTCAGCTATATGAAAAAATGGTACATGAACAATTCCGGCTTATACCGTTTGAATACAAACTCTCTTCACGAAGCAGCCGCAGCATATACGACACACAAAGCAAGCCGCTCGTATTGGACGCTTGAAGAAAACAATCATTTGATTTCGACAAAAGAAGGGACATCAGACAACTGCCGCTACAATATTAATTTGATTAAACAGCTTCCTCTAAACAGCACGATTACGAAGGGATTGGCCGCCGCAAGCATCCCGAGCTGTTCGCTTGTCAAAAACATGCCTGATTATTCAAACGCCAACAACCTGTTTATCATTAATGAAAAAGGCCGCATCATCCTGCATAACAACATGTCTGACATCGGCGAATCTCTTCAAAACGACGACTTTGTCCAAAAAATGCTGGCGCAGACCGCCAATAGCGGTCAGTTTGAAACCGTTATTGACCGGGTTCATTATAAAGTCACCTATCAAAAATCCGACTATAACACATGGATTTATTTCTCTCTCGTTTCCTTGCCTGAATTAAAAAAAGAAGCCAAATCAATCGGCTGGATCACGGTTACGGTATGCTTTATTTTGTTAGCGCTTTCATTATTATTCTCTTGGCTTGGCTCCCGCCATTTTTACAAACCGATCCGGCTGCTTTACGAATCTTTCGCAAAACATGGTGCCATACAAGAGAAACAGCCGCCTCAAAATGAATTTGAGTTAATCGAGCAGAGCTTTAAGCAGCTAAAGGACAGAAATGACGATCTTGAAGAAACGATGAAACAGCAGGCAACTCATCTGCAGCACTATTTTATGGTCAGGCTCATGCTTGGAAAACTGACGGATGAAGAGGTCTATAATCGTTTTGAAAGCCTCGGTTTAAAGCAAAATTGGCGGCATCTCGCCCTGCTCGTGCTCCAAATTGATACGCTGAATCATACGCCTTATGAGAAAAAGGATATGGATCTGCTTTTGTTTGCCGTCAACAGCCTGATCGAGCGCAACATCCCGGCAGACAAACACCTTGCCCCCGCCGTCGTGGATAAACAGCAGGCAACCATTTTGATCAATCAGAGTGGAACAAAAGAAGCATTCATGGCTGAGCTGAATGAGACTGCCAGGATGATTCAAGAAAAGGCGGAAACGGAGCTGCAGCTGTCTGTCAGCATCGGCATCAGCCAGCCGTTTGATGCGCTGGCAAAGGCGAAAACAGCCTATGTGGAAGGTTCCGAGGCATTGAAATACCGGCTCAAAGCGGAAAACAAATCAATCATCTTTTATGGAGACCTCGACCAGAAAAAAACCTTCAAAACCCATTTTCCAAAACAGCTTCAGCATGAGCTGTTTGATGCCGTAAAAGCGGGGGACAAGGAGAAAGCGGACAAATGCCTGCACACAATTTTAAAAGCGATCTTCACCCAAAACACCAATCCATACCAATTCCAAATCGCCATCGCCCGCTTTTTGAACCATGTGATTGAACTGATGCACGTACTCGGGATCGAGTTGTTTGAGCTTGAAGAAAACAAAATGCTGTATGACCAAATTTTCGAGCTGAAAACGTTTGAGGATACCGAAAACTGGCTCAAGAATGAGTTCATTCATCCAATGACAGACAAAGTGAACGCCCGTGCGGGTGCCCAGTACAAAAATATTTCCGACAACATTATTCATATCATCCACCATGAGTTTGAATCCGATTTGACACTGGACGAGATCGCCCGCAGGCTGCATTACAATCCAAACTATTTAAGCAGCATTTTCAAAAAAGAAATGGGCATTTCATTCAGCGAATATGTCTCCGGCTACCGCCATCATATGGCGAAAAGCTGGCTTGCTGAAACCGACATGGCGGTGAAAGACATTGCCGAAAAGCTGAAATATAAAAACTCGCAAAATTTTATCAGATCATTTAAGAAGCTGGAAGGGATAACACCGGGTACCTACCGCCAGCAAAAAAGAAGCATGTAAAAAACCCAAAACCGCTTGCGTTTTGGGTTTTTCCAGTGTTATTTTGCTTGTTTAAACGCTTCTTCGTATTCCTGAATAATTTGCTTTCCGCCGCTTGACTTCCATTTTTCCACTTCTTTATCAAACTGGGATTCTGTGATGTCTCCAATCATATATTTATAGGTCGCGTCATCTATGATTTTCTTCAGTTCATCTCCCCGTTCCGATTCCGCGGCGGAATACAGGCTTTCAGCAGGGTTTGAGACAATGATCTTTTCATTATCTTCCGTCAGTTCCTCGTACGCCGTCCGAAGCGGGTCCCCCGTGTTTTTTAAGTAGGCATTATCAATGGCGATTAAGGCGGACAGCGGCTGAATATCAGTCTGCCAGTCTTTCACTTGGCTTTCTTCGCGTGTGAACGTTTTGCCCTCTCCTTTGTTGTAATGAACACCGTCAATGCCGTAAGTCATCAGACTATAGACGTCTTCCTCGGCAATTCGGTCAAAAAACGCCAAAATCCGTTTAAGCTCAGCTTCCGTTTTCACACTAGTTTTCGGAAAAGCAAATAAGCCATTATGCCCTCCCGATGCCCATACCCGCTCTTTCCCATCCGGGCCTTTTATGCGGTTGATGATTTCAAGCTCCATCGATTGATCGGAGGCATGGTCGCGCAGATTAACCGCATCTACCATATTCCCAATGTAGATGCCGGCTTTTCCTTGAGAAAACAGCTCCTGCTGCTGGGTTTTGCTTGTGACGGGAAAATCCTTATTCATATAGCCATTGTCACGCAGTTTTTTCATGTAGTTCATCGTGTCTTTGTAATCCTGCGTCATGAAATCAGGCGTGAATTTGCCGCCTGATTCCTTCCAATCTGTCGGCATGCCTTCATACGAGCCAAGCGTTTTAAACGCGCCATAAACTAAGTCATTGCGGTCTGTCAGCCCAAATGTATCGTCTTTCCCATTCTTATCCGGATCGTCCTCTGTAAACGCTTTGGCGACTTCATAAAACTCATCCAGCGTTTTTGGCGTTTTCAAATTCAAATTGTCCAGCCAGTCCTTCCTAATGACGATCCCCTGTCTGGAAAGCGGACGTTGTCTGTATATCCCGTAGAGCTTGCCGTCAATCGTTACGTTTTGATTAATGAGTTTGTTCATTTTGTTTAAATTCGGGTAATCTTTGATATAATCGCCAATTTCCCAGAACATTCCTGATCTGAAAGCATTCATGACTGACGAATTTTTAATATCCTGGATGGTCACGATTTGCGGAAGATTGCCGGCTGCAAGCGCCGCATTCAGCCTGTCTTCTTTCACCGCGTCTGGAACCCAGGTGATGTCCAGTTCTGTATTTGTCAGCTTTTCAATTTCTTTAATCGCCCTGTCTTTCGGTGGCTGCTGGTGATACAAAATCGCCATCCAAGACAGTTTCACCTTTGCATCAGAGTCAGCTTTCCCTTCAGCCGAAGACTGATCAGCCCCTTTACAGCCCGCCAGCACACCGCCAAGTGCAAGTGCAAGTACAAGCACAATCAAAAGCACCCTCCATTTGTTTCCCATCGTACCCCTCCGTTTCATATTCTTTACCCTTTGACAGATCCCAGCAAAGCTCCTTTTGCAAAATGCTTTTGTATAAATGGATAAACAAGCAGAACCGGAATGGTTGCCACCACTATGACCGCCATTTTGATGGTTTGCTCAGGCGGCGGGCTGCCAGATCCCATTTCGGACATATCCCCCTGCATCCCGCTTGATACAATCACGATTTGGCGCAAAAGCACCTGAATCGGCCATTTTGCCGAGTCATTGAGGTACAAAATCGCCGTCATATACGTGTTCCAATACGTGACCGCATAAAATAGTGAAATCGTTGCGATCGCAGGAAGAGACAGCGGCAGCACAATTTTAAAGAAAATGCCCAGGTCATTGCACCCGTCGATTTTCGCGGACTCTTCCAGGCTTGACGGGATATTTTGAAAGAAGTTTTTGAGAATGATCAGGTTAAAGGCATTAATGGCTGTCGGCAAAATGAGCGCCCAGTATGAATCGAGCAATCCAAGCGATTTGACGACAAGGAAAGTCGGAATCATGCCGCCGCTGAAGAGCATCGTAAATACGACGAGAAACATGAGCGGCTGCCGGCCGATTAACTCACGGCGGGATAACCCGTAAGCCATCAAGGAAGAAAGAAACATGCTGACCGCAGTGCCTATCACTGTCACAAACACAGAAACAAACAAACTCTTATAAATAATGTCTGTTGAAAAAATGTAACGATAAGCATCCAGCGAAAAAGTAGACGGTATTAAAATGAATGTTTTCGACACGACTTCCTCTACTGTGGCGAAGGATGCCGCGATCACATGAATAAACGGAAGTACGCATATTAAAGCGAACATCAGCAAAAACCCGTAAATTAACATGTCAAACAAACGATTTTTCAGTGAATGTGCGATAGCTCCCACCTCTCTTTTGTAAGCGTTATCATTCTTTGTTAAACGAGCTGCAGCATGTGACGATATCGTGTCTAAAATGTAGCAAATCTGTGATGGCCGCGTCTATAATCATTTGAACAGAGTCCCCGGCTTGGCGGGGACTCTGTTCAAATGAAAGCCGATGATAAAAGAAAAAGAGCATCATCTTAGAAAATGATTATGCTCCATTCTCTTCCTCTTCCAGAAGTTCGGCTGTATTGGTTTGAGGCGAAAAACCGAGTTCGCTGACAGCGGATTCAATCGACCATGGCCGGCCCTGGTTGTCAGATACGGCGTAATACGTACCGTACCGGATATTGGTTTCAATAGCGGCTTTGAAAATCGACAGCAGATCGGGATGAGAAAGCAGTGTCTTTTTCGTCCGTTCTTTTTCATGCAGCGTATCCAGTTCATCTGTGACGACTGTTCCGATTCGAAGGTTGATTACTGAAAGCTTATTTTCCAAATAAAATAAATGGCCGATCTGTTCCGAGGTCAGCTTTAATACACCGTACAAGTTTTTTGAAAGCGGATAATCACTGGTTGTAATCTCACGTCCTAAAAGCGAACGCCCGTCTTTCTCATACACATCTGTAACATGATTGCTGCTGGCGAACACGAGCTTTGGAATACCGAGCTCCGCAGCTGCGCGGCACAAGTAATAGCTTGCCCGATAGAAAACATCCGTCATTTTCTCAAATTCATGGATGTCCATGACATCGTATTTGATATTGACAGCCAATAAATTCAAGATCACATCTGTATCTTTTGGAATCTTCTTCAACAGCTCCCTATAATTTGCCGCGTCAGCCTGAATGGAAGAGGCTGTGCCCTCAAAATGATCTTTATCAAGCACTGTCACTTCATAATCTGCTCTCAGCCCTTCGACCAGCAGTCTCCCAATTACACCATTTCCGCCGGCAATCAGCACTTTTTTCACAGTGTTCACTCCCCTTTTTTATAGATTGCCCATTTTCGGCGGAGCTGACACTTTTTTTGGCACTCACATTTCTGGTTTAGTCAAAAGTCACCGGCAGCTCCTCAAGCGCCCGAAAGCCAAAAAGCGGCCGGTATTGAAATTCCGAATCAGCAAGCTTGAGGCCGGACATCCGCTGCAGGAGGATAGTCATCGCAATTTGGGCCTCTAATCGTGCCAACGAAGACCCTATGCAAACATGATGTCCCTGACCGAATGAAAGATGCTGATTAGGGCTTCTCGTTATATCGAAAACATCGGCGTTCGTAAATATGTTTGGGTCTCGATTGGCAGCCCCTAACAGAAGATAAACTTGTTCTCCTTGACGGATCGTCACCCCGCTGATGTCAATATCTTCTGAGGCAACTCTGGCTGTCATTTGCGTGGGGCTCTCATAGCGTAAACATTCCTCAATTGCGTTACCGATCAGATCAGGATTTTCTTTCAGCATCATAAGCTGTTTTGGATGCTGCAGCAGACAAAGAACTGAATTGCTAATGAGATTCACCGTTGTCTCATGTCCGGCGATCGCCAGCAATATGCACATAGATGCCGCTTCCTCTTCCGTCAGCTTATGATTTTCTGCCCCCTTCAAAAGCATGCTGATCATATCCTGTTTAGGATGCCGTTTTCGCTTTTGAATCAACGCTCTAAAATATGCCGTAGCCTGCACAGCGGTATGATTGCCTTCTGTTAACGCCTTCCTTGACCGGGTAAAATCAATCGTTTGGACGAGACTTGAAGCCCATTCTTTTAATTGCTCCCTATCTTCCGCCGGCACACCTATCATGTTGGCGATGATGTAGCTCGCCAAAGGAAAAGCAAAGTCTGAAATGACCTCCATCTTTTTTTCACCTTGCACTTGATCTAGCAAATGATGGACCGTTTCATCGATATACGTGCGATAACTCTCTGCCATTCTCGGGGTAAACGCTCCGCTGGCCAGCGTCCGCAATCGCCTATGATCAGGCTGATTCTGAAACAGCATCATCTGCCTTTGCACACATTGAAGATCCTGATATTTGATTGACGTCTCAGGGAGCGGGGGCCGGACTTTGAACCTGGCATCTTTCAGGATGGCTGCCGTTTCTTCATATCCTGTGACATACCAGCCCGGATATTTCAAGAAACTCCCTTTATATATAGGATGGACAGCGCGCAATGTTTCGTAAAAAGGATATGGGTTTTTCAAAAACGCAGAAGATGCAATTGTCATGTGTACCTTTCCTCTCTCTTTCAAAATAAAAAGCAATCGACATCACACCGATTGCTTGTATCGATTCTTTCAGCTTTTCACGCTTAAACTGGCCTTCATTTCTTCGACAGACTCCACTTCAAAGCCTAGATCACTCAGCATTTTATGGTCCTCCGTCTCCTCTTGGCCGGCAGTTGTTAAGTAATCTCCGACAAAAATGGAGTTAGCGGCGTAAAGCCCTAATGGCTGCAATGAGCGGAGATTGACCTCTCTACCTCCGGAAATGCGAATTTCTTTAGACGGGTTGATAAAACGGAACAGCGCCAGCACTTTTAAACAATACAGCGGGTTTAATTCGTTGACGCCTTCTAACGGTGTGCCATCAATCGCATGCAAAAAATTCACCGGAATGGAATCAGCGTCAAGAGCCTTCAAGCTTTTTGCGATATCGATGACGTCCTGTTTCGTCTCTTTCATTCCGATAATGGCGCCTGAACACGGAGACAACCCTGATTCTTTCGCCATTTCAACCGTATTGACCCTGTCATCGTATGTATGCGAAGTCGTGATGTTTGAATGGTTTCTCTGTGACGTATTCAAATTATGATTATAGCGGTCTACTCCAGCTTCTTTCAGGCGTTTCGCCTGCTCTGGCTTTAACAGCCCGAGACACGCACAAACCTTCAGTCCATATGTCTCTTTTATTTCCTGCACCGCGTCTACGACCTGATCCACTTCTCTGTTGGACGGCCCCCTGCCGCTTGCCACGATGCAATATGTGCCGATATTCAGATCGTGCGCCCGTTTTGCGCCTTCTAGAAGCGTTTCCTTATTCACCATCCGGTAAGACTGAATCGGGGCTTTGGAGATTGAAGACTGGGAACAATAGCCGCAATTTTCCGGACAGAGTCCTGATTTCGCATTCATAATCATATTGAGCTTTACTTTTTTTCCATAAAAGTGTTTTCTGATTTGAAAAGCCCCGTGCATCAAAAGCAAGATGTCTTCATCTGGACAGTTTAATATCGAAAGCGCCTCTTCATCGGTCACTTCTGCTCCAGCAAGCACCCGGTTTGCGAGTTCCATCCATTGATTCATTCTCATACCCCCACTTGATTCATCAATAATGATAGATTGATATGGTCTTTTACCATCTGTAGAACCGTTTCTTTCGTCACGTTGACAAGCTTTGGCGTAATCCCTAAAATCGGCACACCACATAAGCGCTCAATCATCTCAGGATTGGTTTTTTCATCATCATGAAGAGAATCACTGATTCCATTGATGACAATGCCGGCGATTGGGAGCCCCATGTTTTTTGCATATTGGACCGTTAAAAAGGTATGGTTAATGGTTCCGAGATGAGGACGTGCCACAATGACCATGGGAAGCTGCAGCGCTTTTATGACATCGCTGACTAAAAAACCCTCTCCCAATGGCACAGAAATACCGCCCGCACCTTCTGCGATGAAGCATTCATGTGTTTCTCTTATCCGCTCCCAATGGCTTAAGACCTCTTCCATGGTGACAGCCTTTCCCTCCAGCTTCCCCGCGACATACGGCGCAAGCGGCGCTTTGAAGGCAAAAGGCGTAATATCTTCATGAGAAAGACTCGTCTGTGACGTTTCTTTCAGGATACTAGTGTCACTTTCCGGATGATGCCGAGAAATACCGCTTAAAAATGGTTTAAACACCCCGACATCTCTATTATGTTCTCGCATTAAAGCGGCGAGACCGCTGGATATAACAGTTTTCCCCACTTCTGTATCTGTTCCTGTCACAAAAAAACCCCTCAAATGATATGCAGCTCCTTTCCAATTGAATGAAATGATGTCAGCAAATGATCAATATCACTCATCCTGTGGTCAGCAGTGACGGTTAATCGGATCCGGCTTTCACCAGGCGCAACGGTCGGCGGCCGAATGGCAGGGGCATAGATCCCCTTGTCCTTCAACTTTTCAGCAAATGTGACCGTTTTTCGGGCATCTCCGATGATCACAGGAATGATCGGCGTGTGCGCCCCTTTCACCAGGTAGCCCATGTTCGTCAAACCCGTTCTAACCATGTTGATATAAGAAAATAAACGCTTCCGTTTTTCTCTGCCGGCTTCAATGATGTTAAAAGCCTCATAAGCGGCTGCACAGCTGGCTGGCGGAATAGCGGTTTGAAAAATAAATGTTCTGGCATGGTTCAGCAAGAAGTCGATGGAGACAGCTGAACCTGCGGCAAACCCTCCCTCTGTGCCAACAGCTTTGCTTAAGGTGCCAACCACAATGTCAGGACAAACGCCAAAGTATTCACTCGTTCCCCTTCCCGAATCACCTAAAACACCTGTGGCGTGGGCTTCATCAACGATTACGAAGGCATGATAGCGTTTCGCAAGCGAGACGATCTGATCAAGAGGGGCAATCGTGCCATCCATGCTGAAGACTCCGTCTGTCACAATAAAACGCCGCTGATAGCGCTGTGTTTCTTTCAGCTTATTTTCAAGATCGCCCATATCAATATGCGGATAAACCATTGTATCGGCCTTAGATAGACGGCAGCCATCGATGATACTTGCATGATTGAGTTCATCACTTAAAATGACATCTTCCCTCTCCGGCAATGATGAAAGGACACCGACATTGGCTAAATAACCGCTCGAGAACAGTAAAGCCGCTTCCGTCCGTTTAAAGGCGGCGATCTTTTTTTCAAGCTTTTCGTGCCAAACCGAATTGCCTGTCGTTAAACGGGAGCCGCTGCTTCCTGCCCCGAATTGCCGCAGTGCTTCTTGGGCTGCGGAGATCAAGCGGCTATGGCTTGCCAGTCCTAAATAATTGTTTGAAGACCAGACCGTTTGATTCTCTCCCTCAATGTTCCTTTCCGGAATCGGAGCCCCATCCATTGTCCGCAGGTTGCGGTATATGCCGGCTTCCTTTACTCTGTCTAACCGCTCGTTTAACCAGGCGTCAATCTTCAAGACTGGTAACCTCTTCGATCGCTTGTTTCATAATGGAAACCATTTCCGCGAGCTCTTCTGCTGTGCTGGCGAGAGGGGGCAGCAATGCAATCACGTCGCCCAGCGGCCTTGTCAGCATGCCCAACTCCCGCATTTTCAGCGAAACTTTGTAACCAACACGCCGATCAGCAGGGTAAGGCTTTTTGGTCTCCTTTGACTGAACAAGCTCTGCGCCGCACATAAAGCCCAGCTGCCGAATGTCGCCGACGTGGGGAAGAGCGTGAAGATGTTGAAGAAGGGAATGAAGCTTTTCACTTTTTTCCGCAACTTGTTCCACAATGTTTTCAGATTCAAATAACCGCAGATTTTCAAGGGCAACCGCACAGCCGAGCTGATTCCCCGTATAGGAATGACCATGAAAAAAGGTTTTTTGGTTATCATAATCATCATAGAATGCCTTATAGATGTCTTCTGTGGCAAACGTAACGGCGATTGGCAAATAACCTCCTGTAATGCCTTTGCCGGCAGCCATCAGATCAGGCTGGACATTCTCGTGCTCGCACGCAAACATTTTCCCAGTACGGCCAAAGCCTGTTGCGACTTCATCGACGATCATTAAGACATCGTATGTTGTACATAGCTCTCGCACGCCCGCCAAATATCCTTCCGGCATTACGATCATACCAGACGCTCCTTGAACCATTGATTCAATGGAAAGCGCGGCAATTTCCCCGTGATGTTCCTTTAGCAGCTGTTCAAGCGCTCGCAGGCATTCATCACGGCACTCGTCAGGATCGCCGCTTTCAGAGCGGTACACATAAGGAATCGGCGCTTTGTAACTATCAAACATTAACGGCCCGTATACGTGATGGAACAGTTCAATTGAACCGACACTGACGGCGCCAATCGTATCACCGTGATAGCCATTTTTCATGGCGATAAATGTTTGTTTCTCAGACCTTCCGATGTTCTTCCAATATTGAAACGCCATTTTCAGGGCGATTTCCATCGCTTCTGCACCGCTGTCTGAATAAAACACTCGCGTGAGGTTTTTTGGGCTGATGTTGACTAATGTTTCGGCAAGCCGGGTTGCAGGAACGTTGGTCATGCCCAATAACGTGGAGTGCGCGATTTTTTCGAGCTGTTTTTTTATGGCGTCATCTAATTCCTTTTTGCGGTGCCCATGGACATTAAGCCAAACAGAAGAAAAACCGTCATAGTATTCCTTGCCGTTTATGTCTTTGACTTTGATTCCATTGCCGCTTTCAATGATTAAGGGATTTTCATCATAATCTTTCATTTGGGTGAACGGCAGCCAGAGGTGTTTTTTACTGCTTTCTATCAACTCATGAGTCATGGTCTTCCTCCCACTCTATCAAAATCGGCTGTTTCTCCAGTTCATGTATGTACGCGTTGACATCTTCGGAGCCATCAATAAAAAAGATGCGGCAGCCCTCTTCATTCCCGTATTCTTTCATTGCTGTAATACGCTGATAGCCGATTTTCTTGCCTGCAACGTAGCCTGTTATGTAATCAGGATCATCTGACCAGCATAATTCTGCGACGGCTGCCGGATGCGCGCCAACCTTAGAAGCAAGTGCAAGGGCCTCTTTTATTCTTGAATGTGCCGGCACGTGATAGCGAAGCGCCCATTTTTGAAAATTAGCGTCCGGCCAATCCATTCTGGAGACCCTCACCCCTTTTCCTGTTGTTTGGTCCATCCGCTCGCCTGAGTGAATATCAAACAAAACCGCTCCACTGACACCCGACCATTCAGGGATTTGTTCGTATGCTTTATCAATTACTTCTCGCGAGACGCCTTCTCTTTCCAATAACAATCGAGCAAGCTTTTGTCCCTCTTCCGGGGAGCTCACTTCATTCGTATGCACTGGCAATGGCTGAATGGTTTTTAACGGTTCATGAACCTTTTCAAACTGAATCTGCATAAAATCGGGCTTTCCTCTTGAATGGGATAGCCCTTTTTCTAATAAGGCATTGATGGTACGCTTCACCTCACGGAAAGGAATAAGCCGTTCTCCGCCGGATATATGCTTTCCGCCGTCTTCATGAGCTCCATTCATAGAAGCCCTCATTCTGACACTATAAAATATTTCTTCTTGCATCTCTTCTCGCCCTTTCACTGAAGAACGTCTCTCACATCCTATTCATATTGTTAACCAAGTATGAATAAAAGTTAACAATTAAAATATTATTATTCACATATGATTCTGTCAATACAGGAAATCTTCATTTTGTTTTGGGGCTGGTCCTTGAAACGAGCAAAAAAACCGTTTTACAGGAAACGGTCCTAGCCTTAGATGTCTATTTCTCTGCGTTTTTTTCGATTTCTACACTTGATAAACAAGCCAATCCCATTTATCATCAACAGCCCAAAAACCGTATTGCCTAATGGCGCCCAGCCATTTTCACCTGTGAAAAATAAGGACAGAGCCACCTTCCCAACAAGTGTCACATTCAATAGGATGAAACCATATACAAGCGACCGCTTCCAGAAAGCAGCCAAAATCAAACCGAGAAAAACCATCATGAAAGCAGTTGTTAAAACAGCCGAGACCGGGCTGCCTAACAGCTTTTGCTCGAATTCCAGCACTTTTTGCATGTGCAGATCGATCTTCTTAGGTTCCGGAAACCAGAACATACTGCTCATCATCAATACAAAAATGATGATGATGCCTTTCCAGCTGCGCTGATACGCAGCATAAACCAATACGAGTAAAAAGAGGGGACGAATATACCAGCTTAATGGATTGAGATGCCGCCGGAAAGCCCAATCCAAAATGTCTTGCAATTCCATCGGTTCCACTTCCTTCGCTCAAATCTGCGCCTTTCTGCCAGTTCCACTAAACGTCACAGCCACTTTTGCAAAAACTGGACGGCTTCATGCCTCATCACTGCCGTTTCGAAATGGCCAGAAGCGGAACGAATCACCCGATAGCAATCAGAAGCGCCCTGTCCTGCATACACAGCTGCCAATTCTTTTTCAATTTTGTTCACACCCTCAGCCGGCGTTAAACGGTCGTGTACACCCACAAGGCTAAGGTGCGGGCGCGGCGCGATCAAGCTTTGAATCTCCGAGGCAGAAAAATGCTTTGCAAGCGACGGGACGTAATAATAAAAACCATGCCGGTCAAGATTCTGCGTTTTCATCAGGACATGATGATCTACCTGGCTGCACAAATCCACACACACCTTAATCCGATCATCAAGCGCTGCTATCCACCATGCCATCAACCCTCCCATAGACATGCCGATGGTCCCGATTTTGTCAGGCTGAACATCAGGACGAGACTGCATATAATCTAGCGCTCTTACACTGTCATAAATCATCATGCCCCACATCACTCTTCCGGTAAGAAGCATTTCTTTAAATATCTCGCTTTCCGTTTTTCCCCGCCGATCTCCAAAACCCCAATGATCAATCGCAAGTACGCCGTACCCGAGAGAAGTCAGCTCACGGGCGAAAGAAGGTGCTTTCAAATAATCTGCTCCTTCTATCAGTTCACTTTTTCCCCTGTCATACTGGCCTCCGTGCGAATGCTGAAACAATACGGCAGGGCACGGCCCTTCTGCGGACTTCGGTTTCACAAAATAAGCGGGCACTTTTTCATGTCCGTTTAGATCGAGCAGGAGCGTTTCAATGATGTTTCCTTCTCTTTCTTCAATACACAATGTCTCCGTTCTGATTTCGCTCCGGTCAGGCAAATCTCCAAGCAATCGAAACAGCTGCTTTCTTCTTTCCCTACTCATTCTCTCACCCTTCCTTATTCGCTTACTTCACATGTACGAGACGAATCTTGATTCCCCTTTATTTTCCTAAAACAAATTGAATCATTTACTAAATATTTAGTGATTATAATTAAATATTCTGAAAACAACTGTTGTAATCGCTTACTATCATGTGATAGCACAATTTATCTAAATAGATGGGTTAACATTT
Source organism: Bacillus sp. MSP13 (assembly GCF_000815295.1). Taxonomy (NCBI): domain Bacteria; kingdom Bacillati; phylum Bacillota; class Bacilli; order Caryophanales; family Bacillaceae; genus Bacillus; species Bacillus sp. MSP13. The sequence goes on from NZ_JXAQ01000008.1 coordinate 81,322, forward strand.
TATTAAATAGATGAGAGGGATACCTATGGTTCGGATTAAAGATATCGCTATGAAAGCTAATGTTTCCAGTGCAACTGTTTCCAGAATTTTAAATGAAGATGGGTCGCTTTCTGTGGCAGCCGAAACAAGGCAAAGGGTCATCGCTATCGCAGAAGAGCTCGGCTATCAAACGGTTGCTAAACGCCGGAAAACCCGCGGGCAAAAACAGCGGGCCCATCCGCTGATCGGCGTGCTGAGCTGTCTGCCCCTTGATCAAGAATGGCAGGACCCTTATTTTTTCTCGATTCGCAAAGGCATTGAAAAGGAATGCTTTGAACAGGAAATTTTCATCACGAATTGGATTCATCTCGGTTCCTTTCAGGAGCATATCTTTCGGGAACTGGATGGTGTCATTGTCATCGGCCGTGTTCATGATGAAGCGGTTAAGCATATCAGCGGAAGGCTGGAGCATGCCGTATTTATCAATCATTCACCCGATCCGCAAGCATATGATTCTATCAGTATTGATTTTGAATTCGCTTCACGCTAAGCAATTGATCACCTTTTCGGCCTAGGTTACAAACGGTTAGGCTACATTGGCGGACAGGAAAAAGAACATACGCTGAAGAACGGCCAAAGCATTCGCAGAGTCATTGAAGATAAACGCCTGACCGCCTTTTTAGCGTCCGCCGCCCCCCAGCCCGAGCATGTGCTGGTTGGAGAATACTGCATGCGAGAGGGTTATCGCCTGATGAAGCAAGCAATCGCTTCAGGCAATCTGCCGGACGCATTCTTTATCGCCAGTGATTCGGTGGCGATCGGCGCGTTAAAAGCGCTTCTGGAAGCCGGATTGCAAGTGCCGCGCGATACAGCGATCGTCAGTTTTAACGGCATTGAAGAAGCTGAATTTGCCAGCACGCCTTTAACGACGGTGAAGGTATACACAGAGGAAATGGGCCGTACAGGCGTAAAACTGCTGCTTGACCGCCTCAATGGCCGGACGCTTCCTCACCGCGTTACCTTGCCCACAGAGGATCTTCAGCTAAGGAGGTGACATAAGAACATATTCATCACGATCATAAGGAGGAACAGATGAAACTCACTTTTGTTTTATTTCTCTCTCTCATTCTGCTTGTTCTGCCCGGCTGCTCAGCAGAAAAAAGCTCAGCAAATCCCGCAAAAAAGACGTTAACCATTTATTCTACAATGTCAACGGACAGTGAAAGAGCTACGTTCAGAAAACTGGCGGAAGCGTTTGAAAAGGAACACAGAGACATCCGTGTCAGCCTTCATTTCCCAGGCAATGACTATGAAAATATGATGCGTGTCAGAATGGCAGCCAATGATTTGCCTGATCTATTCGATACACATGGCTGGGGAAAAATCAGGTACGGAGAATATACAGCGGATCTCCGGGATATGGAATGGACTCAAAACCTCGATCCAAATTTAAACAGCATCCTCAAAAATAAAAGCGGAAAGGTGTATGCTTATCCGATCAATCAGGCAAAAGACGGGCTGGCGTATAACCGCAATATGTTAGACCGTTACGGCATTAACCCGCCGGAAACCATGGATGACTTTATCAAAGCGCTGAGAACGATTAAAGAAAAGAGCAAGGGCAGCATTGTCCCCTTCTGGTTTGCCGGCTATGACAAAAGCTCATTCGCCCAATATTACGACCAATTCGCTACACCTCTTCTCATCACAGATCCTGCCCATAATGAAAAAAAACAGCTCATCAACGGCACGTTTCAATGGAACAAATTCACTCATTTATCAGGCATCCTTAAACAAATGCAGAAAGAAAAATTAATCAATATTGACGCTGTAACCGCAAAAAAATCACAGCTCATTGAATTAATGGCCCAAAACAAAATCGCCTTTACAATGCAAGGCGGCACACTTGGCCAAGACGTTGCCCAGATTAATCCGAACGTCAAGGTTGGCATTATCCCGACACCTGCCATACATGCCGGAGATGATCCGATATGGATTGGCGGTGAACGCTACACGCTTGCAGCTTGGAAAGACTCCCCTCACGTAAAGGAAGCAAAAGAATTCATCGCATTTATGGCCCGTCCCGCCAATGCCAAACAAATGGCTGAAGCCACATCGCTTCCAGCAGGGCTGACCAATGTGAAAGCTGATATTTTCTACGCAAACGACTACGAGCATTATCAAGACGTCAAAGTCGAGCCTTACTTCGACCGTTTATACTTGCCAAACGGAATGTGGGATGTCCTAGGCACGGTCGGGCAGGAGCTTGCGGCTGACATTTTGACGCCCCAAGAGATTTCAAAAAAGCTGGGAAGAGAATACAAACGACTCCGGGAGCAATCGCAAACACAAGGAGCTGAAGAGCAATGAGTGAGATCGCAAGAGACGTTCATGTGAAACAGGTTAAGCCGAAAAAGCAGTCCTCCCTTTGGTGGATGTATATTCCTGCTTTGCTCTCCGTTCTGATCTTTATGATTTATCCGTTTATGAAAGGGACATTGATCACCTTTACAAACTGGAACGGCTTTTCACAAGTCTACCAATGGGTGGGATTCGCGCAATATGAAAGGCTGTTTTCTGATCCCGACACTTGGCACATCTTAAAAAACACACTGCTTTACGGGCTCGGCAGCACTTTTTTTCAAAATGTGGTTGGGCTCTTGTACGCCCTGCTTTTGAATCAAAGCATCAAAATGAAAGCGATAACGAGAACAATTGTCTATTTGCCGGTGATGATCAGCCCGCTCATTATGGGCTATATTTGGTACTTTTTCTTCTCCTATGACGGAGGCGCACTCAACGATTTGCTCGGTGTATTCGGCATCAGCCCGATCAATGCGCTCGCCAGTCCATCGCTCAACCCGTGGCTCATTGTCATGATTAACACGTATCAATATGTCGGGATTAGTATGGTTGTCTACTTAGCCGGCCTGCAAAGCATTCCGAAAGACTACTATGAAGCTGCGCAAATGGATGGCGCGAAACAAGGCCAGCAGTTTTTCAGCATTACGCTGCCGCTGTTAATGCCCTCGATCACAATTAATATGGTCATCAACATTATCGGAGGCTTAAAGCTGTTTGATGTCATTATCGCTCTTACCGCAGGCGGTCCCGGAAATGCGTCGCAATCCATGTCCACGTTTATGTATGATTTGTACTTCAAACGGCAAGATGCCGGCTATGCCGCAACACAAGGCATATTTATGGCATTTGTCATTTTGATCATCAGTTTCTGCGCGCTTGCGTACTTTAAAAGAAAGGAGACGGAAATGTCATGAATGCAGTCCGTTCAAAAAAATGGCGGATGATTACGATTCTTGCCGCCATAGTGGCCTGTGCGCATTTTATTCCTTTTTACATCCTGCTGACTACTTCATTAAAAGCAAAAGGAGACTACAGTTCAAAATGGCTGTTTCCAGCTGACATCTCCTTTCACAATTTTTCAGAAGCGTGGGAGCGCGCTTCGTTAGCAAACTCTTTTATGAACACCATCATCATCACAGGTTTTTCTGCCTTGCTGTTAATAATATTCGGCTCTCTTGCCGCCTACCCGCTTGCCCGGCGGGAAACGAAGCTGAATAGAGCCGTTTTCGTCTTGCTGATTTCCATCATGATCATCCCTCCATTAACATCGATGGTGCCTCTGTACCGAATGGTGGTGGATGCCGGAATGGTCAATACCCACGCCATCGCCATTTTGATCAATACAGCGGCTTATATGCCATTAACGGTATTCTTGTATTCTGGCTTCATCCGTTCGACCATTCCGAAAGAGCTTGAAGAAGCCGCAAGAATGGATGGCGCAGGCATGCTGAAAATCTTTTTTACGATTGTGTTTCCTCTGCTGAAACCCATCACCGCGACCATCTGTATTATTTCCTGTGTCTTCATTTGGAACGACTATCAATTTGCGATTTTCTTTTTACAAGATCAAAAGGTTCAAACATTAACAGTAGCCATGGCAGGGTTTTTCGGAGAAAACGCCAACAATCTGCATTTAGTTGCCGCAGCCGCGCTAATGTCGATGCTCCCGATGGTTATTCTGTTTTTGGCGCTGCAAAAATACTTTATTGCCGGCCTGTCATCCGGAGCAGTAAAAGGATAACGCTTGAGGAGGAATCAGTATGAAAAAGATTACATTTATCGGTGCAGGGAGCACTATTTTTGCCAAGAATGTTTTGGGAGACTGCTTGTTAACAGAAGCGCTGAATGGATTTGAATTCGCCCTTTACGACATTGATCCGAAACGCCTGCAGGAATCACAGCTCATGCTCGAAAATCTGAGAGACCGCTATAACCCAAGCGTGGCGATCAATAACTATGATGACAGAAAACTCGCCTTGCAGAACGCAAGCTACGTCATCAATGCGATTCAAGTTGGAGGATATAAACCGAGCACAGTCATAGATTTCGACATTCCTAAACGATACGGGCTGCGACAGACGATCGCCGACACAGTCGGCATCGGCGGAATCTTCAGGTCACTCAGAACCATTCCGGTCTTATTTGATATCGCAAAAGATATGGAGGACATGTGCCCGGATGCGTGGTTTTTAAATTATACAAATCCAATGGCCTCACTTACAGGCGCCATGCTCCGCTATACGAATATCAAAACCATTGGGCTCTGCCACAGTGTTCAAGTGTGTACGAAGGATTTGTTCAAATCACTCGGAATGGCGCATGACGGAATCGAGGAGCGCATCGCAGGCATCAATCATATGGCTTGGCTTCTAGAGGTCAAAAAAGACGGCGCAGATCTCTATCCGGAAATCAAAAGGAGAGCGAAGGAAAAACAAAAAACAAAGCATCGTGATATGGTGCGGTTTGAATTGATGGATAAGTTCGGCTATTATGTGACGGAATCGTCCGAACACAACGCAGAGTACCATCCATATTTTATTAAGCGGAACTATCCCGAGCTGATCAGCGAGCTGCAAATCCCGCTCGACGAATATCCGAGAAGGTGCGTCAAACAGATTCAACATTGGGAGAAAATGCGGGATGATATCGTCAATAATAAAAACCTTACGCACGAACGCTCAAAGGAATATGGTTCAAGAATAATAGAAGCAATGGAAACGAACGAGCCGTTCACTTTCGGAGGAAACGTTTTGAATACGGGACTCATCACCAATCTTCCTTCCAAAGCGGTTGTGGAAGTGACATGCGTCGCCGACAGAAAAAAAATCACTCCGTGCTTCGCCGGAGAACTGCCTGAGCAGCTTGCAGCCTTAAACCGGACGAATATTAATACACAGCTGATGACAATTGAAGCCGCTGTCACACGTAAAAAAGAAGCGGTTTACCAAGCCGCAATGCTTGATCCGCATACAAGCGCGGAGCTTTCCATGAATGACATCATCTCCATGTGTGACGATTTATTCGCGGCACACGGCGATTGGATTCCGGAATATAAATAAAAAACTAGGGGACCGTTCTCCCCTAGTTTTTTGGCTTTGTTTCGCCTTCCCAGGCCATCATGCCGCCTTCAACGTTGACGGTTTTAAAGCCCTGCTCATCCAAGTACCTGCAGACATTCATGCTGCGCATTCCTGAGCGGCAGATAAACACGTACTCTTTGTCTTTATCAAGGGTGTCCATTTTTTCAGGAATATCCCCCATGCGAATATGAACGGCTTGCGGGATCATGCCTTCCGCCACCTCTTCATCTTCTCTGACATCAATCAAATATAATTCTTCGTCCGCCTCAATTTTTTCTTTTAAAGCGGCTGTGCTGATTTCTTTTATTTCCAAAGAAAACACTCCTATTCACAATGGTCATGTTCAGTATAGCAAAGTCAGCCGGGCGATTGCTATTTAGAGACTGATGAAAAAACCCCCTTTTGGCAAAGGGGATTTTTTCTCAGGCTTAGTTTGCCACAATATTGACTAGCTTGCCAGGCACCGCGATGATTTTTCGAACCGTTTTGCCTTCAAGCTGCTCTTGGACCTTTTCATCTGCTTGAGCAAGCTGTTCCAGCTGTTCTTTCGTCGCATCGGCAGGAACCTGTAATTTCGCTTTTACTTTTCCGTTCAGCTGAACAACGATTTCAACTTCATCATCCACAAGTTTTGTTTCATCATATACAGGCCAAGCTTCGTACGCAATCGTACCGGAATGGCCAAGCTTCTCCCAAAGCTCTTCCGCTAAGTGAGGCGCGATTGGCGAAAGAAGCTTTACGAAGCCTTCCATATATTCTTTTGGCAGCGCTGACGCTTTATAAGCTTCGTTAATAAAGACCATCAGCTGGGAAATACCCGTATTGAAACGAAGGCCTTCGTAATGATCTGTAACTTTCATGACCGTTTCATGATACACGCGCTCTAATGTTTCACCTGCGCTTTTAACGATCTTGCCATTAAGCTCACCGCTTTCTTCGACAAACAGGCGCCATACACGGTCAAGGAAGCGGCGCGCGCCGTCTAATCCTGATTCAGACCAAGCGATTGAAGCATCAAGCGGTCCCATGAACATTTCGTACAATCTTAGTGTATCAGCGCCGTGAGAAGCAACGATGTCGTCAGGGTTGACAACGTTCCCTTTAGATTTACTCATTTTTTCGTTGTTTTCGCCGAGAATCATTCCTTGGTTGTACAGCTTTTGGAACGGTTCTTTCGTCGGCACTACACCGATATCATAAAGGAACTTATGCCAGAAGCGGGCATACAGAAGGTGAAGCACGGCATGCTCTGCACCGCCGATATACATATCAACCGGAAGCCATTTTTCCAATTTCTCTGGTGATGCCAGCTGATCCGGGTTGTGCGGATCAATATAGCGCAAGAAATACCAGCAGCTTCCCGCCCATTGCGGCATTGTGTTCGTTTCTCTTCTACCTTTTTTTCCAGTCTCAGGGTCTGTGACTTCCACCCACTCTTTTATGTTCGCAAGCGGTGATTCACCTGTTCCGCTCGGTTTGATTTCATCCGTTTTCGGCAAAATCAGCGGCAGCTCCTCTTCCGGCACAGCCGTTGATGTCCCGTCTTCCCAATGAATGACCGGAATCGGCTCGCCCCAATAACGCTGGCGGCTGAAGAGCCAGTCACGCAGACGGTACGTCACTTTCTTCTCGCCGTTTTTCGTTTCTTCCAGCCAAGCGATTATTTTTTCAATCGCTTCCTGCTTGTTAAGGCCGTTCAGAAAATCAGAGTTCACATGCTCGCCGTCGCCAGTGTACGCTGCTTCCTCAACATTTCCGCCTTTCACAACTTCCTTCACCGGAAGGCCGAACGTTTTGGCGAATTCAAAATCACGCTCATCGTGCCCAGGAACCGCCATAACAGCACCTGTTCCGTAAGACGCAAGAACGTAATCGGCAATCCAGACCGGCAATTTTTCTCCGTTTACAGGATTGATCGCATAAGCTCCCGTGAAAACGCCTGTCTTTGTTTTCGCAAGATCAGTCCGCTCCAAATCACTTTTTGATTGAATGTCTTTGACATATGCTTCGACAGCTTCTTTTTGATCAGCCGTTGTGATGGTTTCCACCAACGCATGTTCCGGGGCAAGTACAGTGTATGTAGCGCCAAACAGCGTATCTGGTCTAGTCGTAAACACCGTAAAGGACTCATCATATCCATCTACAGCAAAATGAACGTGCGCGCCTTCTGAACGGCCGATCCAGTTGCGCTGCATATCTTTGATGCTTTCCGGCCAATCAAGCTCTTCCAAGTCTTCAAGAAGCCTGTCCGCATAAGCGGTAATTTTCAGCATCCACTGCTTCATCGGGCGTCTCTCTACCGGGTGGCCTCCCCGTTCGCTCTTGCCGTCAATGACTTCTTCGTTGGCAAGAACCGTACCGAGGGCAGGACACCAGTTGACAGGCACTTCGTCAACATAAGCAAGGCCTTTTTCGTACAGCTTTAAGAAAATCCATTGTGTCCATTTATAGTATTCAGGATCAGTCGTATTGATTTCACGATCCCAGTCATATGAGAAACCAAGCGACTGAATTTGGCGGCGGAAATTATCGATATTCTGCTTCGTAAATACAGCGGGATCGTTCCCTGTGTCGAGCGCGTACTGTTCAGCCGGCAAGCCGAATGCGTCCCAGCCCATTGGATGAAGGACATCATAGCCCTGCATGCGCTTCAGACGAGACAGGATATCCGTGGCTGTATAACCTTCAGGATGGCCGACGTGCAAACCCGCTCCAGACGGATAAGGAAACATGTCCAGCGCGTAAAATTTTTGTTTTTCATTATGATCAAGAGTGGCAAATGTTTTGTTTTCAAGCCAGTATGTCTGCCATTTCTTTTCTATCTCTTTGTGCTGAAAACTCAAAGTAAAAACCTCCTTCTGATTGAATACGGCGTTTATGGTTCAAGTATTGACGGGAAGGAGAGAATTATATTCAGAATATTCCCAAACTAAAAAAAACTCCCTCATCCCTAAAAGGGACGAGAGACTTTCGTTTTCCCGCGGTACCACCCTCGTTAGCGCGGCATACGCCGCACTCACTTGATACTTTTAACGCAGTTATGCGTCAGCGGCTTTTCACCGCTGCAACTCTGAGGTGAGTTCGGAAACAAATTTGATTGACTTTCACCAGCCGTCAACTCTCTGCAACAATATCTGCTTCTTACTGCTCCTCTTCATTGTTCTTATCGCAACCGTAATCTTAACTGTATTTTATAGAATTCTGTTCATAAGTGCAAGCAGGTTTGTATACAATGGGAATGTACCCTGAACGGGCGAAGATTGAGGACAATTATTCGGGTGGAGTTTTGGTTTGACGTTTGGACTCGGCCGATTCGCCGCCGCTGTTCAGTTCTCTCACAAAGTCAAAACTTCTGAGAACAGCTTCACCGCCGTAGCCTGAGATAATGGATAAGATGACAAGTTGAATTCCTGAATCGGGGTCAGCGGATAATACAAGTAAAATGGAAGCCGTCATTCCGATAAACCAATCTTCCAAAAATCCAAGATAGATAAACCGCTTCGTCATTCTGGGCTTCTCCAGCCTGCCTCTCTTTTTCACATGACCGAGAATCCCCATAATTCCTCCAATTACACAAGCAATGAGTACCTGATGCAGCATCTTCATCATCACCTTCCTAAAGCCCTTATTTCGTAAAGCGACTTCAGGCCATCCAGCCCCCTTAAACGATTCCGATGATTTTCGATATCTACATACTGGCAAATCTGAAAAAAGCTTGTTTCTTCCATTATATGTGAACACATGATCGGTAAGCTTGATGCATTAGATTCATTTTTCACCCAGTGACATTGACCTAGTCACTCATTTAGCTGCTTCCGTTCATATGTTCAATTTCTGTTCTTATTTTTAGTGTATACGAGGACAAGCCTTGATGACAAACAACAAACTGCGCTTGCTTGAATCAGAACATGTGTTGTGCTACGGTTACTGTAGAATTCATTAAAAAAGGGGAATATCAGGCTTTCGCACAGTTAGCTGGCAGCCTAAGGGGGAATTATATGGCTAGTTTTCAATCATTTGGAATACAAGGACAGCTGGAGGTCATCAAAAAAGCGCTTGATCACGCGCGAGTCGGTGTGGTCATTACAGATCCCGCACTTGAAGATAATCCGATTGTCTACGTAAACCAAGGCTTTGTTCAAATGACCGGCTATGAGGCCGATGAGATTTTAGGAAAGAACTGCCGCTTCTTACAGGGGAAACATACAAGCCCCGCTGAAGTAAAAAACATTAGAACCGCTTTACTAAATAAAGAGCCGGTTACCGTCCAAATCCAAAACTACAAAAAAGACGGGACGATGTTCTGGAATGAATTGAATATTGACCCGCTAGAAATTGAAGGCAAGACCTATTTTGTCGGCATTCAAAAAGACATCACCCGGCAAAAAGAGTATGAGAAGCTTCTCGAGGATTCCCTCACAGAAATCACTGCACTTTCAACGCCTATTGTCCCGATTCGCAACGGCATTTCGGCTCTTCCGCTAGTCGGCAACCTGACGGAGGAACGATTTAATTCCATCGTTTGCACATTGACGAATATCTTATCAACATCCAAAGATGATTATTTGATCATTGATTTATCAGGGCTGGCCCAAGTAAATGAACAAACCGCCGATCAGATTTTCAAGCTGAGCCATTTGCTGAAATTGACCGGAACCGAATTAATCATTACAGGCATTAAACCCGAATTGGCCATAAAAATGAATAAACTGGATGTCAATTTTTCATCACTGCAAACATACTCAAATGTAAAGGATGCCGTTAGCGTGCTTCCGATTATGTAAAAAGATCCCGCTCATCCAGCGGGATCTTTTATTATGAAGAGATTGATGCTTGCTTATTTGTTTCTTTAGCCGATTTTATTCGTTTGTCATACAAAAGCGTGGTGGCAATACTGATCAACAGCAAAACCAAAAGAGATAACACAAGAGCTTGAATGCCGAAGTGATCGACAAGCATACCGCCGAACAACGGACCAATCATTCTGCCGCCTGTCGCCGCGCTGTTGACAAAGCCTTGATAAAATCCTTCCTTTCCTTTAGGGGCAAGCTGGTTGGCAATCGTCGGCACCGCAGGCCAGACAAGCATTTCCCCGATGGTCAGGATCACCATTGCAGCCAGAAACATCGGGAAGTGTTTTGCCGTCAGCAGCATACTGAAGGATACAATAAAAATGATAAATCCGATGACCATTTGCGTTTTCAGCGACTCCGCCCATTTTTTCACCACAAAACTGACAAGCGGCTGGCCAAACACAATTAACATTCCGTTAACCGTCCACAGCACACTGTATAAGGAAAGAGAGATTCCAATGCTTTGCGTATACGAAGCAATGGTCGTTGACCACTGAGAATAAGCCAGCCATCCGAGTACATACCCGCTGCTTAATATGATGAGCGCGGCAAATTTCGCTTTGCTGTTCACAGCATCATAGTCAAGCACAGACGTTTGGGACGCATCCTTCGTCTGAATGTTTCGAAATCCGAAATATACGATAAAGAAAAAGGCCAGATACAATGCAGCATTCGCCAAAAATACATATGAAAACGAGAAAGAAGCCACGACACCGCCAAGCGCTGAGCCGACAGCCACACCCGCGTTTTGCGCGACATAAATCGCATTAAACGCCTTTCTTCCCCCTTCAGGCCACACCGATCCAGCCATTGCGTAGCTGGCCGGAAAAACAACACCGGAACCAAAACCCACAATCGTCAGCAGCACAATGTAAGCCGGCCACTCATGAAAAAAGACAAGGCCCATCAGGCTTGCTAACGTAATCGCAATTCCAAGCATAATCGATTTAAAGCCGCCGATTTTATCAAACAAAAAACCGCCGCTTAAATTCCCAGCCACACTGGCGCCTGAATTCAGCATCAAAACAAGCCCGGCTACTGTTAATGACTTTCCTAAATGATTATGGATATAAATCGTATTAAGCGGCCATAAAAAAGAAGCACCCGTCACATTAATAAACATTCCAATGACTAAAATTTTAAGAGCACGCGGCATACTCATCCCCCTTTCTCGCCTAAAAAAGCTCATGAAAAAAACGAAACCTAAAACGGCTCCGTACGAATCGAGTAATCATAGCACATTTATTCTAGCTGTCTATCTCATTTTTTTCAACTGATGAGCGTGAAAAAATCTAACAAATATGGTTTGAAAAATGGACAATAAATAGAAAAAGGAGGAGTAAAGATGACAAAATCCCAAAACGAAAACCGTTTTAGGATTTTGTCAACAATCTGAAGCTCCAGAACCTCTGGAGCTTTTCCTGTTTCACAACGACGATTTAATCACTTTCTTATAATAAAGAACGGACAGAAAACCAAAAATGGAGTAGAGCGCGGTGTATAACACCATCACCAGAATCATCGGCGCCCACACCTCTGATCCGAATAAGAACCAGCCGGATTGAACGGCAAAGTAGCTGTGGAAGAGGCCGACAACAAGCGGAATGCCGAAGTTGTACATTTGTTTGATGCGTATCCCCTTCATCAGATCACCTTGCGTAAACCCGAGTTTTCTCAAAATCGTATAATTTGGTTTTTCATCTTCACTCTCACCCATTTGTTTAAAATAAAGGATACAGCCAGATGTAATCAGAAACGTTAATCCTAAGAAGCCAACGATGAACATCACGATACCAAATAGTGATTTTTGCGCGATGCTTGCATCCAGCCTTGATAAATGCTGGTCTTTTTTGTTCACCTTTTGAAATAGCTCATTCGCTTTTTCCAGCTGGTCTTCATGCTTGACATTGATGGCAATACATTCAGATTGCGCCAGCTGAATACGGGGATCTTTATTTTTGTTCAGATATTGAAACAGGCTGTCATCCACTATGACAGCGGGCAATCCCCCGCTTGTAAACGGAAAGGAGAGAAGAAACTCTTTTCTTAACCCTTTGTATTGTAGAGATGTCGTCTTATGCTTGCTTTTCACTTTCATGCTGCCTGAATCTTTTAATCCCATGATTTTTTGCAGAAGATCGTTATATCCGGATAAAAAGGCTTCCCCTTCTGGCACATCGACCTGTTCCGCCTCTTTGTCACTCACAACCGCAAGCTGCATATTATGGGGATCACTCTGCAGCTCCTTCGGGTCTCCATCCATTATATTTGCAATGTCGACATTCGCTTGTAGGAAAGGGGTTTCTTTCTTCACATATGAAATGTTGCGTTCATTCAAACTGCTTTCAAATGTTTTGGCATCTTTCTCATTCATGAATGAAAAATCAGCGGCCACATTTTGTTCAGCGGTCTTTTCGGCTGAGTAATACGAAATATAAGCAAGTGAGAGCAGCCCAATGGCGAGCGCTGAAACGGTTGTAATAATTGTCAATAGCAGCGCGTTTGATTTCATTCTGAACATGATCGATGACAGTGACAGAACTTCAGAGATATTTAAGTAGCCGCCCTTGCTTTTTCGGATGATATTCGAGATAAAGGTCACCGAGCCTTTATAAAAGAGGAACGTTCCGACAATGACGGCCCCCAGAATAAAGCTCATCGCGCCGAACAGTTCATTCATGGTCTTAAATTTACCGCCAAACAGCTCAGAAGACACATAGTATCCCGTCAAAATCAGCACGATGCCTAAAGCGCCGATCAGCATCTGGAAAAATGATATTCTCTTCACTTGATCTTCAGTCGAAGAGGTCACTTTAAACAAAGATAAAATACTTTGTTTTTTGATAAACGTATAATTCATGATCATAATCAAAAGGTAAATGCCGCAGAACACAATGATCGTTTGGATCAAGGCTTGCCCGGAAAAATGGAGTTTCGCATCGGCTTTGACATCGACAATTTTAAACAGAATCATCAGGACTAGCTTTGATATCGAAAATCCGGCCAATACCCCGATCGCTAAGGAACCGAAATACAGCATCATATTTTCCGCACTTAAGATCCGAAAGATTTTATGTTTGGTCATTCCAATTAATTGAAACAGCCCGATTTCTTTACTCCGTCTCTTAATAAAAATCGTATTGGCATATAAAATGAAAATCGCCACCACGAACACAAGCAACATCGAAGCGGTTTTAATGGCCGCGGCTCCCTTGATTGAAGCCTTTACTTCATTAATCGCAGGGTCATACTGGAGTGTGACAAAGGCGAAATAAAGCGCCACGCTAAAGATCAGCGCAAACACATACAAATAGTAATTGCGGAGATTCTTTTTCAAATTTCTTAGGATGAGCTGATTAATGTTCATGCTGCACCCCGCCTAACACGCCTTGCGTTTTCATGATGTCCTGGAAAAACGTTTGTCTGTCTTGGCCTCCTTTATTTAACTGTGTATACATTTGCCCGTCCTTCATAAAAATCACTCTTCCGCAGTAGCTGGCGGCGACAGGATCATGAGTGACCATGATAATCGTAGCGTTGCGTTTCTGATTGAGCTGGCTTAACTTGTTTAATAGATCAGAAGCTGACTTTGAATCAAGCGCGCCCGTCGGCTCATCTGCGAAAATAATGCTCGGTTCATGAATAAACGCTCTCGCGGCAGATGTGCGCTGCTTCTGGCCGCCGGAAATTTCATTTGGGTACTTATCACGGAGCTCATAAATGCCCAGCTCTTTCGCCACCTCTTCGAACTTGCGAACGGCTTCGCTTTTTGGCATTTTTGTAATCGACAACGGCAGGAGGATATTCTCTTTTACTGTCAACGTATCCAGCAGATTGTAATCTTGAAAGATAAAGCCTAAATGTTGTTTTCTGAATTCAGCCAGCTGCTTTTCCTTCATTGACGTCATCTCATTTCCGTTAATATGAATGGTCCCGTCACTGACCTGATCAATGGAGGACAGAACATTGAGCAAGGTGGTTTTCCCAGAACCTGACGCCCCCATAATACTGACAAATTCACCTTTTTGAATATGAATATCAATGCCTTTGAGCACTTCTTGTTTATTCAGCTTGTTTCCATAGCTTTTTCGAATTTTATTCGCTTGTAAGATCATCATTCCTATAATCTCCTTTATATTGGATACTCTCATTATAAAAAGGATTGCCGGGCTTTTCCTTCGATATGGCGAACAAAAAAGAAAAGCATGTGACATTTTCGTCACACGCCTATGACTCGTTCAAATTGATTCCGTTGGGGGAAAGTTAATGTAAAAACCGTTCCCGCACCGGACTCCGAACGCACATCAATATGGATCATTAACGGGGCCGCGGCTTTTTTCGCCAAGTACAGCCCCATGCCAGTGGACCCTTGATCATGGTGGTCCGTCGTGGATGTAAATCCTTTATCAAAAATGCGGGGCACATCTTTGAGATCAATGCCCCTGCCAAAGTCCCTCACTTCAAGCTGTGTCCGTTCCCCTTTTTGAACGCTTTTGATTTCAATGTCGGAGGCTCCGCTGTATTTCACCGCGTTTGTCAGCAGCTGCCTAATGATAAACGCCAGCCATTTTGCGTCGCTCAGCACTTCCTCAGCCTCCAGCTGAATGTCAAAGCCGATCCCTTTTTGGATACACCACGACTGTAAATCTTTGATTTCCTTAAAAAGGATAGGCTGAAGCTGAATGCATTCTACAGACAGATCATTTTCAATAAATGACATGCGCTTTTGATGAAGCTGCTGGTCAAGAAGCAGGTGAATACGCAGCCATTCATATGACAGCTGGGATTTCAAATCATGGTCTTCCATTCTATCGATGAGTAAATGCATCGCTGTTAATGGAGTTTTGACCTCGTGAATCCATGCCATCAGCTCATCTTTTTCATTTTCTAATGCCAAGCGATGCCGGGCAGCGGTTTGTTTCAAATGCTCCGTTTGTCCGGTAATGCTTCGTTCAACCATTGATTCAAACGGCGTTTCCGGTTCATTTATCGCTGTCACATCAAGATTGTTCTCCCACGTCTTCAAGCTTTTATAAAACGCCGTCTCTTTCCAATAGCGGAACCAAAGGAAGATGATAAAAAACAAGATAGACAAATACACCATATAAAGAACATTTTGAAATGAAATGGAGGGATCCACAAAAGCAACGAACAATAGCAAAACCTGCTGGAATAAAAACGCGGCAATCCAGCTTCGCCTTTCAGTGAGGAATGCTTTCATCATAGAATTGATCCTCTTCCTTCGCCATGTAGCCTTGGCCGACTTTCGTCTCGATATGGGTGCCGAGCTGCAGGGCGTCCAGTTTTTTCCGCAGGCGATTGACATTGACCGTCAGCGTATTATCACTGACAAAACGCTCATCATTCCACAAACTTCTGATCAGCTCTTCCCGGCTGACAATCTTGTTTTTTTGTTCTATTAACTGTTTCAGAATGAACATTTCGTTTTTCGTCAGTTCAACAGAGCCTTTGTCATTGCTGACGAGGTTCTGCTCTGCGTCTACGGCAGCTCCGCACCATGTTTTGACCGCGCTTGGCTCCGTATTATAATGATACACGCGCCGAAAAATCGCTTGGATTTTCGCAATCAGCACGTCAAAATGAAACGGCTTTTGAATAAAGTCATCGGCTCCGAGCGACATCGACATCACCATATCAGCAGGATGGTCACGAGACGATAGGAAAAGAATCGGAACATTTGACCGGGAGCGGATCAGCCGGCACCAATGAAACCCGTCAAATTTAGGCAGCTGGACATCAATAATGACACAATCAGGCTTAACCGCCGCAAATTCCTGGAGTACTTGGCCGAAATCCTGTATGCCATATACATCATAGGACCATCCCGTTAAACGATCCTTCATTTCATAAAACAGCGATTCATCATCTTCAATCAGCAATAATGTAAACAATCGACTCACCGCACTTTTTCCTTTTTTATCAAGTGTATAGCAAAAAACCATCATGCGCTATAGAGAAAACCGGCTGTCTCAGCCGGCTCACACATCTTATAATTCTCTTCTTAACGCTGTCAGCACGTTGGTTTTGGTCGCTTTTCTCGCCGGGTTCATCCCGGAAATCACCGCTACCCCTCCGCAAATCACAACTGCGATGATCACAAGGCTGGCCGGGATGTAGGAGAATGTGTAATTCAAATCGCCCGCATCGCTTCCGCTTGTCGCCGCGAGTATCATTGGAACAGCCAGGTTGACAAGGAAGCTTACGCCGTAAGAAATGATAATCCCAATCACACAGCCTAAAATTCCGATATACGCGCTTTCCATCAAGAACATTCGGCGAATGATGGACGGACTTGCCCCAATCGCTTTCATAATCCCGATCTCCTGCGTCCTTTCAGTAACTGCCATCGTCATCGTGTTAAAAATGCCGATTGCTGAAATAATAACAGCGATACATCCGACAAAGATCAAGCCGATTTTGAAGACCATGAAGAAGGTGTTGGCTCCTTTTAACTGCGTTGTCACGGAAATCACCTGATAACCGTCATCCATTAAATCATTTGACAGCTGCTCAACATGTTCAAATTTATCAGCATACACATTTATGCTCTTTTCAACAGAGGTGCTGTCTTTTGACATATCAAGAAACTTTGAAAAATCACCCTTAAAGCTATTGCTTACATAAATGCTGTTGTCTTCTTGAAAATCTGTATTTGGTTTTCTTGTGATGCCGACAATTTTAAAATCATACGACTTTTCTCCCTCAACTTTGCCGGTTTCTGCGTTTGTTTTGGAGACATTAAGTTGAATCGTTTTGTTCAGCGCTTCTTTTGTAAACCCTTTAGGTTCTTTGATCTCATCATAATTCACTTGAGTTTTGCTAAGCTCTTTTTCATAATCTTCGGACTCTTTTTTCGTCCATAAATACTTAGCAAAATTATATCCTACTACGATTTCATTTTCTGATTTTGCCGTACGTCCTTTCTCCAGCTCCATATTCGACTTTAATTCATCATCCATATTTGTAAAAACCAAAGTAGAATTTGAATTAGTTCGATCCCCAAGCTTCACTTCAATTGGTTCATTTACCGTCGTTCTTTCCACTACTGCTTTTACGTTATCATATTTCTCTAAATCAGCTTTTTTAACGTCTTTCCCATCTGATTTTCCGTACACCCGGATTTCCGTTACAACCTGCTGGCTCATCGTCATATCCGTAATCGTCTTTTGAATCCCGAATCCAACCGACGAGAGCACAACCAAAAACGCACACGCCATTGTTGTCGCAAGAATGGTCATAAAGACGCGGAGCCTGTTTTTCTTCATATTTCTTCTGATAAAATGAACCTGATCCTTAAACCTCAACAGTAATTCCCCCTTTTAACACACCGTCATGAAGCTGAAATTTTGAATGTCCGATAGAAGCGACTTCATCATCGTGGGTGATGATCACAAATGTAATGCCCCGCTCGCGGTTCAGCTGCTGAATCAAATCCAATACTTCCTGCTCCGTTTCTGAATCGAGGCTTCCCGTCGGCTCATCGGCTAAAATGATAGATGGGTTTAAAATCAATGCCCGCGCAATACTGACACGCTGCTGCTGGCCGCCTGACAGTTCATTCGGATAATGAGCGGCGTGATTTTCCAGACCGACGCGTTTCAGCATGTCCTGCACCTTTTGCTTGCGCTCAGACGGTTTGATCCCTTTTAACGCCAGCGGCATTTCAACATTCTCATACGTCGTTAGCCCCGGAATAAGCTGAAAGCTTTGAAAAATGAACCCAAAATGTTCAAGGCGGAACTGAGCCCATTCCTTTTCATTAAAGCCCGTCACATCAGTGCCATTAATGACAATCCGCCCTTTCGTCGGCGATATGTAGCCGGAAATTAAATTCAAAAGCGTTGATTTTCCTGAACCGCTTCGCCCGACAATACAGGCGATTTCACCTTTGGCCACGCTTAATGACACATCCTTTAATACTGGAACTTCATTCTCACGGCCCTTTTTACCGATCGTGAAAGAATGGTCGATATGCTGAACATCAATCATATTTTCTCTCTCCCTTACACATGTTTTGTTTTTTTATAAATCGCAAAATAACTGATGAAGAAACCGATCACAGCACCTGCAGCCATGCCAAATAGGTAGCCGGCAAAGCTCTCGCTTACTGCGTATCCAAAACAGCCGAAGCCTAAAATGCCAATAATAATGACGATCACTTGCACCGGGCGATCCAATGCTTTCCACAAAAAGAAATATCCATTACGTTCATTAGACAGTTTGACGAAGCTGATGTACCCGATGATGTAGAGAATCATGCTCATAACAGCCGGAATCACTAAATAATATGGTGAATCATCAACCCAGTTTGGAACAACATACGTAATGGGAAATATATACTTTATCCATTCTGGTATAGGGAAGTCTAAAAATGCCGCATTCCTTCCAAAAAGGATATCGATATTCATCGCAGGCAAAGTAATGAATAAAAAAGGTAAAATAGTAGCGGTAAATGAAACCAAAAGCTGTGCAAAAATATGGCCTGTCAGCGCTCCGCCAGCCATAACCAAAGAATATGCCAACATGCTGACAATGATCATTCCCAAGCTGTAGTGATGAAAATAAACAGCCTGGTCAGGCTTCAAAAGCACCAGCATCAAAACAGATAAAAGATAACCTACGAGCTGCGGCATCACAATCACCATTCCGCCGGTGAGAAACTTCGCGTTAAATATCTGCCCGCGTGTATAGGGAAGGCTTAATGTAAAATCAAACAAGCTCTTGCTTCGTTCAATCCCAAGCTGGCTGACCGCCAAAACGACACCCCAAATCCAAAACAATGAGATAAATGTGCCGTTTAAATAGTTAATCGTAAATACACAGGATCCGCTCCAATCGTTCTGATGAGCAACGCAGCCTTGATATGAAATGTACGTCTCTAAAATAGTAAAAGGATTGCTAAGCATAAATACAAAAAAAATCATGAGTAGCAGCGCTTTATTTTGCTTCCACTCTTTATAAAACAACCCGGAATCCGGCACATCACTTCCCTCCAAACCGAAAGTATTTCTTAATATTTTGTTTTCTTATAAATAGAGAAATAGCTCACAAAGAATCCAACTACAGCTCCAATGATCATTCCAAAAATATAACCAATAATGGAATGTCCGGTAGAATATCCAAATAAACCAAATCCAAGGATGCCGAAAGCCATCACCAGAATTTGTACAGGACGGTCTAATCTGTTCCAAAGGAAAAAGTGTCCGTTTCGCTCACTTGGATGCTTTTTGAAGCTTATATAACCAACCAAGTAAAACAGAATGCTCATGGCAGCCGGAATCAATAAAATATATCTGTTATCGGAAAGCCAGTCATCCCCAACAAAAACCATAGGCAATAGATACATAAGTTTGTTTTCCATCTCATAATAACCTTCTACGGAAGAGAAAAATTCGTATATATGGAAATTAAAAACGATCTCTAAATTGGCGAGCGGCAATGCAACAATTAAATACGGCAAGATAGCTGCAGAAAACGCTGTTAACAGTTGGGCAAAAGCATTTCCAGTTATCGCTCCGGCGGCCATCACTAATGAGTAGGCCATAAAGCTAATCACGATCACTCCAACGCTGCTGTGCTCGAAAAAGTAGACATGCTCAGGTTGATAAACTAGAATCAGCAGCCATGCCAGCAAAAAGCCAATCAATTGCGATAATACAATCACAAAACCGCCTAACCAAAATTTCGTTTGAAAAATTTGGATTCTGTTATACGGAAGGCTTAGTATAAAATCCATGGTGCCTTTCGAACGCTCCATTCCCAGAAAACAGACCGCCAAGATGACACCCGGCAACCAGTTGATATCTATCAGATTGCTTATTTTGTAATTGACAATAAAATCACAATATTGCGGGTCTTGATGCGCAAGACACCCTTGGTAAGACAAATACGTATTCACAATAGTGAGCGGATTTGCCAGCACTAAAAAGACAATACTTAGCAAAATCACCACTTGATTCTGTTTCCACTCTCGATAGAGGAGACCACGGTCTACCATCTCCGCTTCCCTCCAAACTTCGCAATAAACACTTCTTCTAAGTTGACAGGAAGCTCATTCCATACTTTTGGCTTCAGCTCTCTCAAAAAGCTCTTTTTCTCCTCGTCGCTTTTCGGAATCAGCACCGTATAAAACACGCCGGCCTGATCGAGCAACGGAATGTTTTGTTCTCTGATCTCCAAGTTGACATCTGTATCAAACGCCATTTGAATTTTGATGTATTCTTCTTTTAGCTCATCAAGATCCATCACATTCGTCAGCCTGTTATCTTCGAGAAAACCAATTCGGTTGCACATCCGTTCTATGTCTTCAAGGCGGTGGGAAGTGATCAGGATGCTCGTATCACGCTCCGCCACTTCATCGACCATCAGCTGGAGTACATCATGTCTTGTCACCGCGTCTATTCCGTCCGTTGGTTCATCAAGGAGAATCAATGCCGGTCTCGCCGCAAACGACAGAACGAGAGAAAGCTGTTTTTTCAAACCCGTCGACAGCTCGCGGTATTTTTTCGATTCCGGAATTTCGTATCGATTCATGAGCTCATTCGCATACGTAACATCAAATTTCGGATATATTCTTCTCAGAATGTCGACAAGCTGCTTATATGTATACTTGTCGTAAAAAGGATTTTGAACAGGCATGTAGATGATATTCTGTTTGACCTTCGAATGCTTTTTGATTTCTACGCCGTCAAAAAAAACTGTCCCGCTGTCTGCGAAAATGATTTGCTGGATTAAGCGAAGCATCGTCGTTTTGCCTGAACCATTGCGGCCGAGCAGCCCGAAAATTTCTCCTTTTTCAATCGTTAACGAAACATCTTTTAATACTTGATTGCCGTCAATCGTTTTTGACAGCTTCCGTAATTCAATCATCCTCTCGTCGGCCTCCTTTCACATCAGCGCTGATTTCCTTCATCCATTCCTGCAGTTTTTCCAGCTCAACCCCTGCATAATGGGCATCGATGATGAGCTGTTTCAGTTGCTCTTTAATCATCGTCATCTTCCCTTCAACCAAAGTCGTTTTTGCTTGCTCCGAAATATAGGTCCCTCTGCCACGCAGCGTTTCGATAATCCCCTCACGTTCAAGCTCTTTGTACGCTTTGCTGACAGTGTTCGGATTCGCAATAATGATCGTCGCCAATTCTCTGACAGAAGGAAGCTTATCACCAGACTTCATGATCCCTTTCAAACAAAGCTCTTTCATTTGCTGAATGATTTGTTCGTAAATAGGTGTTGAGCTTCTTGGATCGATTTGAATCATTTACTTCCCTACTTTCTATACGATCTGAGCCTTTATAGATAAAACGAATCGATTATGCTTTTTTGCCATTCAAAACCGATCATCACAAGGACTAGAAAAACAGAACAAGCGATCACAGATGCCGCGATCAGCATTGGCACGTCACGTTTGTTTCGTTTTTTATGCTTCATAACTGCCTCCCTTTATTTCCATATATAAATGACTTTTTCATCAGTGTTTGTAGTGTATTACTTCAATTAGTACACTTAATACAATAAGCACTTTGACATACAAAGTCAATCCTTTTTTACAAAAAACGGACCCTTATCAAAAGGGTCCGTTTCCTACACATCTAGAGGGTGCTGCAGGATCATATGATTTTGCAAAGCTTGAAGCTGAAGCCTCATTCTGTACAGCTGTTCTCTCTGCTGGTCATTTGACGACAGCCACAGCTTGTTTAAGGCGTTTACCGCATTTTCAAGCTGCATTTGCGCCTCACTATATTCTTGATCGTTATAATGCTCTTGTTTAGAAGCGATTTTTATCTGTTCCTCAGCATAATCATACACCTGCATACATTGCTGGAGATGTTCATCTACTGATTGCCTTGTTGCCACAGTAACCCCTCCTAAGAAGAAGAATCACCTATAGTTTGCTTCCCAAAGATATTGTCATGAGCAGTTTTTCTAGGTAAACAATCCAATTCTTTATTTGCATAAAACGAATTGATTATGGTTTTCTGGATACCCTAACATTAATCATTTACCATCAAGCTATGATACAAATTGTCCAACATCAAACGAATGGTTTGGTCGTCTAAATAATAATAAGTTCTATTTTGGATTCTTGTCGTGTGAACCAATCCATGAAGAGCCAATATTCTCATATGGTGCGAAATTGTTGCGTTTGACAACTTTAAGATGTCAGCTATTTCATTTGCGTATAATTTTTTATTTTTCAGGAGCATGAGAATTTTAAATTTGCTATTATCTGAAAGCAATTTTAAAAATGTACTCATTTTATCAATACGTTCATCATGTTGGGTCATGAAAAATTTATCAGCTGAGTATCCTAGTCCTAAATAAATTACATTTCGAGATTTTGTAATAACCGCTGTATAAGGATTGAGAATAGGATAGATGTAAACATCACAATTGTCCAAATAATGCTTCCCTTTGATTGTCTCAATAATATGTATCGGGAGGTCCTTTTCCATTTTGTTTAACTGAGCAATCCACTTTTTCTGTTGAGAGCTCAATTTTGATAAAGCTTTATCAAGCTGTTCATTGATTTTCAATAATGTTTCACAAAAAGATTGTATATAGGCTGTTGGCTGCTTTATCACCTCAAATACATTCCATTTTGATTCACTGGTAATTGCCAGTTTTTTTAGCAAAATAAAAAATTCCTCTTCAGTTTCCGCATATCCCTCCTCACCTCGATTTGACTGTCCCTCTAAGTATAAGAGTGACTCGGCGATATTGATCCTTATCTTTTCTTCAGGGCTTTCTCTCAGCATCTGAATAATGTCATAAAAGTTTTTATCATAAAGATCAGAAATTCTAAAAAACGTTGTTGCTAAACAAAAAATATTGCCGTTTACAACATCCCCATACTGACGAAAACTATTGAAATAAAAGTCCAAAAAATCACTGTAATCTTTTTTAATTCCTTTTAATTCTTCTAATGCTTGAAAATATTCAACCTCTACTTTCACATTTAGTTTTTGCCAGTATTCCTTATAAAAAGATTCATGTTTAACAAAAAGTAAAGCAGATATTTTATCTAAAAACCCTGACACTGCGTCATTCACTTTTACCTCCATGTGTAAAACTCCTTTCGAACCCAGTTATATTATTATAAATGATTCAAACGGTTATTCCGAGTGATTGACAAATACAAGGAGATTGAACTATTATTAGATGAACATAAAACAATAGTTAGATCGTCATCTAATTAGGAGGCAAAGATGAAATTTAAAAATCAATTATCATTACTATCCTTATTGATAGGTACATTTATTTCTGTAATGGATACAACAATAGTAAACATCGCACTACCTGAAATGTTATCTGATTTTTCCTGCACACTATCTCAAGTGGCCTGGGTTGCTACAGGCTATACACTAGCATTCGCTGTTATGCTAGTTGCTGCATCTAAACTAGCTGATCATTTTGGAAGAAAAAAAGCGTTTATATTTGGATTAGGCCTTTTTATTTTCACATCATTTCTGGCATGTATAAGTGGATCCATTGAAATGCTGATTGCAGTTCGAGTCATTCAAGGCTTATCAGCCGCTTTTATTGTTCCAGTAACAATGCCAATTGCTCTCGAAATTGTGCCCGAAGAAAAAAAAGGAATGATTATTGGAATTTGGGGAGCTTTTTCAGGGCTTGCCGCGACATTAGGCCCTGTTCTCGGCGGATTGTTAACTGAAAACTTTAATTGGCAATCTATATTTTTCATCAATATTCCTCTAGGCATGATCGCTATCTTTTTTGCTGCTATGTTCATAACGGAAAGCTATGATAACTCAGCCAATAAAAAAGTTGATTATATTGGTATGCTCATTTTGTCTGGAGCTCTATTCTGTTTAACATTTGGTTTTGCTAAAGTATCAGATTTAGGCTGGACATCTTTCACATTTCTTATTTTTATAAGTATATCAATGCTATTACTTATATTATTCTTCTATATTGAATCAAAAATAAAATACCCAATGGTCCCTTTATCAATGCTAAAGGTAAAGACATTCACTTTTAGTTCATTAACACTTTTTATGCAAGGGCTAGGACTAACGAGTGGAACTCTTATCATCACTTTACTGCTTACTAATCTAATGGGAAAAACAGAATTAGAGGCAGGTCTAATTGTATCTGTTTTAGCTTTATCTTCTATGTTTACCTCTGTTCTATCTGGAAAGTTATCGGATAAACTAGGAGGCGCTTTATTTTCTTGTTTAGGTATGACGGGGTTAACAATATCTACTTACTTCTATAGTTATATAAGATATGACAGTTCTATTTCATTTGTAATCATTCTTCTATGTATATCCGGCTTAGCTTTAGGACTTATCATTGGGCCTGCTATGGGTTCAGGAATTCGGTTAATTCCCACAGAAAAAATCGGTATCGCATCAGGGATTTTAAATATGATGAGGACTGTAGGACAAGCAGTTGGGATCGCTATTCTTACTAGTGTCCTAACAACAAGCATCAATCATCATGTAGATTCCGCGACAAAAGAAGCTGTAAAAATTACTGAAGATAATCCTGCATTTGATGAAATGGCCAAAAAAGAAATGATCGCCCATTTGCGCCAGTCAGACAGTAACACATTTGACCAGGAAAAAACAATGAAAGAACTAAATCAAAAAGAAGAAGAACTTCTCTCTAAAACACCCAAGCCATACAAAGATACAGTTAAAGAAACGTTTAAAAAGCAAAGAGAGCAAGTCATCATTCTTCAGGACAAAATAGCAGGACTTTATAACGAGAAAATCAGTGACAGCTTCAACTTTACGTTTAAGATTGGCAGCATTATTCTTGTACTTGGAATTATTTTTTCTCTATTCAGTGATATATCTCCAAGAAAACAAAGAGTGAAGCAAGAAAAAACAAGTTCCTTATAACGTTTATGTATGGGATTAGTTTGTCCCGTATCTTCTTTCGTGCTACAATTTTAGGATGCAATTGTACGCAAGGAGGCACATGAATTGTGATGCAGAACAATCCTTTTCCTTATTCAAATACGGAAAAACGCTATCATACATTGAATTATCATCTTAGAGAACATTTCGGCCATAAGGTGTTTAAAGTGGCGCTAGACGGCGGCTTTGACTGTCCGAATCGGGACGGCACCGTTGCCCACGGCGGCTGTACATTTTGCAGTGCAGCAGGCTCAGGCGATTTTGCCGGAAACCGGGCCGATGATTTAATGACGCAATTTCACGACATCAAAAACCGCATGCACGAAAAATGGAAGGACGGCAAGTACATCGCTTATTTCCAGGCTTTCACAAACACGCACGCCCCGGTTGAGGTGCTTCGTGAGAAATTTGAATCCGTCCTCGCGCTTGATGATGTGGTCGGCATTTCGATCGCCACACGTCCGGACTGTCTGCCAGACGATGTCGTTGACTATTTGGCGGAACTGAACGAACGCACATATTTGTGGGTCGAACTTGGGCTTCAAACAGTTCATGAACGGACTGCTCTTCTCATCAACCGCGCACATGATTTTAACTGCTATGTGGAAGGCGTCAATAAGTTAAGAAAACACGGCATACGTGTATGCTCGCATATTATTAACGGACTGCCGTTGGAAGATCGGGACATGATGATGGAAACCGCTAAGGCCGTCGCAGATTTGGACGTCCAAGGCATTAAAATCCATCTGCTGCACCTATTGAAAGGCACGCCGATGGTCAAGCAATATGAAAAGGGAAAACTCGAATTCCTTTCACAAGATGAATATGTCCAGCTCGTCTGCGATCAGCTTGAAATCATTCCTCCGGAAATGATCGTGCACCGCATTACAGGTGACGGGCCGATTGAATTGATGGTCGGGCCAATGTGGAGCGTCAACAAATGGGAAGTGCTCGGCGCCATTCATAAAGAGCTTGAAAACCGCGGCAGCTATCAAGGAAAGTTGTTTCAACGAGTTCAGGAGGAATCAGCTTTATGATATTGAAAAAAATCCTTCCTTACAGCAAAGAACTGCTGAAAATGGCTGCCGGAGAAGGAGATATCGTCGTAGATGCCACGATGGGCAACGGACATGATACGCAGTTCTTAGCGGATCTCGTCGGTGAAAACGGCCATGTGTACGCATTCGACATCCAAGAATCAGCCGTGGCCAATACGAAGGAACGGCTTGGCGAGACATATCAAGCGAGAACAACGTTATTTCACAAAAGCCATGACAAAATCGCTGAATCCCTTTCGCCGGAAACACACGGCAAAGTGGCGGCCGCTGTGTTTAACCTCGGCTATCTCCCGGGCGGTGAAAAATCAGTTACGACGAACGGCCAGTCAACCATTAAAGCGATCGAACAGCTTCTCAGCGTTATGAAAGATGAGGGCTTGATTGTTCTGGTCGTCTATCATGGCCACCCTGAAGGCAAAGCTGAAAAAAACGATGTACTCGACTTTTGCCGAAGCTTGGATCAGCAAGCAGCCCGTGTGCTGACATATGGATTTATCAATCAGCAAAATGACCCGCCATTTATTGTCGCCATCGAAAAAAAAGCTCAAATCAGCAAATGATTTGAGCTTTTTTCTTTGAGTTTTTCACCCAGGCCATTTTTTGAAATTTTCGGTAGGCCCTGCCGTTGATATAAAAGAAAAAGGAGGTTTTTCCGCTTGCTTTGATCAGCTTCTTCGCGAGCCGCCCCATTTCCTTTTGGCCCGCCACTTTATCATCTGACAAATAAACGCCCAAAAGGCCGCGATTGATTAAACGATGGAAGTTTTCATGCGGAATGCCGTGCAAATGTTCATCGGCTTTTTGGATAAAATGCTCAAGCCGCTTCATCATTTCTTCATGCGACTCATAATACGAGCAGAAATTCAAGTCCCCTTCCAGCAAGTCTTCCTCCTGATCAATCAAATAATCGAGCAGAATGTGAAGGCCTTGTATATAAGGAAAATAACTATTGCGGATTTTTTTAGCGGTGTTTTCTGTAAAATCAGGCTGGAACGAATACGCAACAAGACAGAAAATGCCTAATGTAGAACCTGCACAAGCCGAAAACTCATACCATTCCATCTCAGGCAGCCCTGATTCATATTGAGTAAACCACTTCTCAAGCCTCGGAACACGCTCGTGCTCAATGACATGCTTATGCACCTGCAAATCGCAATAATAGCCGCACAGTTCCAGCAGATACGGTTTTATCATGTCATAGTGCTCAATGGAACCAAGAACACGCTGACACGTTTTGACCAGTTCATGTAAATATCCGCTGTCGTCCTGTTCTTCTCTGAATTGATAATAATTTTGCGGCTCCGCTCCCACTGTCAGCGCATCCTGCATTGAGGCGTGGAGCATCCGAAAGTCCCGCGGATCAAGCGATGTGCTGCGGTCGCACAGATTGTCCAGATAATCACTGATCGTTTGGTACGCGATAATAAACTCGACACATTTCTGTTTTTGATCGCCTGACAATAACGCCAGTATGCCGCCGCCTTCACAGTGAAACGTTTTGTCTCGAATACTTGCGGTTGCCTGTGCTTTTAATTCACTGTTATGAATAGATTCTGATTTTCGCTTCCATATGTCCAGCTCTTGATGAACGAGCGGAAAAATATCTCGATATACTTTTGCCATCAGTCCAAAAGGATGTTCCGGTACTGTCAACACATGCACCCCCAATTTATTCAAATATATTGATCAGTAAACGCTCTTGCTGCTTGAAAGACATCTTCTCTTTCGGGTTCATTAAATATTTCATGATAAAGCCCTTCCCACTCTCTGTACGCTTTATTATGGGAAGCTACACCATTAACCCACTTGATGACCATTGTTTTGTCAACAAGCTTATCGTCACCGGCCTGCATCACAAGAAGCGGCACTCTCAAAAACGCTTCTGTCGGCACCATTGCTGCCTCAATTGTTTTTAAAAGCTCTCTGTACCATCTGACAGAAACTTTCCTGACATATAACGAGTCATTTTGATCGGCCTCGATGACGTCCTCATTGCGCGTCGCCATATCAAGTGATAAACCTGAATCAACCCTAAGCGACGGGGCGATGACATTTAAACCTCTTGATGCAATATCAAGCGCTTTATTGACTTTCATTTGCAGTCCGAGACACGGTGATGATAAAATA
Organism: Bacillus sp. MSP13; assembly: GCF_000815295.1. Taxonomy (NCBI): domain Bacteria; kingdom Bacillati; phylum Bacillota; class Bacilli; order Caryophanales; family Bacillaceae; genus Bacillus; species Bacillus sp. MSP13. The sequence goes on from NZ_JXAQ01000008.1 coordinate 109,689, forward strand.
ATTCCCGTAATGCGGGGATTTCTTTGCTGTTTAAACCATTCAATCGCAATCAGGCCGCCCATGCTGTGGCCGAGAAGAAAAACCGGCAGCTCAAAGGTTCGTGCTTTATCTATCCAAGTATCTACTTCATCAATGTATTCTTGAAATGAGCGAATATGACCTCTGGCCCTTGTGGTTGTCCCCTGGCCCGGCAAGTCGCCCATGACAACGTGATAACCCGAAGATCTCCACATTTCAATCAGCCATTTATATCGTCCGTGATATTCACTTGCTCCGTGGATCATCACAATCACGGCAACAGGTCTATCTGCTTTCCAGGTCCACATGCTCTTCACCTCATACGAAATTTAAATAGAGAAAGAAGGATGAATACTATGATCTACCCTTATAAGGAACACACGCCAGATATCCACCCAACAGCCTTTATAGCTGATAATGCAGCAATAACCGGAGATGTCATTATCGGAGAACAGTCCAGCATTTGGTTTTCTGTTGTCATAAGGGGAGATGTCGCGCCTACCAGAATCGGAAACAGAGTCAATATCCAAGATCTAAGCTGTCTCCATCAAAGCCCGAATCGGACGCTTCTCATTGAAGATGACGCCACAATAGGCCATCAGGTTACACTTCATAGCGCTGTTATCCGCAAAAACGCCTTAATCGGCATGGGCTCAATCATCTTAGACGGAGCCGAAATTGGCGAAGGCGCCTTTATTGGTGCCGGGAGTCTTGTCCCGCCGGGAAAAACCATTCCGCCAGGCCATCTCGCCTTTGGCCGTCCTGCAAAAGTCATCCGCCCTTTGACGGAAGAAGACCGGCAAGATATGCAAAGAATACGGTCGGAATATGTAGCGAAGGGCCAATATTATAAATCACTTCAACAAACATAAGACCTGCTTCGTCTTACTTTACCATTTTTCAAATTATGTTTGAAAGCAATAACCATCGTTGACCCGGATGTAATGAGAGTTCGGGTATTGATTTTTCCATAAAACATTCACATATGGGATCAAACGTATGACTTTTATCTTATCATAAAACAAGATTCGCAACGTTAGCCAACCTGTTAAAAACATATGCCTATTCTTTCCTGTTCTTGATTTTCTATGAACACACAAAAAAAGAGCTCACTGGGAGCTCTTTTGGTCAACTGATATTTCGCTCGCTGGCAGCAGCCGCATTTTTCTTGTGGAAACCTTTAGCATAATAAACGGCAAGTAAAATGAGAAACCAAGTCCGACAATGACGGCTACTCTTGTATCGGGACTGTAAGCCATCAGAATAACGACAAATGCCAAACATGCCCCCCCACATTAAGGCAGTTTCTAAAGACATTAAAGGACTGTGCCTTTCTTCGAGTCAGCGGTGCAGGTTTGTTTTTGCCTGCTGCCTTTCCCGCTCGAAAAAAATGTAAATAAATTATTTTTCTGAATTCTTTGTGTGGATTGGGTAATCAATGATGATGAAAAAATATAGGAATAATAACAAGGCTTTCGACGAATCGAAAGCCTTGTCTGTTTATACAAAGATGACTTCTTTAGGCTGATGGTTCAGCTCTTCAGGCATATAGCGTTTTTCGATATTGATGCTGTGCCAGATCATAAAGATCAGTACAGTCCAGATTTTACGGCTGTTATCAGCCTTGTCCGCACAATGGTCTTCAAGAAGCTGAAGGACATAATCCTTGTGGATATAAGCATCCGTTTGGCTTTCCTGAATGATGTTCCGCACCCATTCGTTCATTTCGTTTTTCAGCCAATGACGGATCGGTACAGGGAAACCAAGCTTTTTGCGGTTTAATACGTGTTCAGGCACAATTCCTTCAGCGGCTTTGCGAAGAAGATATTTCGTTGTGCCGTTCTTCGTTTTCAGCTCATCAGGAATTTTTGAAGCCACATCAAATACAACTTTATCCAAGAATGGCACACGGAGTTCCAAGGAATTCGCCATCGTCATTTTATCGGCTTTTAACAAAATGTCCCCGCGCATCCATGTGTGGATATCGACATACTGCATTTTGTTGATATCGCTGTAGGAGCTGCTCTCGGTAAAGTAAGTCTTCGTCACATCGCGATATGAAAGGTTCGGATTGTAATGCTTCAGGAGCTGTTTTTTGACAGACTCTTCAAAGATCTTCGCGTTACCGATATAACGATCTTGGAGCGGCGTGCAGCCGCGTTCAAGCAGGCTCTTTCCTCTCATACCCTCAGGCATAACAGCCGCAACGTTCAGAAGCATCTTTTTCAGGCCGGACGGAATGCGTTCAAACGGTTTAAGGGATAGCGGTTCACGGTAAATGTTATATCCGCCGAAGAGCTCGTCCGCACCTTCTCCTGATAAGGCAACCGTTACATGTTTTTTCGCTTCTTTTGCAACAAAGTACAATGGAATCGCTGCCGGATCAGCAAGCGGATCATCAAAGTGCCATACGATCTTCGGAAGCTCGTTCATATATTCCTCAGGGGAAATGACTTTGCTGATATTTTCAATACCTAATGCCGCGGCAGTTTCTTTCGCTACATCAACTTCACTGAAGCCCTGCTGCTCAAAACCGACAGAGAATGTTTTTAAGCTCGGATGCAATTCCTTCGCAACGGATACAATAAAGGAAGAATCAATTCCGCCAGACAGGAATGAACCGACAGGAACATCACTTCTCATATGAACGTTTACAGAGTCATAGATCGCGTCTCTGACTTCTTTCACTAGCTTGTCTTCTTCTGTCTGAACAGGCTTGAAGTTCGCTTTGAAATACGTTTTGAATGAGATATCGCCATCCGGGCGGATTGTAAACTGTGAACCCGGCTCTACTTTTTTCACATTAGCATCAAGCGTGCTTGGTTCAGGAACAAATTGGAAAGACATGTACTGCTGCAATGCCTCTTTGTCTATTTCAATCTCATTCTGAGCAACCATTAAACTTTTTCTCTCTGAGGCAAAATAAACCTGATCATTACTCGTTGTGTAGTACAACGGCTTAATGCCGAACGGATCTCTGGCTCCATATAGCACATGATCGTTTTTATTCCAAATCAGAAAGGCAAACATCCCGCGGAGTTTGGACGCCGCTTCTTCTTTGTAGTGGCGATAAGTCGCAAGAAGAACTTCTGTGTCCGAATCTGTATTGAATGTATACCCCTTTGCTTCTAGTTCTTCTCTAAGTTCAATATAGTTATAGATTTCTCCGTTAAAGATAATCCAATAGGTTTCATCTTCATATGATAAAGGCTGTCCGCCATTTTCTACATCAATAATGCTGAGCCGTCTGAATCCGAATCCAACGTGCTCATCATGGAAATATCCATCACTGTCAGGACCGCGGTGAACGATCATTTGGTTCATTTGTTTGATTAGTTCTTCTTGATCAGCGGTTTGAGCTAACGGATGCTTGTTAAAAACCCCGACAAATCCACACATAGTATTGCCTCCATAATTAAAATTGTCATCATTGAACCCCTATTTATAGACGCTGTGAATAGGATTTGGTTTCACAGTTATATAAAAAAACAAACATGAATCCAACAACAAAAAAGGAAAGCCGCTTAACCAGTAAGCGGCTATAAAATTATTCTCCTAACGCTTCTTTGCGCAGCTGCTCCGCTTTGTCTGTGCGCTCCCACGGAAGATCAACATCGTGACGTCCAAAGTGGCCGTACGCAGCAGTTTGTTTGTAGATCGGACGGCGTAAATCAAGCATTTTGATAATGCCGGCAGGTCGTAAATCAAAGTTATTGCGAACAACTTCAATCAGTTTTTCTTCAGAAGCTTTTCCGGAACCGAATGTGTTGATTGAGATTGACACAGGCTGTGCAACACCGATCGCGTAAGCAAGCTGTACTTCGCAAGAATCAGCAAGCTCAGCCGCAACGATGTTTTTCGCAACGTATCTCGCTGCATAAGCAGCAGAACGGTCTACCTTTGTCGCATCCTTGCCTGAGAACGCGCCTCCGCCGTGGCGAGCATAGCCGCCGTACGTATCAACGATGATTTTGCGCCCTGTAAGTCCCGCATCCCCTTGAGGGCCTCCGATAACGAAACGTCCTGTAGGGTTGATGAAATATTTTGTTTCTTCATCAATCAGCTCTTTAGGAACAACCGGATTGATGACATGTTCTTTAATGTTGCGCTGGATTTGCTCAAGCGTAATTTCAGGGTGGTGCTGAGTTGAAATAACAATCGCGTCAATACGGACAGGTTTGTCATTTTCATCGTACTCAACCGTTACCTGTGTTTTGCCGTCAGGGCGAAGGTACGGAAGAATATCTTCTTTACGGACTTCACTTAGGCGGCGGGCCAATTTATGGGCAAGTGAAATCGGAAGAGGCATAAGCTCTTTCGTTTCGTTGCACGCATAACCGAACATTAAACCTTGGTCACCGGCACCGATCGCTTCGATTTCTTCATCGCTCATTGTGCCTTCACGGGCTTCAAGCGCTTGGTCTACACCCATCGCGATATCAGCAGACTGTTCGTCAATTGATGTTAAAACCGCACAAGTTTCCGCATCAAATCCGTATTTCGCACGTGTGTATCCGATTTCTTTAATGGTTTGGCGAACCGTTTTTGGAATGTCAACATACGTAGATGTTGTGATCTCCCCACTGACAAGAACCAACCCGGTTGTCACTGATGTTTCACAAGCAACACGCGCATTAGGGTCTTTCTTTAAAATTTCATCTAAGATGCTGTCAGAAATCTGGTCACAGATTTTATCCGGATGTCCCTCCGTAACAGATTCTGATGTAAATAAACGACGATTTTTACTCATGTTTTGCTTCCTCCTGCACAAGGCCTCCCGAAAGACCTTGTCTATATGATACGGAACTCGCTCCCTCTTATACAATGTAACGTTATATTAGAGAATGTTAATTGGCATATTTATGAAATAAAAAAACCTTTTCCATCGAGGAAAGGGTTTGGTCTTTGTGCCTTTCACTCTTATCGCTCAAGGAATCATACAACCTTGCAACAGGTTAGCACCTTGGTTGTCTCACATGGGTGAACATAATAATAACAGAGAAACCGGTTGCTGGGCTTCATAGGGCCTGTCCCTCCGCCAGCTCGGGATAAGAGTATCCGCTCAATGAAATATCTTATCGTAAAAGGGTTTGCAATGTCAATATGATTCAGAAGAAATAGGCACCTATATCAAGGGAAAACAATGGAAACGCACACACAAAAAACGATAAATAGTATAGACTATTCGAAAATATATGTTATACTAATTCACAATTAGCAAAACACAAATAAACGATAAAGGAAGGTTTCATATGAACTCAGTTGATTTAACCGCTGATTTACAAGCTTTATTAACAAGTTCAAATGTGTGTCATAATTTATCAGCAGCACAGCTTACAGAAAAAGTACTGTCCCGAAACGAAGGCATTTTAACATCCACAGGTGCCGTTCGGGCGACAACAGGCGCTTACACAGGACGTTCACCGAAGGACAAATTCATCGTGGAGGAAGAAAACACGAAACATAAGATCGATTGGGGTACGGTGAATCAGCCGATTTCAGAAGAAGCGTTTGACCGGCTGTACACGAAAGTTGTCAGCTATTTGAAACAGCGGGATGAGCTGTTTGTTTTTGAAGGATTCGCCGGAGCAGATGAAACATACAGACTGCCGATCACCGTCGTCAATGAATTCGCATGGCATAATTTATTCGCCAGACAGCTGTTTATCCGCCCGGAAGGCAATGACAAGAAAACAGTTGAACAGCCGTTTACCATTCTTTCTGCCCCGCATTTCAAAGCGGACCCAAAAACAGACGGCACACATTCCGAAACATTTATTATTGTCTCTTTTGAAAAGCGTACGATTTTAATCGGCGGAACAGAGTATGCGGGAGAAATGAAAAAATCCATTTTCTCCATTATGAATTTCCTGCTTCCTGAAAGAGATATTCTATCTATGCACTGCTCCGCCAATGTCGGTGAAAAAGGCGATGTCGCCCTTTTCTTCGGATTGTCTGGAACAGGCAAGACCACCCTTTCGGCCGATGCTGACCGCAAACTGATCGGCGACGATGAACACGGCTGGTCTGACACAGGCGTCTTTAACATCGAAGGCGGATGCTACGCCAAATGCATTCATTTAAGCGAAGAAAAAGAGCCTCAAATCTTTAACGCAATCCGCTTCGGGTCTGTTCTTGAAAATGTTGTAGTGGATGAAGAGACACGTGAAGCCAATTATGATGATTCCTTCTATACCGAAAACACGCGGGCGGCTTACCCGATTCATATGATTGACAATATCGTCACACCAAGCATAGCGGGCCATCCTTCAGCCATTGTATTTTTGACGGCTGATGCATTCGGAGTCCTGCCGCCCATCAGCAAACTGACGAAGGAGCAGGCGATGTACCATTTCTTGAGCGGTTATACGAGCAAGCTTGCCGGAACCGAACGCGGTGTGACGTCTCCTGAAACGACGTTCTCCACATGCTTCGGCTCACCATTCCTGCCGCTTCCTGCTCATGTCTATGCTGAAATGCTCGGCAACAAAATCGATGAACACGGCGCAGACGTTTTCTTGGTCAATACCGGCTGGACCGGCGGCGGCTACGGCACAGGCGAACGTATGAAGCTTTCTTATACGAGAGCGATGGTCAAGGCGGCGATTGAAGGCAAATTGGAGGATGCAGAAATGACGACTGACGATATTTTCGGCCTGCACATTCCGGTTCACGTTCCCTGCGTTCCTGATCATATCCTTCAGCCTGAAAACACTTGGAACAACAAGAAAGAATTCAGAGAAAAAGCGGTCAGCCTCGCACATGAATTCAAAGAGAACTTTAAAAAGTTCGCACATACAGATGCCATTGCACAGGCAGGCGGCCCTCTCGTTTAAAAAGCAAAAGCCAAGAGCAATTACGCTCTTGGCTTGTTTTAATTGACGGAATACAGAGACGTCAGCTTGTACGTAATGATAGTCCGGCCGTCTTCCCAATGAAGCTTCTGCACTTCTGCCGTGCCTGACTTTTCGCCGAACTTTGTTTTACGCACATCCATCGGAATCTCCATCGGATACACACGGTATCCGTCTTTCTCTAACGTGAATATATTTTCATCTATGCGAACTTCTTTTCCTTTTGTCACAATCAGTGTATTAAATTCAACAGGCATTCCCAAATTGAAATCCCCTTTCGTTCTCTTTTTTCTTCATCATACCATATTTCATCGTCAGCGGTTTTTCATCCATTGTGTCAGCTGCCGCACGATACGCCGGTTTTCTTTTGGCGGAAAATAATGTGTGAATGTACTGTAGTACCACGTCTCCACCGGCTTATGCAGCTGTTTGAGCTTCTCTTCAAATAAATAGGAATGCTGAATTGAAACGTTTTGGTCTTTTTCTCCATGGATTAACAGCACGGGCGCTTGGATTTTGTTTATCTGGCCAAACGGCGTTCTCCATTTATATTCCTCAGGCACCTTTTTCGGTGTTCCCCCGATGACTCTTTTCATCATTCGCCGTAAATCTTTCCGCTCCTCATATGTAAGAATCATATCGCTGACGCCTCCCCAGGAAACAAATGAAGCTGCATGCCGCCCCATTTCAATCGCAGTGAGCATCCCCATAATGCCGCCGCGGGAAAAACCGAAAATATGGATTCTGTCCTTCTTGACATTCGGATGCTGCTGAAGCAGGTGAAAAGCAGAAAAAGCATCCTCTCTGTCTTCTCCGGCAAAGTCTTCATTCCCCTCGCCTCCTTGATTTCCTCTGTAAAAAGGAGCAAACACAACGAACCCTTGGGACGCAAACTGGATGATCCGGCCCGGCCGAACCATGCCCACATTTTTAATCCCGCCGCGCAAATATAAAAATCCGTCATATTGTCCCGGTGCTACCGGCTCAGCCAGAAGCCCCTTTACCCGTAAGCCATTCGAAAGATAGCAGATCGTATACAGACGCACATGCTGGCTTGGCGACGGAAATCTTCTTTTCTCAACAATCAAAGCAGCCGCCTCCTTTTTTCTATATGCTTTCCTTACTCCACATTTACATCCAGAGAACCTGATTAGGCATTCACACATTTTTATACCCATCATACGATATGTAAAGCAAAAAAGGCTATGAACTTGATGCTAAATAAGGAGGTTGTCTATGTGAATAAATGGTTAAGGCTGGGCTGCGCCTGTGTCGGCAGCATCTTTCTGATGATTGCTCTGGCGGCTTGCAAGCAGGAGGAAACACTCACCAAAGTCAAAGTAGCGGAAGTGACCCATTCAATTTTTTACGCGCCTCTGTATGTTGCAGAGTCAAAAGGATTTTTTAAGGAAGAAGGGCTTGATGTCAATGTCAGCACGACATGGGGCGGCGACAAAACGATGACATCGCTTCTATCAAACGGCTCCGACATCGCCCTTGTCGGGTCAGAAACATCTATTTATGTCGATGCGCAAGGAGCAAAAGACCCCGTCATTAATTTCGCCCAGCTGACTCAGACAGATGGAACGTTTCTTGTCGCGAAAGAAGATGCTGAACACTTCGACTGGGATCAGCTGAAAGGAAAAACGTTTCTCGGACAGAGAAAAGGCGGCATGCCGCAAATGGTCGGCGAGTATGTACTGAACAAACATAAGATTGACCCTCATAAGGATATTGATCTCATCCAGAACATAGATTTCGCCAATATCGCCAATGCATTTGCTTCTGGAACAGGCGAGTATGTACAGCTCTTTGAACCGCAAGCTTCTCTCTTTGAGAAAAAAGGCATCGGCCATATTGTGGCTTCATTCGGAGAGGAATCAGGCCAGGTTCCGTATACGACTTTTATGGCGAAACAAAGCTACCTGAAGAAACATGAAGACACAGCCGTCAAGTTTACAAAAGCCATTTATAAGGCGCAGCAGTGGGTGGAAAATCACTCTGCGAAGGACATCACGGAAGCCATTAAAGATGAATTTGATGACACCGATCCTGAAGTCATCGAAACATCAATTGAACGCTATAAAAAGCAGGATTCGTATTCGCCAGACCCCCTGCTCAACGAAAAAGAATGGGAGCGGCTCCAAACCATTATGGATGAATCGGGAGAACTGCCGAAGCGCATTCCATACCATCAACTTGTAAATAAAAAAATTGCCGAAAAAGTCACCTCGGAAGAAAAATAGGAGGCCCATCTATGTCTTTCTTACATGTCGACCATGTAACCCATACTTATTTTTCTATCAAAGAAAAAACGACAGCCGTGCGTGATATTCATTTCGATGCCGAAAAAGGTGATTTCATCTCATTTCTCGGCCCAAGCGGCTGCGGAAAAACAACACTGCTTTCCATTATCGCCGGCCTGATAGAGCCATCGGAAGGCAGAGTTCTGATTGAAGGCCGGGAGCCTAATCAAAAAGAACATAACATCGGCTATATGCTTCAGCAGGATTACTTATTTCCCTGGAAATCCATCGAGGAAAATGTGCTTCTCGGTTTAAAAGTCGCCGACGCGTTGACAGAAGAAAGCAAGGCCGCTGCACTCGGTCTATTGTCTAAGTTTGGTCTCACAGATGTGGAGAAAAAATATCCGAAAGAGCTGTCGGGCGGGATGCGCCAGCGGGCCGCGCTTGCAAGGACTCTTGCCCCAAATCCAAGTCTGCTTTTGCTCGATGAGCCATTTTCCGCGCTTGATTTTCAGACAAAGCTGTCACTTGAAAACCTGGTTTTCCGCACATTAAAGGATTATCAAAAAACAGCAGTGCTTGTCACTCATGATATTGGAGAAGCGATAGCAATGAGCGATACAATTTTTTTATTTTCAAATCAGCCGGGCACCATCCATCAGATTTTTAACACTCCTAAAGAATTGGCCGCAATGATGCCCTTTGACGCCCGTCAAGAGCCATCTTTCCAAACGCTATTTCAAACGATATGGAAGGAGCTGAATACTCTTGAGAAACAGCAAAGAAACGATTGATCTCCTTCACGATCAATATCGATTCAAGCAGAAAAAGGAAAAATGGAATGTCCATTCCTTTCAGCTTGCCATATTTATTCTCTTTTTCTCGGGGTGGGAAATCTCCAGCAGGCTCAGCTGGATCGACCCGCTGATCTTCAGCGCCCCGTCTTCTGTATGGAACTTATTGCTGGAAAAGCTCGGTGACGGGTCTTTATTGTCCCATATCGGTGTCACTTTATGTGAAACGGTGCTTGGCTTTTTGCTTGGAACGTTTATGGGCACGTGCCTTGCGGCTTTGTTATGGTGGTCCAACCGGCTTGCCAGGATTTTAGATCCGTATCTTGTTATTTTGAATGCAATGCCGAAAGTGGCGCTGGGCCCGATTCTGATTGTCGCACTCGGCCCCAGTTTGATCAGCATTATTGCGATGGGGGCCATCATCAGCGTGATTATCACAACCATCGTTGTATACACCGCCTTCCAGGAGATTGACGAAAACTATATAAAAGTCATGAAAACATTTGGCGCAAAGAAATGGACCATTTTTAAAGAAGTGATTCTGCCCGCATCCTCCCCTGCCATTATTTCAACACTGAAAGTAAACGTCGGTTTATCATGGGTTGGCGTCATTGTAGGGGAATTCCTTGTTTCCAAGATCGGATTAGGATATATGATTATTTACGGTTTTCAAGTTTTCAATTTTACGCTCGTCTTCTTAAGCCTGCTGATCATCGCCGTATTCGCCACTTTGATGTATCAGGGCGTAGAGCTGCTGGAAAAGAAATGGACGAAAGGCAGGACATAAAAAACCCGGCACAAGTGCCGGGTTTTCAGCGTGTCGACAAACCCTCGCATTCGTTGTCAGTCCTGCGCGTTGGTGCTCACGAATTACTACATTCGCTGCGCTCCAATGCTCGTTCTTCCTAGACTTCAAAGGTTTTCAATCACGCTGAAAAGATGACAAAGTCATAAAACGAAAACCGTTTTATGACTTTGTCATCAATCTGAAACCCGGCACAAGTGCCGGGTTTTCATTCAATCCATCCAGTTTCTTTCAGTTTTTTCAAACTGATCGGAAGAACGGAATCCTTCATGATAAAGCTGAATTTTTTATTGCGGGAAAGGTTTTCCGGAAGCTCATGAAACAAAACCGGGCCTTTCGTTTCAAAGTAATCAGCTTGCTTTTCAAGCTTTTCTATATCTGCAAAATATATATTTTTCACAATCACTTTTTCTTTACCGAGAACTTTATACTGTCCGAGGTACTTGAGGCTTTTCACTCTCGCACCCGTCTCTTCCTTCACTTCCCGGAGCGCCGCCTCTTCTGCGCACTCCATCGGCTCTACTTTCCCGCCTGGAAACTCATAGCCTCTGTCCTCATGTTCTGTTAAAAGCCATTTGCCGCCAAAACGGCAAATCACCCAGACGTGCTTCGGGCTGTCCGAGAAAGGCTGATCGTCAAAGGAAAGCTGAACAGTATTCTGATAATAATCTTTAAACTCGTACATGTTTATCCCTCAAATCCGTTCCTAGCTATCTTCCATACATCATACCACAGTTATGTTTCTTCGGAAGCCCTTTATCAAAAAATAAGGGAAGCCCAGCGCGCCATCAGGGTCTAAAAAAACAGACAGATTAGCTCGTACAGGTTTTTGCCGTGTCTTTTGCCAGAATGTGCAACTGACGCTCTGGGCTTTATTATGGCCTGTGAATAGTTAAAAGTTACGGTTTGCGCTTGAATTTATTTTTTAACGTGTCTAAAAGATCGACAAGCATCTGAGGAACAGGTATGCCGAGAGAACTGGCTGTCACTACAATTTGCACAGATTCATAAAGAATATAAAACATGATTGCCAAGTCACGTATTGACCCCTGTGCATTCAGCAGCTGATCAAAAAAGTGGCAAACAGAGATCAGAGCCAGCGTGACTAGTTTTTTGACAAGCCGGGCAAATACCTTTTTAAACACCAACTTGTGAATAATCGATTCCTTCAAGGTCGTACTGATAAATTCAATTGCCATAAGAGAGAGCAAAATCAGGAATGAATACTGAAAACCGCCAAAGAAAAAACCCGCTGCCGAAACGCTGACTGTTAAAAACGAAAAGATGCCAAAGTCTCTATCCATTTATCCCAACATCCTTTCACAGAAACGGCCTTACCATATTCTATGGAAAACAGGCCGAACGGATTGGATTTTTCAGAAAAATGGACTGGTTGTCGCCTATTTTTTTCAGATACAACATCAAAAGCCGGACGTCTATATATAAGACATCCGGCCTTTCTTTTTTGCATTTATCCCAGATAAGCTTTCAGCATCCAGTTGTGTTTTTCAATATTTTGATGGATCGCAAGCAGCATATCCCCTGTTGTTTCGTCACCGACTTCATCAGCTAAATCCATGCCGCTTTTCAGCTCTTCCGCGATGACAGTGAAATCATCATATACGCTCTGAACCATTTGTTCAGCTGTTTCATTTCCTTCCGCTTCTTTTACAGAAGCCGTTTCCAAGGATTCCTTCATCGTCGCAATCGGTTTTCCGTTCAGCGCCAAAAGACGCTCTGCCAAATCATCGATATAAGTGGCTGTTTCATTATACAACTCTTCAAACTTTTCATGAAGAGTGAAGAAATCTTTCCCTTTCACATACCAATGATAATTATGTAGTTTCACATACATGACGGTCCAGTTGGCGACTTGTTTGTTCACTGCTTGAATCAATTGTTCTGACATGATTATCTTCCTCCTTGTTTATATGAATATGTATACCCTCTATATCGTACGCTAAAACCTCTTTTTTACCCTTATCTGTCATGATTTGCTTTCCTATGCTACAATTGTTAAAAAACGGGAGGTAGAATGTCATGGCGCTTCTCATTACGGTAAGTATATTGATTGTGCTGGCTGTTTTGCTTGTAACCATTTGGACCACAGTAAAAGCCTACAATGTAAAGCACACCATCGATCCTCCGCAAGAACCAAACTCTGATTCAAACAGTCAATGATCGTGTGAATGCTCGTCTTTAGACTGATTGCCGGCAGCACCGGCGTCCCCGACTTGGACTTTTATGGTCGGCATGCTATGCTGTTTTTTTGCTGTGACATGGGATTGAACAGTGTATATCCCATCTTCCTTAAACGTTGTTTCCAATCGGTACACGCCTTTTTCTTGCTTTGCTTTAAACATGTGGCTGGCGTCTTTTTCTCCTTCTTTCCACACTTCAAACTCCACTTCATCGGCGTCCGTCACCGTTTCGTCACCATATGATACCGCTGCTTCATATGCGGCACTTTCTCCGGGATTTACTTTTTCAGGGCCGGTCAGCTTGACATCCAACACCTCAGGCGTCTCAGCTGCAGTGTTTGCTTTGGTTTCACCAGATCCGCAGCCACTAAGCAAAAAAGCAGAAAAAAGCAGAACAACTAACCTCTTTTTCATGCCATCACCCTTCTTTCATCGTTTACTTAAATAGTAGCAAACGCTTACAGTAAATGGTACATAAAAAATGATACGTCACAAAAAAGACCTTTTTGCATAAGCGCAAAAAGGTCTTTTTATCTTTATCCAAATACTTTCAGCAATTCTTCTTTATCCTGAGACAGCCAGAAACGCATGAAACGTTTAGCGCCTTCCAGATCATGAAGCTTCGCTTGGCCGCACTGCTTTTCATTCGCAGCCGGAATTTCGGTAATCTCTACCGCTTCCTTCATTGTGTCTTCAAGAAGATCAACAATTTCCTCTGGTGACGGTTCTCCGCTCACAACAAGATAATAGCCGGTTTGGCAGCCCATTGGAGAAATATCAATGATATCAAAATGATCGTATTTCTCAGCGTGAGAACGAATCGTGAACGCGAGCAAATGCTCAAGTGTATGAATAGTGTCAGGCTTCATCGCCTGTTTATTCGGCTGGCAAAAACGAATATCAAATTTATTTACAACGCCGTCTGTTCCTACTTTATGCACGCCGCAATGTCTTACGTATGGAGCAACAACAGCATTATGATCTAGCTCAAAACTTTCTACTGAAGGCATAATGGCACTCTCCTCTTTTAAAAATGTAATTTCATTATAACATAGCGTTCCGATAAGAATGATCGAATAACTTTTCAATTTGCGTTTTTTTTCTTATACTGGCATCAGAAAGGTTGCTGAAGACATATGAAAACCCTATTTATCACTCTGATTAGAGGATATCAAAAATTCATCTCGCCGCTAACACCGCCAACATGCCGCTTCTATCCGACTTGTTCCCAGTATGGAATTGAAGCATTGAAAACGCACGGCGCTTTAAAAGGCGGATGGCTGACCATCAAACGGATTATGAAATGCCACCCGCTCCATCCGGGAGGAGTCGATCCCGTTCCTGAAAAGAAACGAAAACATTAATCGGTATAGCCGTTTACAATAAGATCCAATTTCCCTGTTTCAGGATCAATAACTAGGCCATGGACTGGAACATTTTCTGGAAACAGCGGATGATGTTTAATAACGTGTACACTGTCTTTCACACTTGCTTCTACTGAATCAAAGCTTTTAAACCATTGATCAAAGTCAACACCGGAGTACTTTAATGTATTGATGCGTTCTTCGGAAATTCCTCTTTCTTTGATTCTTTTCAGCATGCTCTCACTGCTGATTTTGCTCATTCCGCAATCGTGATGCCCAATCACACATACCTCATCGGCGTTCAGCTCATACACTGCGACGAGCAAACTTCTCATAATGCTTCCGAATGGATGTGTCACAAGCGCACCGGCACTTTTAATGATTTTCACATCACCGTTTCTCATATTCATTGAATGCGGAAGCAATTCGACCAAACGAGTATCCATGCAAGAAAGAATCGCCATTTTTTTATCTGGAAATTTTGAAGTTTGATATTTTTCATAATCTCTTTGTTCAGTAAATGTCTTGTTAAATTCGAGAATATCATTTAGTAGGCTCATCGCTTGTTGATCCTTTCTGGTCTTTTTACTCTTCAATATATCACAGGATTTGGCTTTTCGTCATCTTATCGAAATCAACCCGCGCATGAAAAAAGGCAAACCCTCAGGTCTGCCTCATTTCCCCATGTTATAGCGTTTTTTGAACTGCTCCACTCTTCCGCCTTTTTCATTAAATTTCTGACGGCCTGTATAAAACGGATGCGTGTCAGAGCTGACCTCTACTTTAATGACCGGATATGTGTTTCCGTCTTCCCACTCTGCCGTTTCATTAGAGGTTTTAGTAGAGGTGCTGAGAAAACGGTAGCCGCTGTTGACATCCTGAAAAATGACCTTGTGGTTCTTTGGATGAATTCCTTCTTTCATATCTATCTCCTTCTTTCAAATCGTAATAATTACGTTTTATTTTATATCTTCACAAACATTTTGTCAATCTTCTTACATCCTTCCCTGTGTTTCCATATCGTAAACCTCCTGGCATTGAAGAATAGGAAGAATAATCTAAACGAGGAAGCAAATAATAAACCCAAAATACATACAGAACGTCTTTTGAGAAAGGTGGTTTACGATTGTGGATGATTTAGTATTGGCCAGAAGCCTCTTTGGCACGACAATGGGCTTTCATATCATTTTTGCAACACTAGGGGTCGGTCTGCCGCTCATGATATTAGTGGCTGAATTGGTCTATCAAAAAACGAAAGATGACCATTATGCGATCATGGCGAAAAGGTGGACAAAAGCACAAGCCGTTTTGCTTGGGGTTGCCATACCGACCGGGACGATTGCGGGCACCCAGCTCGCGCTGCTATGGCCGGGATTTATGGAAGTCATCGGCCGAGTCATGTCCCTGCCGTTTCAAATTGAGATTTATGCTTTTTTTGTGGAAGCCCTATTCATGTCGATCTATGTATACGCCGCAGACCGCTTGTCGCCGGCTATGAGGATTGTTGCCGTTTTCTTTGTGTTAGTCGGAGCGGCAGCGTCAGCTGTTCTCATCACGAATGTTCACGCCTTTGAAGGCACGCCTGCTGGTTTCAAAATGGAAAATGGAAACATTACTGATGTTGATCCGTGGGCCGCGTTTTTCAACCCGAGTTTTTTTGTCACCGCCGGCCATGTCGTCGTGTCCGCGTTTATGACAGGGGCCTTTATCGTCGCTTCTGTCGCCGCATACAAGATGATCCGGTCGCAAAAAAAGGAAAACATCTATCGCTTTCACCGGAAAGCGCTTTTGCTTTCATTGACAATCGGCGGTATTTTTTCATTGGTGACAGCATTGAACGGCCACGAATCAGCTCAGATGCTGCACGAATACCAGCCCGAAAAATTAGCCGCGGCCGAAGGTTTGTTTGAAACAACGTCTCACGCCCCGCTTGCGATCGGCGGTTTCACCGATCCGAATGAAGAAAAAGTAAAATGGGCCATCGAAATTCCATGGGCGTTAAGCTTTTTGGCAGCCGACCGTTTTGACACTGTTGTAAAAGGATTGAATGCGTTTCCAAAAGACGAATGGCCGCCGCTGTTCGTTCACACGCTGTTTAATGCGATGGTCGGAGTTGGTATGCTGCTTATTCTCTATTCCATTATCGGTATCGTATGGAAAAAGGTGCTCAAGAAAGACCGTTTCCCAACGTGGCTTTTGGTCATTTTTATGACGGCAGGCCCTTTTAGCATTATCGGCATTGAATTCGGCTGGATTTTCGCCTGTACGGGAAGGCAGCCATGGGTCATCTATCACCTCCAGAAAACATCGGATGTCGTGACGACGACCGGCTCGATCGGAATTCTTTTCTTATTTTTCACATTCGTTTACGCCGTGTTGGGCGCTGCAGTCGTTTATGTGCTGCTGTACTATTTCCGCAAACACCCGGTCGACGAAGATTTAAATGCAACGGAGTCGTAACGATTCCGGACACAGGAAACCAAACGGAAGGAAGATCAACATATGGACATTACAACTGACGCTCTGATCGCCATCTCAATTATCTGGGGCTTTGTGTTTATCTACGCCGTTATGGCGACAATGGATTTCGGAGCGGGATTTTGGTCTATGATCTATTTAAACAAGGAGCACATGAAGGCGACCGATATTGCGAACCGATTTCTGTCTCCTACTTGGGAAGTCACAAACGTTTTTATTGTGGCCATCGTCGTGGCTCTTTTCAGCTTTTTTCCCGGCGCGACATTTGTGCTCGGAACCGTTTTATTAATTCCCGGCAGCATGATTTTACTGCTTTTAGCGATCCGAAGCGGCTTTCTCGTTTTTTCAAACACAGCGAAAGAACGAAAAACCCTGCGATATATTTCCGGTATCTCGGGTTTTCTCATACCTGCTATTTTAATTCTGGTCCTTCCTGTGACACACGGAGGGTTTATAGAAAAAACGGACGGAATTTACAACTTGAATATGTCTAAAATCTTTTCAAGCCCGAACGCCTATTCATTCATCGGGTTTGCGATTTTAACCACTCTGTTCTTATCCTCGCTGCTGCTTGCTGATTTTTCAAATGTGGCGGAGGAACAGGATGCGTACCGCGCTTACAGAAAAAGCGCCTTAATTACCGGCCCGATTTCACTCCTATTTGCAGTATGCATTATGCTGACATTGCGAAATGAAGCAAACTGGCTGTATAGCGGAATGATGAATGATCTCACATGGATTATCGCATCCTTTATTACATTTGTCATTGCGGGTGTCGCTCTTTTTCTGCCTAATAAAAGCTTTAGCCAAAACATCGGAAAGCCGCGGCTTGCACTTGTCGCGATTGCAGTACAGTATTTTCTCGCCAGCTATGCGTACGGGCGGGCGCATCTTCCGTACATGATTTACCCTGATGTGACAATCATGTCGGGATTTACAGAGCCGGCAACGTTTAGAGCGCTGTTTGCGACATATATCGTTGCATTTATCATCCTCTTTCCCGGTTTCTTTTTCTTCTGGAAAATGTTTATGAAGGATAAGCGTTATATCCGCCAAGAGGAATAGAGGACAAGTTAGCCGGTCATACTAAGCCAGAACCTTTAATAAGGAGGGGATGGCATGGAGCAGAAAATTCTGTGCGAAGTCAACAACTGTACTTATTGGGGCAAAGGAAACAAATGCACTGCTGATGCCATTTATGTGGTCAGCCATACGGGTGAAACAGCTGATAACAGCCGGGAAACGGACTGCAAAACGTTTAAGCCGCATGATTTGTAATCACAAGAAAGAGCTGCGTCAGCCAGCTCTTTCTTTTCGCATGTTCAGTGTTCTTATCTTTTTTGTCATGACCCCGTTTGCAGGTGAGAACAATAAAGCGCCTGCATACCATACACCTGTCATGGCTGCCATCGCTCCGGAAATCGAAACATTCAGCCATGTTGCAAAGAAGTAGCCCATAACTGCCGACAGCCCTCCAATCACGGCGCTGAGGATCAGCATATATAGAAGCCGGTCTGTCAGCAAATGAGCCGCAGCTGGCGGGACAATCAGCATGGCCACAACCAATACAGCCCCCACCGAATCAAAGGAAGCCACGGTCGTGAGTGAGAGCATGCCCATTTGCACATAATGAATCAGCAACACAGGTATACCGAGCGCTAAAGCCATTTGCGGATCAAACGAAGCGATTTTGAACTCCTTATAGCACACACTGATCAACACTACATTTAGAACCAAAACAGATGCAAGCATCCAAAACGCTTTCGGCCCGATGTCAGATCCGAATACCGTGATGGTATTCCACGGCACAAAAGCGATTTCCCCCATTAACGAGTGCTCAATATCAAGATGGACATTCGCTCCATACATAGAAAGCAAAATCACGCCCACCGCAAATAAAGATGTAAAAACAACGCCTATCGCGGCATCAGATTGAACCCCCTTGCTGTGGAGTAGCTGAACCAAAAATGCCGTTAACAGTCCAGATAAGGCCGCGCCAATTAACATGGGTATCCCATCAAGACTTCCTGTCACAAGAAAAGCACCGACAATGCCCAGCAACACTGTATGGCTGATCGCGTCGGCCAGCATCGCCATTCTTCTCAACACGAGAAAGGTGCCGATCAGCGCGCAGCTTACACCGACTAATATACCAGTAGCTATAATCCACGCTTCAAAACTCATTTGCGATCTGTCCCTTCTCTGAATCAGGAGACGCCTTTTGAAGCTCAGGCATCCGTCCATACAGCTTTAAAAGTGAAAAAAGCCGCTCTCTCGTTTCCTCAGGCAAACGATCCGGATCAAAATGCTCCTGATCAATTTCTATATTCGCAAGCTCCATTTCATGCATGAGGTACACCTCATACATTCGATGCTTTAAAGCGATGTGATAGCCTTTTTCTATTCCGGCTCGTGTCATTTGCCAAAGTCCCTTTTCTTTACGCACGATGCATCCCTCTTTTTCCAAATCATTCAATACCTTATGGCATAATGAAGGGGATAGCCGTCTTTTCTTTCTTACACCTTCAGCCGTTACGTCAAGACCGTTCTGTTCATACTGCTCATAAATTGTCAGCAGCACCTGATCCCGGCATGTTTTGCGCCGCAGTCTAATCAGCCTTATTGTTTTTGCTGCCAATCCCCGCTTCGGCGCGCAAATCATTGAAAATAGAAAAATCGCTGTTGCTGATATGATCATTAATGGCCCTGTCGCCATACCCTTCATCGTCGTGCTAAGCAAGGTTCCGGCTGCGCCGCTTACACCGCCTATGAGACCGGCAATGACTATCATTCCTGTTAATCGCTCGGTCCAATATCTTGCGGCTATGGCAGGCGTAATCAGCATAGCCGCCATTAATATCACACCGACGGTCTGAAGCCCGATAACAACAGCACAGACGATCAGGCAAGCCAGAAGCCCGTTTAAAAAACGCACAGGCATTCCTAATCCCTTTGCAAACGCAAGATCAAAAGTAATGAATGTAAACTCCTTAAAGAAAACAATACAAAGGAGCAATAAAACTGCGGATACCCCCGCAATCAGGATGATATCCTGCCTGACCAATGAAGCCGCCTGGCCGAATAAAAAAGAATCAAGCCCGCTTTGGCTCCCCGCTCCCTGCTGCTGAATATATGTCAGCAATATGATTCCGACGCCAAAAAACACAGAGAGAACGATCCCGATCGCCGAGTCCTCTTTTGTTTTTGAAAGCCGCGGAATCAGCTGAATGCACCACATTCCAAGGAGCCCGGCAAGTGCTGCCCCAAGCAAAAGGAACGGCAATGATTTTTGCCCGGTAAACAGAAAAGCGAGACACACTCCCGGCAGAGCTGAATGGGCCATCGCATCGCCGATTAAACTTTGCTTTCTCAACAGCACAAAGCTGCCTAAAACCCCGCTTGCCGCCCCGAGTAAAAGCGTACCCGCCAGCACCCACTGTGTATTCGGATGCTGGAGCTGCAGCCACAAACTTTCAAACAATGCGCTCACCCCTTCTGCTCTTCTGCCAGCACTTTATCTTTTAAAAACGCCAGCTTTCCTCCATACGTTTTTTGCAGGTTTTCGATCGTAAATACGTTTTTCGCCGGTCCGAAAGCGATCTTTCTTAGATGAAGCAAGAGGATCCAATCGAAATATTCCTCTGCAGTCTGCAGATCATGGTGGACGACAAGCACTGTTTTTCCTTTTTCTTTAAGGTCTGCCATAAGCGTCATAATTGCCCGCTCCGTTGCTGCATCAACACCGGCAAACGGTTCATCCATAAAATAAATGTCAGCGTCCTGGCATAGCGCCCGGGCAAGAAACACCCGCTGCTGCTGGCCTCCTGAGAGCTGGCTGATCTGCCTTTTCGCATAATCAAGCATCCCGACTTTTTCTAAAGCGGCTTGCGCTAATTCAACATCAGCTTTTTTTGGCCTTTTCAATAAACCAATCCGCCCGTATCGTCCCATCAGTACGACATCAAGCGCGTTTGTGGGAAAATCCCAGTCAACCGATCCGCGCTGCGGAACATATCCGATTCTTGTCCGCTGATTCTGATAATCTTTGCCGTAAATAGAGATGTCTCCTGAAGCCCGGGGCACAAGACCGAGAATGGTTTTAATCAAGGTTGATTTTCCCGCGCCGTTTGGACCGATAATGCCAATTAGTTTTCCTTCAGGCACTTGCAGTGAAATGTCCTGCAGAACCGGCTTTTTATGATATGCGACCGTTACATTCTCGAGCTCAACAGGGAACATATTCTTCACCCCTTTTCTTTATTTAAGCGCTTTGGTAATGGTATTGATATTGTGGCGGAACATCCCTTGGTATGTGCTTTCTTTTGTCCCCTTTTCACCCATGGCATCCGAGTAGAGCTGGCCGCCGATCGTGACTGTATGGCCTTTTTCTTTAGCGCCTTCCACCACTGCATTTATTGATTTTTCAGATACGCTGCTTTCGATAAAAACCGCTTTTATATGTTTTTCTGTCAGGAGATCGACCAGCTCCTGCACGTCCTTCAATCCGTAATCAGAATCTGTGCTTAACCCCTGGAGGCCTTTCACTTGAAATCCATACTCTTTCCCAAAGTACGCAAAAGCATCGTGAGCGGTGACCAGCACACGGCTTTTCTCCGGAATGTTTGCAATCTCCTGACGTGACCACTTATCTAAATATTCCAAATCCTTTTTGTACTCTTTGGCATTTTTCTTAAAATCTTCCGCGTGCTCAGGCATCGCTTTGCTGAATTGCACTTCGATTTCATCCACCGCATAGATCCATAACGGAATGCTGAACCAAACGTGCGGATCAAACGTTTTGCCTTCTCCCGCAGAAATAAGCTTGTTTTTCGGTATTGCCTCAGTAACTGCTGCTGCTTGTTTTTGTTCGCCGATCTTTTTGAGAATGTCCTCCATTTTTCCTTCCAAATGCAATCCGCTGTACAGGACAACATCGGCTGACATTAATTTTTTCGTGTCACCTTGTGACGCTTTATAAAGATGCGGATCGACTCCCGGTCCCATTAAAGCGTTAACCTTCACATGTTTTCCTCCGATGTTTTCGGCTGCATCGGCAATTTGGGATGTTGTTGCCGTTACCTGCAGGCGCTGGTCGGCGCTTTTTCCCGCTGAATCAACCCCGCATCCCGTTAAAGCAAAGCAGGCCAAAAGCACTGCTGCCATCAGTCCCTGTTTCATATTTTCCCTCCTCTTTGCCATCAATGTCCGGTGGTATTATTTTATGTTTTGATTTCTTAGACATGTGACATTAAATTAGACAAAAGCATATTTTATTTAGATAGGACAAAAAGTTTCCTCAGTGCAAAATTATCGCGTTTGTCCATTTTTGTCAAGTGCAATTTTGCATATAAAAAAACCGGCTGGGTTAGCAGCCGGTCCAAACGAGAAGGGATGTATTCAACGAACGCTTTTACTATAACAGCACATTGACATTCTCTCAAAATGCCAAAATGCTTTTTTTCTTATCCATGCTGCGTGAAAACATCCATTTTGGTCACATATTTCCGCATGATTTCCTGGTTCACCTCAACCCCTAAACCCGGCTGTTTGGACACAGAAATAAATCCATTATCAATACGGATATCAGGGGTTACAATATCTTCATCCCAATAGCGTGATGACGATGAAATATCACCAGGTATTGTGAATTGCGGCAGTGAAGCAAGCGCCACGTTCTGGGCTCTGGAAATGCCTGTTTCCAGCATTCCGCCGCACCAAACATGCATATGATGCTCTCTGCATAAATCATGAATTTTTAAGGCTTCTGTTAAGCCGCCGACACGGGAAGGCTTAATATTAATGATTTTGCAGCTTCCGAGCTCAATCGCCCGTCTCGCATCATCAGCTGAACAAATGCTTTCATCAAGGCAAATGGCTGTTTTCAAATGTTTCTGCAAGTGGCGGTGGTCAACGATGTCATCAGCTTGAAGCGGCTGCTCAATCATCATTAAATGATAGTCATCAAGCTCCTTTAAGCGGCTGATATCCTTCAGCTTATAGGAGGAATTGGCATCGGCCATAAGCGGGATGTTTGGGAACCTGGTCCGGATGGCCTTGACCAATTCCACATCCTGTCCCGGCTGAATTTTAATTTTTATTCGTTGATAACCCTCTTTTTGATAGCTCTCAATTTCCTTCAGCATATCATCAAGAGGCGCCAAGCCGACAACCACCCCGGCAGGGACTTTTTCTCTCGTCCCGCCCAATGCCTCGGCGAGAGATATGCCCTTCTTTTTCGCATAGATATCCCACACAGCTGACTCAAGTCCCGCTTTTGCCATCCGGTTGCCTTTATAGCGCGCCAGGCTGTCCGGCACGTCGGAAGGGTGATTGAATTCTCGCCCGACAACATTGGGAATAAAAAAATCCTTCAGCATGTGTAAACATGTTCCAATGGTTTCCTCAGTGTACCAAGGCGAAGAGAACGCAGACACTTCTCCCCAGCCTGTGACACCGGATATATCAATGGCTTCCACGATCAGAAATTTACGCTCTTGTAGCGTTTCAATACTGTTTTTAAACGGTTTTTTAAATTCATGCTCAAATGGTAAAGCGTAATTTTCTCTATTTCGATCATAGCAGTTCTCCTTTACGCGCATCCTTCAGCTGATTTCGCAAAAGCTTATTAGACGCATTGCGCGGCAGGCGATCAAGTCGGAAAAATTTCACAGGAATTTTATACTTCGCCAAACGTTCTTTGCAGTAGGCGGTCAAGTCTTCTGCGCTTACAGGCTTGTGCAGGACTAAAAAGGCGTGAGGCACTTTCCCCCATTTTTTGTCCTCAGCCCCAGAAACACCAGCTTCGGCCACAGCGGGGTGTGAGAGCAGCACAGATTCCACTTCAGCCGGATAAATATTTTCTCCGCCTGATATGATCAGATCTGAACGCCTGTCTAATACATATAGAAAGCCTTCACTGTCTAAATATCCAAGATCACCTGTTTTCAGCCAGCCATTTTGAAAGGATGATTCATTAGCGCTCTCCCGGTTAAAATAGCTTTTCATAACGTTCGGGCCTTTGACCATGATTTCACCGTGTTCAAACGGTTTACATGCCTGTCCGTCCCGCTCTATTTTAATGTCGCATGAAAACAGCGGTTTACCCGCAGATCCGAGCTTTTCCATACTAAATTCCGGTGACAAGGTCACAATTTGTGAGCATGTCTCTGTCATCCCATATGATTGAAAGACAGGGAATCCTTTCTCACGGCATTCCTCAAGCAATGGCAGCGGCGCAGGGCCTCCGCCGAGCAGAATGCATCTGATGGATTCAGGGCAGCTGCTTGTTTCGGCCAAAAGACTGGCCAGCATCGTCTGCACGGCAGATAACATGGTCACTTGATGCCTGTTGATAGAATCCAGCACATCGCTTACTGAAAAACGCTGGTGAAGCACGACAGTCATTCCGTAGATCACAGATTTAAATAACGCGGACAATCCGCTAATGTGAAAGAGCGGCAATGCGATAAGCCAGCGGTCTTGTTCTGTTATACCCAAATTAAGCGCGGATGACACCGCACTGAAATAATGGTTTCCGAAAGTCTGCTGAACCCCCTTGGGCTTGCCGGTCGTACCCGACGTATACATCAGGGTTGCTGTTTGATCCAATTGCATATAAGCCTGGATCTCAATTTCAACTGCGGCCCCTTTCATCAATTCATCCACATCAATGGTTTGAACGATGTGCCCATAATGATGCTTGTCAAAGCTTGAATCTGTCACTAAAACGCGAGCCCTGGAATCCTCCAGCTGAAACAGCCTTTCATGTGTTGAAAGCTTCGTGTTCAAAAGTACCGCCTTCACACCAAGCAAAAAACAAGCGTGAATGGCGTATACCATCTCGACACGGTTTTGGAGCAAAATGGCTGCGGTGTCTCCTTTCCGAACCGAACGAGCAGCAAACTGCGCCGCCATCCGCTTAGACGCCGCAAACAATTCTGCAAATGTTACGGTTTGGTTTCCATAGATGAGAGCGATTCTCTCAGGTGTCAGCTGTGCCCGCTGCATGAGCCAGTTGGGCTGTTCTGTCAGCATGTCATCATCTCCGAGGTAAAATGTCTGTATTGAAAAGAAAACAGCTTGGACCGCAAAGTCTCAAGCTGTTTGTTGACGCCGTATTGCTGATCACGGGAAACGAGGGAACTGTCCGAAATCAGGTTTGCGTTTTTCCTTAAAGGAATCACGGCCTTCTTTTGCTTCATCAGTTGTGTAGTAAAGAAGGGTCGCATCCCCTGCAAACTGCTGAATTCCAGCAAGTCCGTCTGTATCCGCATTAAATGCAGCTTTAAGAAAGCGCAGTGCGGTCGGGCTTTTCTCAAGCATTTCTTCACACCATTTAATCGTTTCTTCTTCAAGCTGTTCCAAAGGAACAACTGTGTTGACAAGACCCATGTCCAGCGCTTCCTGTGCGTTGTACTGACGGCACAGATACCAAATTTCACGGGCTTTTTTATGGCCTACGATTCGAGCCAGGTAGCCAGAACCATAACCAGCGTCAAAGCTTCCCACTTTAGGGCCTGTTTGTCCGAAAATCGCGTTATCGGCAGCGATTGTCAAGTCACATACGATGTGGAGCACATGGCCTCCGCCGATCGCATATCCGGACACCATCGCGACAACCGGTTTCGGAATGACACGGATTAAACGCTGAAGATCCAGTACGTTTAAACGCGGAATTTGGTCGTCTCCTACATAACCGCCGTGACCGCGCACTTTCTGGTCTCCGCCAGAACAAAAGGCTTTGTCTCCGGCACCGGCAAGCACGATAACCCCGACATTTTGATCGTCTCTCGCGCGAGCAAACGCATCAATCATTTCAGCAACCGTTTTAGGGGTAAACGCGTTATGTACCTCAGGGCGGTTGATTGTTATTTTTGCAATACCATTATACGTTTCATACAATATTTCATCGTATGTCCGTTCAGTTTTCCATTCTACAGCCATGATATGACCTCCTCTATTTTTCCATATGAATGAGTTAAAAACTTGTCAAAAACCCACTCACTATTTTACCAAACAAACGCGGCTGTTCCACATGTACCGTATGGCCGGCGTTTGGAACAATCTCTATTTTACTAGATGGAAGCTTCTTATGCACCTCTTGATTGATGGCGCAAAACTTTTCGTCCCACTCCCCGCAGATTAGAAGCACAGGCATGGTTAGATCTTCTACACGGCTCCACCATGAAGGCTGGGAACCTGTGCCCATACCGATTAAACTGTTTGCAAGCCCAATCTCATTGTTTCGCAGACGGCCAGACCGTATCCTGTGCCGAATATCTTCGGCCAGCCGCCGCTGGGATGAAAACAAAGGGATGCCCTCCCAATACTGCACGAATGCCTTAATCCCGTCACGCAAAATAAAATCAGCAAGTTTCCGGTCCCGCATGACCCTGTCCCGCCGTTCCTCAAGCGTTTTGAGCCCCGGCGTTGTGCTTTCAAGCACGAGTGCCGATACCCGTTCGGGATACGTCATCGCAAAAGAATAAGCGAGCCTTCCTCCCATAGAATACCCAATCAATTTCACTTTGTGAAGTTTTAATTCATCAAATATCTCGGCAAGGTCAGAAACTTGCCGGCTTGTGCTGTATCTTTTCCCATTCAGCGGAGCATCTGTGTCACCATGCCCTAAACAATCCATCTTGATCAAATGGGATTCAGGCAGCAACCCGTCAAGAAAAGTCCATGATTGTTTACTGCCGGTAAACCCGTGCAGACAGACGACGGCTTCGGAAGCATTCGGCCGCTCGTCTGTCACAGCATATCGGACACCGTCTGAAACGGTTATGTTTACAGTTCCCATTGTTTTTTCACTTCCCGCACAGCCTCATTCAGCATATCACGATGGCGCTGAACTCTCGATTGGCGATCCGTTTTGATTTCTATCAAATGGAGTCCGGGTTTGTCTGCCTGCGGCGTGTAAGCTGCTTTGAATTCATCCCATGAGGCCGGACATGAATATGTTCCGCCGTATAATGCAGCCGCATGCTTAAAATCAAGCCCTGTCGGCGTACCGAACAAATCTTCAAAATGTGCCTTCTCAGAAGCCTGTGGCAGAAATGAGAAAATCCCTCCGCCATTATTATTCACGAGAATCACAGTAAGAGGAATACCCAGCTTTTTGGCCGCCAGCAGTCCGTTCAAATCGTGATAAAAAGATAAATCACCGATCACGAGTGTAACAGGCGCTTTTGTTCCTTCACATACCCCCATGGCAGAGGAGACAACACCGTCTATTCCATTTGCGCCCCGGTTTGAAAGAATCCGGAAAGAGCGTTCCTGCTTTTCAAAAAACGTATCAACATCTCTGATCGGCATGCTGTTTCCGACAAACAGCGAGCTGTTTTCAGGGACGAGATGCTGCAGGATTCGATAGAGATTGCCTTCAAACGAAACCTCTTCACTGCTGATTGTTTGCAGATGCTCACGGAACCGCCCATTGACAAACTGCCATTTCTCCAGCCATTCTGATGATCTGGCGGTGTCGGCATAAGCCATGATCGCTTCGGAAAAAACAGACGCATTGCAGTGAATCATATGCGCGCTTGCCTGCGTTGGGTCTCTCCACCCTCCATCCTCATCAATCACAATCTGCTCGATAGCCGGATCATCCTTCAGCCATATGAAAACCGGTTTCGAAACAGGCATCGGCCCAAAACGGATGACAACATCAGGACGCAATTTCGATTTCAGTTCATCATCTTTTAAAAATGAATCATACGCATCAATGACAGTGCTTTTATCATGAGCACCGTTCCGCAGATTAGACAGCGGGTCGGCTAAAATCGGATACTGAAGCGCCTTTGACAGCGCAATAATAGTGTTCTTATCCGTATCACTGTGGAGCTCCCCGCAGACGATTATTCCTTTTTCAGCCCCAGCCAGTATCGCAGCCACATCAGACAGAGATTCGCGGTCAACAGATTGTATACCCGTTTTCACAGACACGTGACGGTCTGTTTTCATTCTTCCAAACGGCTCATCCGAAAGATCGGGCATAAGCGGTTCGCGCAACGGGACATTCACATGCACAGGTCCCATCGGGCGCTTTTGTGATTCTCCGGCGGCGCGGCCGGCCAGCGTTCGGATATATCTCAGCATATGCGGAGACGCTTCTGGAAGAGCTGAGTCTGTGAAAAACTTAACAAAGTTACCGAATAAGAAGTGCTGATTTATAGCCTGCGGCGCGCCTACTTCACGCAGCTCGTGAGGCCGATCAGCAGTTAACACAATAATAGGCACTCTTGAATAATGGGCTTCAATCACAGCCGGATAAAAGTTGGCTGCGGCTGTTCCTGATGTGCAAATCAAAAGCACAGGGCGCTGCTTCGCTTTTGCCAGCCCAAGAGCAAAAAACCCGGCAGATCTTTCATCTATTTGGACATGGACGCTGATATCGGGATGCGCGGCTGCAAGAATAGCCAGCGGTGTGGATCTTGAGCCCGGGCAAACGACGGCGTCTGTAATTCCGGAAAGAGCGAATTCATCAATAAAACTTCCAATGTAATGAGTTATCGGGTTGGCTGTCAACGCCTCTCACCTCCTAATGCAGAGATCATCGGCTTCAGTTTAATCTGCGTTTCTTCATATTCAGACTGTGGTTCCGAGTCTTCCACAATACCGCAGCCGGCAAACAGCCTTGCTCTTCTGCCCTCGATCAGTCCTGAACGTATAGCTACTGCGAATTCTCCGTTATCCTGGCTGTCAATCCAGCCGATAGGAGCCGCATACCAGCCTCGGGACAACGGTTCGATCTCTCTGATCACTTCAACAGCTTTCTTCTGAGGCGCTCCCCCAAGAGCCGGTGTCGGATGCAGTTTCTCAATGAGGTCAAAGAGCGAAGCCGACTCACGAAGCTGTCCAACAATCGGCGTAAATAAGTGCTGAACGCTTTTCGTTTTGTACAATACAGGTCCTTCAGGCTTTTCGATTTCGGAGCAGCATGATTCAAAAGCGTTTTGGATCATGCCTACCACAATATCATGCTCCAGCAGATTTTTTTCATCGTTTAATAATGTATGGCCTATCAGGCGGTCTTCTTCTTCATCCGTGCCGCGTTTAATGGAACCGGCCAGACAAGAAGACATGACAGTGCCGCCGTCTCGTTTGATCAGTCTTTCCGGAGACGCGCCGACAAAGGTTTTCCCTTCCTGTTCGATTGCAAAAACATAGCTTGTCTGCTGATCGTTCACAAGGGTTTTAAGCACCTGTTCAATTCGGACCGGGCCGTCAAACGTGAGTAACAGCTCTCGAGCTAGAACCACCTTATCATATTGTTTTTCTTTAATTTGGCTTGTTGCCGTTTCGATTGCTTTCAGCCAGTCGTCCTTATCCAGCTCTTCTGATGCTGCTATCACAGCCTGATCTTCTACGTTTGAATCAGGAACCATAAATTCGCCGGCAAAAGCTTTTAAGCCTTCCAAAACTGCCTCTGCGTTTTCCTCTCCGCTTACCCATCTGTTGACTGTTAAGAACGAGCCTTCGGCAGTCATCGTCAGCATAAGCGCCGGCACAAAGAAATCCCCTTCCGAGAAATGGTCCCATTGTGTACCTCGTTCTTCGCAAGGGTCAAAAGAAAATCCTCCGAATAACACAGGTCCCACTGCAGAATGCTGCAGCTTTTCTTCTTCACAAATATGAAAAGCCGTCTTTTTAAAGCGCTCCCATCGTTCAAAAACCTCGCGATACCGCTTGCTGTTTTTTTGATTTGTCTGGAAAACCGCTTCTTTGCCAAGACCGACTATTGTCAATTCACTTTCAGGATCTGACCAAAAAAATCGATTGCCTGTATATTTTTTTGCCCCGTAGTTGAAAAATGATAGAGGGTCAAGAGACTCGATTTGTCTCGAATAGCTTATTAAGACAGCATGGTTGACTTCTTTGGCTTTATGTAATGCATGTAGAACTTCCTTTCGGAACGTACGCTGCACCGTTGTCACCATGAGACATTCCTCCATAATCCTTAAAATGCTTTTAATACCATACACCTGTGTCTCCTTTGTGTCAAACACAGATCATGCAGTCCAAATGGCCTGCCTTACCTATTATAAACCTAATTAGAGAAATGAAAAAGAAACAAACCTTAAATTTCTTTCTCCGCCGCTAGCAAAGGTTGTATCCGCTTACCATATAAGGGGAATTTCCTATATTCCTCCATCCGTCATTTATGAAAGTTCTCAGGCGATCTGTTCATACTAAAGGTATGCATCACAGAGAAACGAGGCGATTACAATGCTTACAGAAGACCAGCTTCAGCATTTGAAACATGAACTGGAACAAACAAAAGAAAATATCTTAAACCGCTTTAAAGACAATGACCATTTTCAGCTCAATTCAGCCTTTCCATATGATTCAATGGGTGAACTTTCAGCTTATGACAACCACCCCGGAGATCATGCAACAGAACTATATGAACGTGAAAAGGACATCGCTCTCGACTTGCATGAGCGAGAGCACCTCCGGGACATTGAGCATTCATTGAAGGCGATAGAAAACGGTACGTACGGTATTTGTGAAGTCAGCGGAAAGGAAATCCCATACGAACGTCTTGAAGCGCTTCCGACCGCCACGACGCTCGCAGAGTATTCGTCACAGGATGTCATTTCCAGAGATAGGCCGATCGAAGAAGAAACACCTTTCGGGCAATTTGAATTTGACGATGATGAAGAAATCAGGGCGCCATATGACAGTGAAGATTCCTACCAGGACGTCGAAAAATACGGAAACTCACAAACACCGCAGGATATGGAAAACCCGCCTCTCAGCTATGATGATATGACGATGAATGCCGAAGAAAATATCGGCAATACGGAATCATACGAAAATTTCATCGCAACAGATATCACAGGCAAAGAAATTACCGTCTATCAAAGCAGAGCCCATGAGCGTTATGAGGAAGAACTCGACGAAGAGGGAATCATGACAACATTCGGCGATCTTCACGCTGATTGAACCCCCTGTCCTGGGGGTTCTTTAACGTCTTCAGAACAAATGATCGACAAAGACAAGTATATGGACAAAATTTCAGCAGCTAATTTATTTCCCCGCATAACGGGGGTTTGATCCTTATAAAATGAAGGGTACGTATAAATGTAAAATAAATACATACGGAGGTTGCAAACATGAAGAAAATAATCGGCACCATAGCGGTTTTTGTGATTACTTACGCGCTGTTTTCAGCCGCAGACTACCTATTTCCGATTGACCAAGAATGGTACAATTCACTGAAAAAACCGGACTGGACGCCACCCGGGTCTGCGATCGGCATCATTTGGGCGATCCTGTTTGCCCTGATCTCCCTTTCAGCTGCCATTGTGTACGCCGCATTTTCATTTCAAGATGCCAAGCGCTTTTGGCTTATGCTTTTGATTAATTATGTATTTAATCAGGCATTCAGCTATTTTCAATTTACCCAAAAAAATTTGCTGGCTGCATCGATTGACAGCCTGCTCGTCGCGCTCACAGCTTTCATATTAATGATTATAGTAAAAAAATACAGCAGAGCCGCAAGCTATCTTCTTTTGCCCTATGTTTTATGGAGTGCGTTTGCGACGTTCTTATCCTTTACAATCTATTCGATGAATCTGTAAAAAACCAAAAAAGCCGCTCCTACAGCGGCTTTTTCACATCATCGGGCGGATTCCCCAAATATCTTTCACATATTCGCGGATCGTGCGGTCGCTTGAGAAATATCCGGAATGGCCAATGTTTATAATCGAACGCCCAGACCATGTCCTCCGATCGCGATAATCAGCTTAAATACGCTCCTGAGAATCTGCATATGAGCTGAAATCCTTCAGCACAAAATACTCATCATTATGAGGAAGCAGCGAGTCATAAATCGATTCAAATTCATCTGCTTCACCTTTGACCAGCTGCTGAGCGTAAAATCAATAATCCGTATTTCCCCCCAAAAGATACAGCCGGTATCGCCATTTGTTTTGTTAACCCATTGAGACGGCTGCCCTTCCCGCCGGCAAGGAGCATGC
Source organism: Bacillus sp. MSP13 (assembly GCF_000815295.1). NCBI lineage: Bacteria > Bacillati > Bacillota > Bacilli > Caryophanales > Bacillaceae > Bacillus > Bacillus sp. MSP13. Next base: position 141,436 of record NZ_JXAQ01000008.1, read on the forward strand.
CCACACATTGTTTTTTCATGATTTCATCTCTCCTCTTGTTTAACCGCCCATAAAATCGAAATGCCGTAAGGGGGGATGGTCATTGTGATATAACCCGGTTTATGATGAAAAGCTCCCTTTTTGGCCGCTAACGGCTTTTTGTTGATTTGTCCTGAACCTTCATATGCTTCTCTGCCGCTGTTCAGGACCTCGATATATTGGGTAAGAAAAGGAACACCAACATCATATTGCTGATAGACCGCGGGTGTAAAATTACAAATGATGACAAGCGCCTCACCGTGCTTTTTGCCGTAACGAATAAAAGAAAAGATCGATTGTTCGTCATTATGGACATCAATCCATTCAAACGACTGTGCACGATGGTCATGTTCATAAAGGATTTTGCTTTTTTGATAAAAGCGTAGAAGATCTTGCGTAAAAACGCTGGCTTTCCGATGCATGGGGAAGGAGTCCAAAAACCAATCAAGCTGCTCTGTGTCTTTCCATTCATCAAATTGTGCAAATTCTGAACCCATAAAAATCAATTTCTTACCGGGGGGAGCCGTCATATAACCGAGCAAAAGCCGATACTCGGCAAATTTCTGCCATTAGTCGCCAGGCATTTTATTAAGAATTGATTTTTGCCGTAAACGACTTCATCATGTGAAAACGGCAATACAAAATGTTCACTAAACGCATACAATAATGAAAAAGAAATAAACTGATGACAATACCGCCTTTCTTCTGGGGGCGTCTCCATGTATGTCAGTACGTCATTCATCCAGCCCATATCCATTTAAAATGAAAACCGAGCCCTCCTTCCTCAGCGGCACTTGTCACGTGAGGCCATTCCGTCGAATCTTCCGCAATCATCATGACATGCGGATATGCCTCTCTCATTGTTTGATTAAGTTTTTGTAGAAATTCAACAGCTTATGGATTCGGATGGCGTTCATCCTGATTTGGCCAATACAGGATGTTAGCCACTGCATCAATCCTAAGTCCATCTATATGATAGAGTTCCGCCCAGTCATTAGAAATTAAAAAACTATGAACTTCCGGTTTTCCTAGATCAAAGTTAGCTGTGCCCCTTAGCCCGTTCTCTCGATTACGTTCATCTTGATATTCATAAAAAGGCTCTCCAAACATATAAAGGCCTTATTTATTCGCATAAATAAAAAAGCGCTTTTACTTATCGACATTTAACTTCTTTTTCCGAAGAAAACACAAGATATAGAGATTTTTGTTGCCTTTTTATAGAATAAGAATGAAAGCTAAGGCATAACATGATGATAAAAAATAAAAAACCTTGCATATTCTGCAAGGTTTTTGGATGACCCGTACGGGATTCGAACCCGTGTTACCGCCGTGAAAGGGCGGTGTCTTAACCGCTTGACCAACGGGCCGATGAGTGAAGACTTCTATTTGTCATTATATGGCGGAGAAGGAGGGATTTGAACCCTCGCGCCGCTTACACGACCTACACCCTTAGCAGGGGCGCCTCTTCAGCCACTTGAGTACTTCTCCATTTGGCTCCACAGGCAGGATTCGAACCTGCGACCGATCGGTTAACAGCCGATAGCTCTACCACTGAGCTACTGTGGAATATAAAAGTCATGGTGGGCCTGAATGGACTCGAACCATCGACCTCACGCTTATCAGGCGTGCGCTCTAACCAGCTGAGCTACAGGCCCATGACAATATAGAAATGGAGCGGGTGATGGGAATCGAACCCACGACATCAGCTTGGAAGGCTGAGGTTTTACCACTAAACTACACCCGCAATTTTATTTGGGGCGATTGATGGGAATCGAACCCACGAATGCCAGAGCCACAATCTGGTGCGTTAACCACTTCGCCACAACCGCCAAAATATATATTGATAAATGGTGGCTCGGGACGGAATCGAACCGCCGACACACGGATTTTCAGTCCGTTGCTCTACCAACTGAGCTACCGAGCCTAAGTATTTGAATGGCGGTCCGGACGGGACTCGAACCCGCGACCTCCTGCGTGACAGGCAGGCATTCTAACCAACTGAACTACCGGACCATTTTAATAGTACATGTGAATCTTTTTTATTGAGCCCTTCGGGCACTTCTTTTTCATTCACATATTTTGGTTGCGGGGGCAGGATTTGAACCTGCGACCTTCGGGTTATGAGCCCGACGAGCTACCGAACTGCTCCACCCCGCGATGATTAAGAATAGATATGGCGGAGGAAGAGGGATTCGAACCCCCGCGGGCTTTGACACCCCTGTCGGTTTTCAAGACCGATCCCTTCAGCCAGACTTGGGTATTCCTCCGTATAGTGGTGGACCTTGTAGGACTCGAACCTACGACCGGACGGTTATGAGCCGTCTGCTCTAACCAACTGAGCTAAAGGTCCATTGGTAGCGGCGGAGGGGATCGAACCCCCGACCTCACGGGTATGAACCGTACGCTCTAGCCAGCTGAGCTACACCGCCAAATATTTATTGAAATTAAGTGGAGCCTAGCGGGATCGAACCGCTGACCTCCTGCGTGCAAAGCAGGCGCTCTCCCAGCTGAGCTAAGGCCCCAAGAATGGTCGGGAAGACAGGATTCGAACCTGCGACCCCATGGTCCCAAACCATGTGCTCTACCAAGCTGAGCTACTTCCCGATTTCATGTAGATCATGGCGCGCCCGAGAGGAGTCGAACCCCTAACCTTTTGATCCGTAGTCAAACGCTCTATCCAATTGAGCTACGGGCGCAAAACTTAATGCCGAGGGCCGGACTTGAACCGGCACGGTAGTCACCTACCGCAGGATTTTAAGTCCTGTGTGTCTGCCAATTCCACCACCCCGGCGTGGATGGTATAGTTGGAGCGGAAGACGGGATTCGAACCCGCGACCCCCACCTTGGCAAGGTGGTGTTCTACCACTGAACTACTTCCGCAGAAATGGTGCGGATGAAGGGACTTGAACCCCCACGTCTGTAAAGACACTAGAGCCTGATTCTAGCGCGTCTGCCAATTCCGCCACATCCGCAACATGTAAATGGTGAGCCATGAAGGACTCGAACCTTCGACCCTCTGATTAAAAGTCAGATGCTCTACCAACTGAGCTAATGGCTCTTCTTACAAGAGACTTGAATATTATATCATATAAAAGTGGTGCCGGCAAGAGGACTTGAACCCCCAACCTACTGATTACAAGTCAGTTGCTCTACCAATTGAGCTACACCGGCGTATATGTAAAACCGATATGTGCAATAAAGAATGGTGGAGGATGACGGGCTCGAACCGCCGACCCTCTGCTTGTAAGGCAGATGCTCTCCCAGCTGAGCTAATCCTCCATTATTACACTAGCGTGCAACT
>NZ_JXAQ01000009.1:0-173828 GCF_000815295.1 Bacillus sp. MSP13
GCGTGCTTCTCTCGAAGCGACTACTTAATAGTAACATTTTTAGTTAACTAGGTCAATACTTTTTTGAAAAAGTTTTTGCTAGTCATGTTTGCGTCTCTTAAAAGACAACAGAAATGATTATACCATATTTATTATGGCTGTAAAGGGTTATGCCAAAAAAAAGCGCAGCTGGTTCGCTGCGCTTTTTCTCACACTTCTTCTTGTGATTCTTCTAGATCGTCTTCTTCATTTTTCTCTACTAATGCTACTGTAGCAACATGCTCTTCATCTGTCATTCGGATGAGGCGCACACCTTGAGTGACACGTCCAGTGATAGAGATGTCATTGATGTCCATTCTAATGAGTACGCCGCTGGCTGTAATAATCATTAGATCCTCTTCACCTTTAGTGGCTTTAACTGTTACTAAGTGGCCGTTGTTCTCAGTGATTTTCGCTGTTTTGAGTCCTTTTCCGCCACGGCTTTGGGTTCTGTACTCTTCAGCCGGAGTTCGTTTTCCGTAACCTTTTTCAGTTACGATGAGGATATGTGATTCTTCCTCTAATATCTCCATGCCCACAACAACGTCGTCATCGGTCAAGGTGATGCCTTTTACACCTGCTGCAGTTCTTCCCATTTCCCGGACATCTGTTTCAGGGAAACGGATCAGTAATCCGTTTTTCGTACCGATGATCATTTGTTTTGTGCCGTCAGTCAGACGTACACCCATCAATTCATCATCCTCACGAAGACTCAGAGCAATCAAACCATTGTTACGGATATTAGCGAACTGAGAAAGCGAAGTCCGTTTTGAAACCCCGTGCTTTGTGGTGAAGAAAAGGTAAAGATCCGCATTGAATTCAGTGACTGGAATAATCGCGTTGATCCATTCACCCTTTTCTACTTCCAATAGGTTGATAATCGGGATTCCTTTTGCTGTCCTGCCGTATTCAGGGATTTCATATCCTTTTGCACGGTACACTTTCCCCTTATTCGAGAAGAAGAGAATCGTGTCATGTGTTGAGGTGGAGATCAAATGCTCAACGAAATCATCTTCGTTTGTTCCCATTCCCTGCACGCCTTTTCCGCCTCGTTTTTGACTGCGGTAAGTTGATGCAGGAAGACGTTTGATGTATCCGTTGTGCGTCAGTGTGACAACAATGTTTTCTCTCTCGATGAGATCTTCATCTTCAATTGCCTCTAGTCCGGAAGTGACGATCTCTGTACGTCTTTCATCGTTAAAGCGCTCTTTGATTTCTGTGAGTTCTTCGCGGATGATCTCAAGCACTTTATATTCATTTGCCAAGATGTCTTTTAGCTCTGCAATTAATTTAACAAGAGATAGGTATTCTTCTTCGATCTTCTCGCGTTCCAGTCCTGTCAAACGCTGCAGCCTCATATCGAGGATCGCTTGTGCTTGCTTTTCTGTCAGTGAGAATTGTTCAATTAAACCTGTTCTCGCAATTTCAGCCGTTTGAGAATTACGGATAAGGGAAATAACTGCATCGAGATGATCCAAAGCCACTCTCAAACCTTCTAAGATGTGAGCTCTCGCTTCCGCTTTACGCAATTCATAGGCAGTACGGCGTCTGATTACGACTTTTTGATGGTCAAGGTAATGCTCTAAGCATTGCTTTAGATTTAAAACCTTCGGCTGACCGTCAACAAGTGCAAGCAGGTTGATACCAAAAGATGTTTGCAAAGCAGTTTGTTTGTATAGATTGTTTAAAATAACATTTGCATTGGCATCGCGTCTGATTTCAATGACAACTCTCATTCCTGTACGGTCTGATTCATCACGCAGATCTGTAATGCCCTCTATCTTCTTGTCCCTTACAAGATCAGCAATCTTCTCGATTAGTTTCGCCTTATTTACTTGGTAAGGTAACTCTGTAACGATAATTCTTTCTTTACCTGAAGACGTTTGTTCGATCTCAGCTTTTGCCCGGATTGTGATAGAGCCTCGGCCAGATTCGTATGCTTTTCGGATGCCACTGCGTCCTAAGATTTGACCCGCAGTCGGGAAGTCAGGACCTGGAATAACCTCCATAAGCTCCTGTATTGTGATTTCAGGATTTTCACTGACTGCAAGTACACCGTCAATAACTTCTCCCAGCTGGTGTGGAGGAATGTTTGTTGCCATACCTACCGCAATTCCAGCAGCACCGTTTACGAGCAGATTCGGAAACCTTGAAGGCATAACGACAGGTTCTCTTTCTGATCCGTCATAGTTATCCTGATAATCGATTGTGTCTTTTGTGATGTCTCGAAGGATCTCCATTGAGATTTTAGACATTCTTGCTTCTGTATAACGCATGGCAGCCGCTGAGTCCCCGTCAACAGAACCGAAGTTTCCGTGACCGTCAACGAGCATATAACGATAGTTGAAATCCTGCGCCATTCTGACCATGGATTCATATACCGCTGAATCACCATGCGGGTGGTATTTCCCGATCACTTCTCCGACGATACGTGCGGATTTTTTATAAGGCTTGTCACTTGTCATGCCCAAATCGTTCATTGCATACAAAATCCGTCTGTGAACCGGTTTTAAACCGTCACGAACATCCGGAAGAGCCCGGGACACAATAACGCTCATTGCATAATCCAAGAAGGACGTACGCATTTCCTGACTGATATTTATTTCACGAACTTGTGGTGTGTTTTGTTCACTCATTAAAAAACCTCCCTGAAGTATCACATGAAATATGTGGGAGTAGATTGTCCATTATGATCTTCAATACGATTTCACTATTCTCCATTATATCAATAAACTTATGATTATACACATTAAATTGCTAGAATATATAGGTGTTGCAAGCATGACTGTATCTGATCTTGTTCAGAAAAAAGCCTTATTTCTTATTGGAAATAAGGCTTTTTATGATTAGATGTCAAGATTTTTAACGTATCTCGCATTCGCTTCTATGAAGTTTCGGCGCGGTTCTACTTTATCGCCCATCAGCATTTCAAATGTCTCATCCGCATCCATAGCATCTTCAAGAGTTACCTGAAGAAGTGTTCTAGAGCTCGGATCCATGGTTGTCTCCCATAGCTGAGTGGCATTCATTTCTCCAAGACCTTTATAACGCTGCAATCCAGGCTTAGGCGTTTGAGGAAGAGTTTGTAACAGGTCATCAAGCTCTTTGTCATTGTATGCATATTCAACGCGTTTCCCCTGTTGAATCTTATAGAGCGGCGGCTGTGCAATGTACACATAGCCATTTTCAATGATTTGGCGCATATATCTGTAAAAGAACGTTAATAGCAGTGTTCTGATGTGCGCGCCGTCAACGTCCGCATCTGTCATAATGACAACTTTGTGATAACGGGCTTTCTCCAGATTGAAATCTTCCCCGATACCTGTGCCGAGTGCCGTGATCATAGAACGAACTTCGTTGTTAGAAAGAATTTTGTCCAATCTTGCTTTTTCAACGTTCAGGATTTTACCTCTAAGCGGCAAAATGGCTTGGAAATGTCTATCGCGGCCTTGTTTAGCTGATCCACCTGCAGAGTCACCCTCTACGATATATAACTCGGAGATGCTCGGGTCTTTTGATGAGCAGTCCGCTAGCTTGCCGGGAAGGTTTGAAATTTCCAAAGCACTCTTGCGGCGTGTTAATTCACGCGCTTTTTTCGCAGCCATTCTAGCTCTGGCCGCCATTAAACCTTTGTCGACGATTTTTTTAGCCGCATCCGGATTTTCTAGCATAAATGTTTCCATTGCCGTAGAAAATAACGTATCGGTGATCGTCCGTGCTTCTGAGTTGCCTAGTTTTGTTTTCGTTTGGCCTTCAAACTGCGGATCAGGGTGTTTGATGGAAATAATCGCGGTCAACCCTTCTCTTACATCGTCTCCGCTTAGGTTCGGATCATTTTCTTTAATAAGCCCTTTTTTTCTGGCGTAATCGTTGATCACACGAGTTAGACCTGTTTTGAAGCCCGCTTCGTGAGTCCCGCCTTCATACGTGTTAATGTTGTTTGTAAACGAGTAAATGTTACTCGTATAGCTGTCATTATACTGCAACGCCACTTCAACCGTAATGCCGTCTTTTTCGCCTTCGATGTAAATCGGCTCTTCATGGACAACCTCTTTAGAACGGTTTAAATACTCTACATAACTTTTAATTCCGCCTTCGTAATGATACTCATTTTTGCGCTCTTGTCCTTCACGTTTATCTTCAATCGTGATGTTTACGCCTTTTGTCAAAAAGGCTAATTCGCGCACACGGTTAGCAAGCAGATCATAATCATACTCAGTTGTTTCTGTGAAAATCTCAGGATCCGGGAAAAAACGTGTTGTCGTTCCTGAATGATCTGTTTCACCAATGATTTCAAGGTCTGAAACCGGGACTCCGCGTTTATAGGTTTGACGGTGAATTTTACCGTCACGATGTACCGTCACAACAAGCTCGGTTGAAAGCGCGTTTACGACTGACGCACCTACACCGTGCAATCCTCCGGATACTTTATAACCGCTTCCGTCAAATTTTCCTCCGGCATGAAGCACCGTCATAATGACTTCTACCGCAGGCCGGCCCATTTTTTCATGAATACCGACTGGAATACCGCGGCCATTATCTATCACTGTGATGCTATTGTCTTTTTCGATTTGGATATTGATATCCGTACAATAACCGGCGAGGGCTTCGTCAATACTATTGTCGACAATTTCCCATACCAGATGGTGAAGGCCTTTGCTGTTTGTTGAACCGATATACATCCCCGGTCTTTTACGAACAGCTTCCAATCCCTCTAGAACCTGTATCTGATTTTCATCATAACTGTTTTGCTGCTGTTCCATAGCCACGTCATTCACCTACACTTTTCTAAACGATATATTCGTGATAAAAAACTTCTAAGAATCTATTTCAAACATAAATTGCGCACGTTTTTTTAATGTACTGGAAGATAAGGGAGAGTAATATATATTCTGAACCGTGACTACGATAGATTTGGGCGTGCCGTTTACGGAAGGCACCACCTTGCGTTTCTGTTTTTTTAGAAATTCTTCAACAATAGGCGACATGTTGGCTTTAAAATCAAAAATGCCGACAATATCCCGTGTTGAAACCACAAAGTCATCTCCTAAATGAATATACAATTGCTCACCTCATTTCTTCACTTCACTAACGCACCGTTCTGCACACGGAACATTCCTGCTTGACGTAAGGTTTCGTGATCAATGCCATCAACGCTTGTCGTTGTGACAAACGTTTGTACACGGCCTTGGATCGTATGAAGCAAGTGCGACTGGCGATAATCATCCAGCTCACTTAATACATCATCCAATAGTAAAATGGGATATTCTCCGATTTCCTCATGGATCAGGTCAATCTCCGCCAGTTTAAGGGACAATGCCGTTGTTCGCTGCTGTCCTTGAGAACCATACGTCTGCACATCGCGTCCGTTCACATAGAAAAGGACATCGTCACGATGAGGCCCCGAAAGCGTAACACCGCGCTCAATTTCTTTTTCTCTTAATTTAGAAAACGCTTCTTGATAGCTATCTCCTATTTTCGACAAGTCTTCAGGATCTGATACCTCAAGAGCCGTATGGTACTTCAGGGTCAGCTCTTCAAGCCCTCTTGAGATCCCCGTATGAATAGGCTGTGCCCATTTTTCGAGCTGCGCTGTAAACTGCAGGCGTTTTACGACGACTTTTGACGCAACTTCTACAAGCTGATCGGTCAAGACATCGAGCATTGTTCTGTCAGTTTGTTTTCTTGTTTGCAGCTGCTTCAAAAAATGATTTCGCTGGGAAAGGATTTTCTGGTAAAGAGAAAGATCATGCAGATAGACAGGGGAAACCTGTCCGATTTCCATGTCGAGAAACCGCCTTCTCACTTGAGGGCTTCCCTTTACCAGATTTAAATCTTCCGGTGCGAACATGATGGTATTGAGGGCCCCGACATAATGGCTGAGCTTTTGCTGTTCAATATGATTGACCTTGCCCTTTTTACCCTTTTTGGAGATGACGAGCTGCATCGGGATCGCCCCATTTTGCTTCATCACTCTTCCCTCTATTTTAGCATAGTCTTTGTCCCACCGTATAAGTTCTTTGTCATTTGATGTCCGATGCGACTTCGCCATGGACAAGACATAGATCGCCTCCATGAGATTTGTTTTCCCCTGGGCGTTTTCTCCGATGATGACATTTACTTTGTTTTCAAATTGGAGTTCAGTATGGTCGTAGTTGCGGTAAGATGTCAGTTCTAAGTTCTGGATATACAATCAGTATCACCCGCTTTAATTGACAACTTGAAATGAACCAAATCCTTCAATCTCTACCACATCTCCAACATACAGCTTTCTGCCTCGGCGGTTATCCGGCTCGTTGTTCACCAGCACTTCATGCTCGCTTAAAAACCACTTCGCCATACCGCCTGACTGAATGACATCGGCTAATTTCAAAAATTGTCCAAGTGTAATCATCTCTGTATCAATTGAAATCGGATTTGCCATTTTATCGACCTCTTTCAAATATCACTAATATCTAATTGTACTAAAAAAAACGGATTAGGGAAAGGGAAAACTTGTCGGAGCTGATACCGAATAGAAAAGCTGCCGAGCGGGTCGGCAGCGGTGTATCGGATTAATAGGTTCTGACAGGAAGGATAAGCTGTACAATCGTTTCATCATTCGGCGTGCGAATTAAGAAAGGCCTCATTGCACCTGTAAAGCTTACGCGTATCTCCGCTCCTTCAAGCACCTTTAGTGCATCCAGCATATATTTTGGACTAAATGAGATATTTAATTCCTCACCATCAATTTGATCTGCAAGAATGGCTTCCACTACTTTTCCGATTTCAGGTGAGTTAGACGAAATCTCAATGGATTCAGCAGGTTTTGCAGAAAGTTTCACTACGTTGTTGCGTCCCTCTCTGGCTAGAAGGGATGCACGATCAATCGCCTGAAGGAATTCTTTTGTGTTCACAATGATTTCTGTTTTGCTTTCCTGCGGAATCAGGCTGGTCGTGTCCGGGTAATTACCGTCCAGAAGCCGTGAGAAAAACAAGACGTTTTTGGCTTTAAACAGAACTTGAGTTTCTGTAATCACGATATCTACAAGTTCCTGATTGTCATCCAAAATCTTACTGAGTTCAGTTAAGCTTTTTCCCGGAATCACGACGTTATAAGATCTGTCTTCTGGAATATCAAGTTTCGCTTTTCTTAATGCTAGACGGTGGCTATCCGTCGCAGTGCATAATAATTCACTTTGCTCTACCTTCCAGTTTACACCTGTCAAGATAGGTCGTGTTTCTGAGGTGGACACCGCAAACACTGTTTGTCTGATTAGATTTTTTAGCAAATCAGTTGGAATCTGTATCGCATGATGCTCTTCGATCTGCGGCAAATGCGGATACTCATCGGCATCAAGCCCATTTAGGTTAAATTCAGCTTTGCCGGAACGGATAATTGTCAAATACTGATTTTGTACTTCGATTTCGACAGTTGCCATCGGAAGTTTTTTTACAATTTCACTAAAGAAGCGGGCTTGTAAGACGATGCTTCCAGGCTGTTCTATCGTGACGATTTCCTTATCGCCTTCTTCTTTAGGAATAAAGGATTCAATAGAAATGTCTGAATCGCTTCCTGTAAAGGATACTCCATCATCTGAAGCAACGATTTTAATACCAGTCAAGATGGGAATTGTAGTTCTGGATGAAACGGCTTTTAATACATCTTGGACACTTTCAACAAGACGATCTTTTTGAATCGTGAATTTCATTTTTATCCTCCTAACGGATAATGTATTAATATATATATTTTAAAAAAATAGTAGAAGTAATAGTAGGGCTTGTGGATTTGTGGATAAGTTGTGAAAAAGACAGGAAACACAGCCTATCCACATGTGGACAGACTGTGCATGACTACCGGAAAGTTATTCACACTTTCCCCGATTAATCCCCGCCTGCTATTTAAGTTGTTCTTTAATTTCTTTTACATGCTGCTGAAGTTGTTCATCGTCTGTCAGCAGTTTTGAAATTTTTTCATGCGCATGAATAACGGTCGTATGGTCACGGCCTCCAAACTCTTCCCCGATTTTAGGAAGAGAGGAATCCGTCATCTCCCTTGATAGATACATGGCAATTTGACGCGGAAAAGCAACTGATTTTGTCCGTTTTTTTGCTTTGAAGTCCTCAAGCTTAATATTAAATTGCTGGCCTACTACCCTTTGAATTTCTTTTATCGTAATCACTTTCGGTTTTGAAGAAGGAATAATATCTTTCAGCGCCTCAGCGGCCAGATCAGCATTAATATCTTTATTAATTAAAGATGAGTACGCAACAACCCTGATCAATGCTCCTTCAAGTTCCCGAATATTGCTGTCGATTTGATTTGCGATATAGAGCATAACCTCGTTCGGAATATCGAGGCCCTCTGCTTTGGCTTTTTTTCTTAAAATCGCAATTCTCGTTTCCAAATCAGGCGGTGTGATATCCGTAATTAAGCCCCATTCAAAACGTGAGCGCAATCTGTCTTCAAGTGTCGGAATTTCTTTTGGCGGTCTGTCACTTGAAATGACGATTTGTTTGCTTTCTTCGTGCAATGTGTTAAATGTATGGAAAAATTCTTCCTGGGTCTGTTCTTTTCCCGCTAAAAATTGAATATCATCTATCAAAAGCACATCAACATTTCGATAGCGATTGCGGAAGTCGACGGCTTTATTATCCCGGATAGAGTTGATGAATTCGTTAGTAAATTTCTCAGAAGACAGATAAACCACTTTGGCAGAAGGATTATGATCTATTACATAATGGCCGATCGCATGCATTAAGTGTGTTTTCCCTAGGCCGACGCCCCCATAGATAAATAAAGGGTTGTATGCTTTCGCGGGTGCTTCCGCTACTGCGAGAGAAGCAGCGTGTGCAAATCGGTTTCCAGATCCGATGACAAAAGTATCAAAAGTGTATTTTGGATTGAGCATATTTTGAGGAAAATCAGATGTCTCTTCTTTGACCGCTTTTTTGACTTGCGGTTTCGGCATAAAGTCTTCAACATCTTGATTTTGAGGAATGACAAACTTAATGCTCAATTCTTCCCCGGTTAATTCATATATTGTATCTGCAATAAGATGCAAGTATCTGGACTCCAGCCAGTCTCTGGCAAATTCATTAGGAGCGGTGATTGTCAATGTATCTCCCTGCAGTGAGTGAGCTTTGGTTGATTTCATCCAAGTTTCAAAACTCGGTTTGCTCAATTTTTTTTCGATTTGAGCTAGAGCTTGATTCCACAGATCTAATATATTTTCCATCTTCCGGCACGTCCCTCCTTTTCGTAGAAAATGGCATCCTTCTCTGTTATAGAACACAAAAAAAGAGCAAATGGCGCTTGCCATTCGTACACATTAAATGTTGAAAACATATAATATAGTAGATAAATAGCTTTTCGACAAATTTCACAACTTGTGGACAACGTTCTACACAAGTTGTGTGAAATCAATCCACAACTTATCCACAATTTGTGGATAAAGAGGGAAGGTGAGATTCGTAATCAAGAGTTAAAACACAAATATAATACCAAAATAAACGAGAGCTTGCAATGGTTGTCACAATCTTATCCACAAAGCGGACAACCTGTTGAAAATTTTTTGTCCACAGGGGTTGGTAATGTGAAAATGTTGTCGATAACCTCTGTGGATACTAAAAAAAGGCGAAAAAGATATCCACACTCGCAATTTAGGGAGAATGATGAGGTTATCTTGTTTCGTTAATTTAAGGAATCTTAAAAATAAGGTTTCGAAAGTTGAAAAGGTATGGTATCCTATTATGGTTGCAAGAAATAAAAGCACTAGTGAAGTTGACAATGAACAGGTAACGCAAATATAATAAGTAAGACTGTCTTTAACAGCTATTCCTCGAGGGAGGTGTCATAAATGAAAAGAACATTCCAACCGAATAACCGTAAACGCAGTAAAGTTCATGGCTTCAGAAGCCGTATGAGTTCAAAAAACGGTCGTCTAGTTTTAGCACGCCGTCGCCGCAAAGGCAGAAAAGTATTATCAGCTTAGGCCACTGAATAATGTCAGTGGTCTTTTTTCACTTTATGGGAAAAGATAAATGTGATGCGTAATGAACCAGGGCGTGCTTCCTGGTTCTGATGCATCTCATTTTTCATCATAAATTTTAAAAGTTTCTGCCAGCCAGTATCGGAGTGAGTCATTTGAAGAAGCGAAATCGTTTAAAGAAAAATGAAGATTTTCAAAAAGTGTTTAAGCATGGGACATCAGTAGCGAACCGCCAGTTTGTCTTATATACGCTTGATCAGCCTGAAAACGATGAGCTGCGTGTCGGGCTTTCCGTCAGCAAAAAAATTGGCAACGCTGTGATGCGAAATCGAATCAAACGTTTAATTCGGCAGGCCTTTCTTGAAGAGAAAGAGAGACTGAAGGAAAAGGATTACATCATTATTGCCAGAAAACCGGCGAGCCAGCTGACATATGAGGAAACGAAAAAAAGCCTGCAGCATCTATTCAGGAAGTCTTCTTTATATAAGAAATCTTCGTCAAAGTAAGCAAGGGCATTGCTTTCTGATCACTTTTAAAAGCGCTTCCTTTCTGGTTGAACAGAAAAAGGCACCATTTAAATCTGAAAGATGCTAAAATACATACAAGTATGCTTTGCAATAAAAGAGTGTAAAGATTAATTATAGGAGGAAATGTTGTTGAAAAGGAGAATAGGGTTGCTATTAAGTATGGTTGGCGTATTCATGCTTTTGGCTGGATGCTCGAGTGTGCAAAAGCCGATCACTGCAGATAGTCCGCATTTTTGGGACAAGTACGTAGTATATCCATTGTCTGAGCTCATTACGTATGTAGCGAAAGTCACGGGAGATAACTATGGACTATCAATTATTCTTGTTACCATTTTAATTCGTTTATTAATTTTGCCGCTGATGATTAAGCAGCTGAGAAGTTCAAAAGCGATGCAGGCTTTACAGCCGGAAATGCAAAAGCTTAAAGAAAAATACAGCTCAAAGGATCAAAAAACGCAGCAAAAGCTTCAGCAGGAAACAATGGCTTTATTCCAAAAGCACGGTGTCAATCCGTTGGCGGGATGTTTCCCGATTTTAATCCAGATGCCGATTTTAATTGGATTCTATCATGCGATCATGAGAACACAGGCGATATCAGAGCATAGTTTCTTATGGTTTGACTTAGGAGAAAAAGACCCTTACTATATTCTTCCTATCGTTGCCGGGGTCGCTACATTTGTTCAGCAAAAGCTGATGATGGCGGGCAATGCGCAGCAAAATCCGCAAATGGCGATGATGCTTTGGATTATGCCGATCATGATTATCGTATTTGCGATCAATTTCCCGGCGGCTCTTTCTCTTTATTGGGTAGTCGGTAACTTGTTTATGATTGCGCAAACTTTCCTTATCAAAGGACCTGATATTAAAAAAGATCCTGAACCGCAAAAAGCCGGAGGAAAGAAAAAGTGAGAAATGTAACTGCTGCAGGGCGAAATGTCGATGAAGCAGTACAGTCCGGATTACAAGAGCTGGAATTAACAATGGATAAGGTGGATATTACCGTTATTGAAGAGGGAAACAAAGGGTTTCTCGGTATTTTCGGTAAAAAGCCGGCGGTCGTAAAGCTTGTTGAAAAGGTTGATCCAATTCAGCAAGCGAAGTCTTATCTTCATACGATTGCCGAAGCCATTGCTGGGAAGTCTGAAGTGACTGTAAAAGAAAACAAAAAGACGGTGAGTTTCCATATAACAGGCGAAAAAGCGGCATTGTTGATTGGAAAAAGAGGACAAACCTTAAATGCTCTGGAAACTTTGACACAGCTTGTCATTAATCGTTATTCAGGGCAATTCAAAAATGTCACGGTAGATGCAGAAAACTATCGTTTAAAAAGAAAAGAAACACTGAGTCAGTTGGCCATCAGGCTTGCGGATCAGGTTTTGAAAACGAAAAAAGAAGTTCATCTTGAACCTATGCCGTCCAGTGAAAGAAAAGTCATTCATGATACTCTTTCTGAGTATGCAAATCACCAGATCAAAACGTATTCAATGGGTGAAGGCGAAAATCGCCATCTCGTTATTTCCCATAAAAAATAGCATAAAACCGAAGTCCGGTAAAAAGCGGATTTCGGTTTTTTTGTTTGAGAAAAATCTATTTTTCCTAGTCATATCAAGCTTTTGCCGTTTAAGTTTTTGCTTTTTAGGTGTATCCTGTTGATAAAAAGGAAGTTCAGGAAATAAAATTAATTGTTATTCACATGTGGATAAGTTAAAGTAATAGAGGGTGAATCCCTTATTCTGTGGATAACACATCTTCCACTTCGAACCAAACTATGTTATCTTTTAGTTTTGGCATAATAAAAATTTTTTTATATAGATGTAAGGTTAAGTAAAGAGAGGTGAACAGCATGGATACAATTGCGGCAATTTCCACACCGATGGGAGAAGGCGCGATTGCGATTGTACGGTTGAGCGGACCAGAAGCAATTCAAATCGCAGATAAAATGTATAAAGGGCCGAAGGGGAAAACACTCAGCTCGGTTGAATCACATACGATTCATTATGGTCACATCGTAGACAGACCTTCGGATCGTGTCGTTGAGGAAGTAATGGTATCAGTGTTAAAAGCGCCGAGAACTTTTACACGTGAAGATGTCATCGAAATTAACTGTCACGGGGGAATTGTGACTGTGAACCAAGTGCTTCAGCTCGCATTAAGAGAGGGAGCGAGATTAGCAGAGCCTGGTGAATTTACAAAACGCGCGTTTTTAAACGGCCGAATCGATCTTTCACAGGCGGAAGCGGTTATGGACTTAATCAGAGCAAAAACGGACCGGGCAATGAACGTCGCCATGAATCAAATGGAAGGGCGTCTTTCTGCTTTGGTGCGCCGTTTACGCAGTGAGATTTTAGAAACGCTGGCTCATGTTGAGGTAAATATAGATTATCCGGAGTACGATGATGTAGAGGAAATGACGCATCAGCTTTTGGTTGAAAAGGCAACCGCCGTGAAAAAAGAAATTGAGGCACTGCTAAGGACTTCTGAGCAAGGGAAAATCTTGCGTGAAGGTCTATCTACTGTTATTATCGGCCGGCCAAATGTAGGGAAATCATCTCTTCTGAACAGCCTTGTTCATGAGGCGAAAGCCATTGTGACTGATATACCTGGAACGACTCGGGATGTGATTGAGGAATACGTTAATGTAAGAGGCGTTCCGCTTCGTCTAATTGATACAGCGGGTATTCGTGAAACAGAGGATATTGTTGAACGAATCGGTGTTGAACGTTCTCGCCAGGTTCTTAAGGAAGCGGACCTGATTTTACTTGTGCTTAATTATAGTGAAGAGCTTTCTGAAGAAGACGTAAAGCTTTTTGAAGCCGTTGAGGGCATGGATGTGATCGTGATTATGAATAAGACTGACCTTGAGGCGAAGATTGACAGTGAGCGTGTCCGTGAGCTTGCCAATGGACGTCCTGTTGTTACGACATCTCTTTTAAAAGAGGAAGGCATCAATGATTTGGAAGAAGCGATTCAATCGCTGTTCTATACTGGTGCTATTGAAAGCGGAGATCTGACTTATGTCAGCAATACACGTCATATCTCTATCTTACAGCAAGCAAACCGTGCCATTGAAGATGCGCTTAGCGGCATCGAACAGGATGTCCCGATCGACATGGTGCAAATCGACCTGACAAGATGCTGGGAGCTTTTGGGCGAAATCATCGGAGATGCTGTCCATGAAAGCTTAATTGATCAGCTCTTTTCACAATTCTGTTTAGGAAAATAATAAAAGGAGGAACGAGAATCATGGGGTATGAAGCAGGCCAATACGATGTGATTGTGATTGGCGCCGGGCATGCCGGTGTTGAGGCTGCCCTCGCATCAGCACGCCAAGGCGCCAAAACACTTGTCTTGACCATCAACCTAGATATGGTTGCATTTATGCCATGTAATCCGTCTGTCGGCGGCCCCGCAAAAGGGATTGTCGTCCGCGAAATTGACGCGCTCGGCGGAGAAATGGGCAGAAACATCGATAAAACGCATATACAAATGAGAATGCTGAATACTGGAAAAGGTCCTGCCGTCCGTGCATTGCGTGCGCAAGCAGACAAATTCCAATATCAGCACGAAATGAAAAATACACTTGAAAAAGAACCAAACTTAACAATGCTGCAAGGAATTGTGGAGCGGCTGATCGTTGAAGACGGCGAATGCCGCGGTGTCATTACACAAACAGGCGCGCATTATCGTGCGAAAGCGGTTGTCATGACGACAGGGACATATTTAAGAGGACGAATCATTCTTGGAGATCTGTCTTACTCAAGCGGTCCGAATAACCAGCAGCCTTCTATTAAGCTTTCTGAGCACTTGGAGGAACTGGGCTTTGACCTTGTTCGTTTTAAAACAGGTACGCCGCCTCGCGTGAAAAGCGACACGATTGATTACAGCAAAACGGAAATTCAGCCTGGTGACGATGTGCCTCGCGCTTTCTCATATGAAACTGTGGAATATATTACAGATCAGCTTCCTTGCTGGCTGACATATACAAGCCCTGAAACACATGAGATTATCGACGGCAACCTGCACCGTTCACCGATGTATTCCGGCATGATCAAAGGCACGGGCCCTAGATATTGCCCGTCCATTGAAGATAAAGTTGTCCGTTTTAATGATAAACCGCGTCACCAAATCTTCCTTGAGCCGGAAGGCAGAAATACACAGGAAGTCTATGTCCAAGGTTTATCTACAAGTCTTCCAGAAGATGTACAGCAAAGAATGCTTGCAACGATTCCGGGTCTTGAAAACGTGCAAATGATGAGAGCCGGCTATGCGATTGAGTACGATGCGATCGTACCGACACAGCTATGGCCGACACTTGAAACGAAAAAAATCACAAACCTTTATACTGCGGGCCAAATTAACGGAACATCCGGTTATGAAGAAGCTGCAGGACAAGGAATTATGGCGGGGATCAATGCAGGGCGAAAAGCGCTTGGAGAAGAAGAAGTGATTCTGAGCCGTTCTGACGCCTACATTGGTGTTCTGATTGATGACCTTGTCACGAAGGGAACAAACGAGCCATACCGTCTTCTCACATCACGTGCTGAATACAGATTGCTTCTTCGCCATGACAATGCTGATTTGCGCCTGACAGAAATCGGACATCGCATTGGATTGATTTCTGATGAGCGCTATGCAGCTTTTGAACAGAAAAAAGCGGCGATCGAAGCGGAGAAAAAACGTCTGTATTCTGTGATTATCAAGCCGTCTCCGGAAAATCAAGAATATATCCGTTCTCTTGGCGGAAGCGAATTGAAAGATGGGGTTCGCGGCACAGACTTGATGAAACGTCCTGAAATGAACTATGAAACAGTCACAAAACTGGCGCCGCCAGAAGTGCCGGTTCCGCAAGACGTGGCAGAACAAGTAGAAATCCAAGTGAAATATGAAGGATATATTGAAAAATCTCTTCAGCAAGTGGAAAAACTGAAGAAGATGGAAAATAAGAAAATTCCGGATCGAATTGATTATGACGCAATTAAAGGGATCGCGACTGAGGCGCGTCAAAAGCTGAAAGATGTACGGCCTCTGTCTGTTGCCCAAGCTTCCCGCATTTCCGGTGTAAATCCAGCAGACATTTCAATTCTATTGGTGTATTTAGAGCAGGGACGCATTGCGAAGATAGCCGAATAGAAAGGATGACGGCATGAATATTGAAGAATTCACTTCTGGTTTGGCGGAAAAAGGGATATCCCTCTCTCCCCGCCAGCTGGAGCAATTTGAGCTGTATTACGACATGTTGGTTGAATGGAACGAAAAAATTAATCTGACTTCCATTACAGAGAAAAAAGAAGTGTATCTTAAGCATTTTTACGATTCCATTACAGCCGCTTTTTATGTCGACTTCAACCAAGTGAACACGATTTGTGATGTTGGAGCGGGAGCTGGTTTTCCCAGTCTTCCGATTAAAATATGCTTTCCGCACCTCCATGTCACAATTGTGGATTCACTAAACAAGCGGATTACGTTTTTAGAAAAGTTGTCTGAAGCTTTGCAAATGGAGAATACGACATTCTGCCATGACAGAGCTGAAACATTCGGACAGCGGAAAGATGTCCGGGAAAGCTATGATATTGTGACGGCGCGAGCAGTTGCGAGACTATCTGTTTTAAGCGAACTTTGCCTGCCTCTGGTGAAGAAAAACGGTTTATTTGTTGCTTTAAAAGCCGCATCAGCAGAAGAAGAACTGAATGCCGGCAAAAAAGCGATCACGACGCTTGGAGGAGAACTTGAGCATACCCATTCCTTTAAGCTGCCTATTGAAGAAAGCGATCGTAACATTATGGTGATACGCAAGAAAAAAAGTACGCCTAAGAAGTATCCAAGAAAACCGGGAACTCCTAATAAATCGCCAATTGAAGGGTAATTTAGACAGCCTGTTGTGACAATACCATCATATTTTCCTCAAAATTGATGGATGTACAGCAGGAAAAACCATGAGAAAATAGAATTATAAAAATGGCAGTTTTTAAAGGTGGTGTAGGTACATGAAGCATTCATTCTCTCGTTTCTTCGGGCTTGGTGAGAAGGAACAGGAGCCGGAGATTGCTGAACATGAGACAAACAAAGAAGAGATTCTGGAAATACCGGTAAATGCTATCGTTCCCAACCGTTTTCAGCCACGCACCATTTTCTCAGATGAAAAAATCAAAGAGTTAGCAATGACCATTCATACACACGGCATTATTCAGCCGATTGTTGTCAGGCATACAGAAGAAGAAGGCCAATACGAACTCATTGCAGGTGAAAGACGCTGGAGAGCGGTTCAATCGCTCGAGTGGGAAAAGATTCCCGCTATTATTAAGGATTTTTCCGACACGGAAACCGCTTCTGTGGCGTTAATTGAAAACTTGCAACGGGAAGAACTATCTTCTATTGAGGAAGCGCATGCCTATGCTAGGCTTCTTGAGCTTCATGATTTAACACAGGAAGCACTCGCGCAGCGTTTAGGAAAAGGACAGTCAACAATTGCGAATAAGCTGCGGTTATTAAAGCTGCCTCAGCCGGTCCAAGACGCGATCATGGAGAAAAAAATCACTGAGCGTCATGCCAGAGCGCTGATTCCGCTGAAACAGCCTGAGCTCCAAGTCACACTGCTCACAGAGATTATTGAGAAAAGTTTAAATGTAAAACAGACGGAAGACCGCGTGGTAAAAATGCTGGAGCAAGGCCAGAGAAAACCAAAGCCTAGACGCAAAGCGTTCAGCAGAGACACAAGAATTGCAATGAATACGATTCGCCAGTCACTAACAATGGTTGAAGACAGCGGTGTAAAATTGAATACAGAAGAAGAAGAATTTGAAGAATATATTCAATTAACGATCCGCATACCGAAATAAAGCTCTCCTGAAAATTAGGGGAGCTTTATTTTTGTAGTAAAAGGAAATCAATTACTTTTACTTGTTATTGTTTTATTAGAATTCTATTTTTAAGTTTGTGGATACATCCTTCAGTATCCTGTGGAAAAATTACTGCGTACCCCAAACAATATATCGTAATGGCATGCCGAGGAGCATGCAGACGAAAACCTGACTTTTTGAACACTTTTTCGATTTCTTCCGCAATGATTCGAGTTTGATCGGTCTGGGATCGATCTAGCCTGAAACTCTCACTTTCCCCAGTACAAAAGGAACGATATCGTAATATGAGAAACATCTCATCAGCGTAACGGGTACATCTTTGTTTTGTAGACCAAATTCTCTTTTGTACGGAAACTTCTTCTTTTTTCTCTGAAAACTCCTTATTTGAGTCAAAAAAACATAGAAATAACAGAATTTATAAGAGAAAGGATTAGCCACACTTTAATTTTCAATTATTTCCTTTCTTATTCAGAACAAAATGATGAAAAAAATGAAACGCTTTAATCTTTTTTTGATAGAATAGAAGCAAGATAGTACATGTTCATGTGAAAGTAGGTGACATCGTGGGAAAAATCATAGCAATTACGAACCAAAAAGGCGGAGTCGGAAAAACAACGACGTCTGTCAACCTTGGGGCATGCTTAGCTTACATAGGGAAAAGGGTTCTGCTGGTAGATATTGATCCGCAGGGAAATGCGACAAGCGGATTAGGGATTGAAAAAGCCGATGTAGAGCAGTGTGTGTACGATATTTTAGTAGACGATGCAGATGTAATAGATATAATTAAAGCAACGACAGTGGAGAACCTGGACGTGATTCCTGCGACAATACAGCTTGCAGGAGCTGAAATCGAGCTGGTTCCGACGATTTCAAGAGAAGTGAGACTGAAGAGGGCGCTTGAAGCAGTAAAGCAGAATTATGATTACATTATCATTGACTGTCCGCCTTCCTTGGGGTTGTTGACGATTAACGCGCTTACTGCCTCAGATTCTGTTGTGATTCCTGTACAGTGCGAATATTACGCGTTGGAGGGGCTCAGCCAGTTATTAAATACAGTACGTCTTGTGCAAAAGCATTTGAATACGGATTTAATGATTGAAGGTGTATTGCTGACAATGCTTGATGCCCGGACGAATCTCGGCATCCAAGTGATTGAAGAGGTTAAGAAGTATTTTAGAGATAAAGTATATAAGACGGTTATTCCGCGTAATGTCCGTCTAAGCGAGGCACCGAGTCACGGAAAACCCATCATTTTATACGATCCGCGGTCAAGAGGTGCGGAAGTATATTTAGATTTAGCAAAGGAAGTGGCTGCGAATGGCTAAAGGCCTTGGAAAAGGGATTAATGCGTTGTTCAATCAGGTCGATTTGTCGAATGAGACAGTTGAAGAAATTAAAGTTGCCGATTTACGCCCTAATCCTTATCAGCCAAGAAAACACTTTGATGACGAGGCATTAGCTGAACTAAAAGAATCTGTGCTGCAGCATGGCATTCTTCAGCCGCTTATCGTCAGAAAATCTTTAAAAGGCTATGATATTGTTGCGGGTGAACGGCGTTTTCGAGCGGCAAAGCTTGCGGGTTTAGACACGGTTCCGGCCATTGTCCGCGAATTATCAGAGGCATTAATGAGAGAAATCGCTTTATTGGAAAACCTTCAGCGTGAAGATTTATCGCCGCTTGAAGAGGCTCAGGCTTACGATTCTTTGCTGAAACACTTAGATCTCACGCAAGAACAGCTTGCTAAACGTTTGGGGAAAAGCAGGCCGCATATTGCGAATCATTTAAGATTACTGACACTTCCAGAAAACGTTCAACATCTTATTGCTGAAGGTACGCTTTCGATGGGACATGGACGCACGCTTCTTGGCCTGAAAAACAAAAGTAAGCTTGAACCGCTTGTACAAAAAGTCATTGCGGAGCAGCTCAATGTTCGACAGCTTGAACAGCTGATTCAGCAGTTAAATCAGAATGTTTCACGTGAAACAAAGAAAAAAGAGCCTGTGAAAGACGCGGTTCTTAAAGAACGGGAATCCTATCTGCAAAATTATTTTGGTACAACGGTCAATATTAAACGACAAAAGAAAAAAGGAAGAATTGAGATTGAATTTTTCTCAAATGAAGATCTTGATCGGATTTTAGAGCTTTTGTCTGAAAGAGAATCGTAAATACAGAAACCATCTTTCAAAAGAAGATGGTTTTTTGAATTAGATGCGCCCGGTGATCCTTTGAAGCGGGCTCAGGCGTTCGTGCCTCCACCCTGTCCGATCAGTTGCACTCAATCCTTCAGCAAGAACATTTGCCATATTCATGACCAAGTGCAGCCTTGTATTTTGTAAAACAAAGTATTCCATAAAACCACTCACATTTACAATTCCGTTAATATGAAGATCTCCCACTTCAGGAAGGTCCTTTTGCACACCGGCTCCCGGCTTTAGTGGTCCCTCTCCGATTTGAAAAGAACCTACACTTTTAACGCGTCCTAAGCATGCATCGACTGCTATAATGAATGGGTTTTTATGTATTTTTTGAATGTCTTGAATTTTATCCTTCATATTCACAGCGTGGACAGGATCAGATAAAGTGCCATAGACATGAAATCTAGTGAGCTGCATTTGTTTGAGTTTCATTCCTACGAGCGGGCCTAATGAATCACCGGTTGAACGGTCTGTTCCGATACAAACCACGATAATGGGTTTGCCGGCAGCTTTCCGCAAGGATGAAGAAAGGATGGTTTGGATCTGTTTTACTGCGGCTGCATCCGTGTGTGAAACATATTGCTTTACTCGTTCCTGAGAGGAAAAAAGCCCGCCTTTTCGATTCATAGGTTTCACTTCCTTGTTATAGTAGGTAGCAAAGTGGCTGTGGTGTGTGTTTAGATATGTAAGGTTGTTTACAGTATATCCAGCAGTACGATCTTTTATGCTTCGTGTATAGAGCCGGATATTTTTTATTCATAGAGGGCGTCATTAGCGGGTTAATGATAAGTATTGTGCCCAAATGTCTCGATACGATCAAGCTAGGGTTTGCTTACAAAACATTTGAGCATATATGGAAGTGTATACCAGTTATCTAAATGGCGACGAATTGAAAGGTTCCGGTATCAGAAGTGATATTTATTATCCTTCAATCGGTGGAAAAGGGTTTCTGGATGGCGATGTATACATGAGAGAAAGTGAAGAATGAGGTTTCTTTCTAAATATCTTATTTTTGACTGCCTGCATCGGCAGTTTTTTTATGTGTATTTTGGATGATAATTTCCTGATGTATATGAAAATATGGCATGTTTGCTTTCAGATACTTATATAGTAACAATAGCGGGAACAAGCCCAACTCTGTGCTATGAGGTGATGATGTTGTGGAGAGCCGGAATGAAGTGGATGCTGCTCATATTAGGGAGCCTGATCGGGGCCGGATATGCGAGCGGTCAGGAGATATGGCAGTTTTTTGGAGTGGAAAGCGGACTTGCTATTGTGCTGTTTACAATCATGTTCATGTTCTCATCTTATATTGTGATGAAAATTAGTTTTACGGTAAAATCCACTCATTTTTTGCCGGTTCTGGAGCATTTGATGGGACCATGGTTGGCGAAAATTTATGATGTCCTCATCGTTTTTTATTTGTTTTCGACGACTATGGTGATGATTGCCGGAGGCGGTGTGACCCTGCAAATGTACAAGCTTCCTTTCTGGTGGGGAATCGCGCTGATTTGTATCGTGACTGTGTGTTTGTTTTTCTGGGATGTGAAAGGGATATTATCAGTAAATGGCGTTATCATTCCTGTATTAGTTGCGGGTTTGCTGTATGCGCTGATCTCCTTTCAGAGCACCCATCACCATACATGGACAATTGATTTGACTAGGCAGTATAACTGGCCTGCAAGCATTACGTTCACCTCTTTAAACATTCTTTCTGTTGTCGCGATTTTATCCTCCGTGGGAAAAGAAATGAAAGGCCTCGGTGAAGCGAAAATCGCCAGTGTGGCAAGCGGTCTTGTTTTTGGCGTGATCTCATTTGTTTATAATGAGACGTTAGTGGAGCTGGCGGGCTCCCTTTCTCAGTTTGAAATCCCGTTGTTTGCCGTCTTGGAGGATTCTCCTTATCTCCTTATTTTATGTATGACGGCGGTTTTGTGCCTAGCGATTTATACAACGACGGTAGCGGGATTGCTTGGGCTCTCAAGCCGGCTGATGGCGCTTGTTCATATGCCGAGATGGATGATTGTATTCATTCTATTAGCATTGATGGTGCCTTTTACTTCTTTTGGATTTTCTGAATTGATCGCATTCTTGTATCCGATATATGGGATGCTGAATTTGTACTTGTTAGTTTGTCTGTTGTTATATCCTATTTTAAGTAAATGGAAATAAGAGGATGTATTTCTTTTCGGGTATCTTAATTGCTCTTCTGATCAGTTTTTTTGTACAATAGATACAGCAGTTTATGAAAAGAGGTGAAGGGTCTTGGCGGATAAAGACTTTGGCCTGAATGATATCGTAGAAATGAAAAAACCGCATCCATGCGGAGCGAACAGCTGGAAAATTATACGCATGGGGATGGATATCCGAGTTAAGTGTGAGGGATGCTCTCACAGTGTGATGATTCCGAGAAGAGAATTTGAAAGAAAACTAAAAAAAGTACTAGTCAAGCATGAGGAGCCTACTTCATAAAAAGGCCGGCACTCATGCTTTTTCATATACAAGGTAAGGAGAAGACGGCGATGGGCAAAGTGCATCAGTCAGCTTGTCCGCTGAATTGCTGGGACAGCTGCGGCTTTTTGGTGACTGTTGATGAGGGAAAAGTAACAAAAGTGGACGGTGATCCGAACCATCCGATTACGGAAGGCAAGATCTGCGGACGCGGCAGAATGCTTGAGACAAAAACAAATTCGCCTGAGCGGCTTCGCTATCCGATGAAAAAACAAAATGGCGAGTTTGTGCGGATTTCCTGGGAGCAGGCGCTTGATGAAATTGCCGACAAGCTTCGGGAGATCAAAGAAACGTCGGAAACGACTGCTGTTTTGCACAGCCATGATTATGCCAATAACGGTTTGTTAAAGGCGCTCGATCAGCGTTTTTTTAATGGATATGGCGGCGTGACTGAAATCGTCGGAAGCATATGCTGGGGCTCCGGTATCGAGGCGCAAAGCTGGGATTTCGGCCGTTCGTACGGACACGGCCCGCTTGATATTTATAACAGCAAGCATGTTGTTGTATGGGGAAGAAATGTATCCAGAACAAATATGCACTTATACCATCACTTGCAGCAGGTGAAGAAAAAGGGAGCCACAATTACGGTGATTGACCCGATCTTCAACCCGACTGCCAAACTTGCAGATCGCTATATCTCTGTCAAGCCCGGAATGGATGGCTGGCTTGCGGCAGCTGTTTTAAAGGTTCTGATTGAGACGGGAAGAACCGATGAGACGTTTATTTCTGAGCACTCTGTCGGTTTTGATGATGTGAAAAAGCTATTAGAAACGGTTTCTTTAGAGGAGTTTATTGTGAAAACAGAAACGTCTATGGAGGAACTGGCGTATTTGGCTGGTTTGTATGCAGATGGCCCGGTTTCTACCTTTATGGGGCTCGGCATGCAGCGATATAAAAACGGCGGCGAAACGATTCGTTGGATTGATGCACTTGCAGCGGCAAGCGGAAATGTTGGAATCAAAGGCGGAGGCGCGAATTTCGGGAATGTCCAGATCGGTGAAAGCTTTGCGAAAACGAAGCTGACGCTGCCGGAATTAAAAACAGCATCACGTTCGTTTTCAATGATGACGCAGGCTGAAGAGGTGCTGACGGCTGCTGATCCTGCGATTGAGATGATGATTGTGACGTGCGGGAATCCGCTGACTCAGGTGCCAAATACCAATAAAGTAAGACAAGCCTTTGAAAACATACCGATGACGGTGGCGATTGATTCGATTATGACAGATACGGCAAAGCTATGTGACTATGTGTTGCCGACTGCCACTGTTTTTGAAGAAGAGGATATCTATTATTCCAGTATGTATCATCATTACGTTCAGTACGGGAAGAAGCTTGTTGAGCCGCAGGGTGAAGCGAAATCGGACAGCTGGATCTGGACAAAGCTTGCAGAACGTCTTGGATTTGGCGAGTTGTTTGACCACAGCACTGAAGAATTTTTGGAGATGGGGCTTTCTTCATTGGAAGAAGAGGGTGTGACGCTTGAGCGATTGAAAGAAAAAGGCCATCTCCCTCTTCCAGTCAAGCAGGTTCCGTGGGATGATTATCAGTTTTTGACACCGAGCGGAAAATTTGAATTTACTTCGTCGTTAGCTGAGGAAAAAGGATTTAGCGGTTTGCTTCATTTAAACGTACCTGAAGAATCCGTTTTCCATAATGAACAGTTAGCTGGCAAGTATCCTTACACGCTGCTGTCCATTCATCCGCAACGCTCTAATCACTCTCAGCATGTGCCGTTTATCGAAAAGCTTCAGCACATTCAGGTCGATATTTCTCCAGATATAGCGGCTGAGCAGAATCTTCAGGATGGAGATGCTGTTGCCATCTTTAATGACCGCGGGCGCTTAAAGGGCAAGGTGAAGGTGATGAAGCAGGCTCACCCGAAGACGATTAACATAGATGAAGGTATGTGGGCGGCTTTTGGAGGTTCAGTCAATACCCTGACAAACGATACAAATTCCGATAATGGAATGGGAAGTACGCTTTTTGACTGTTTGGTAGGTTTGAAAAAAGCATAATCAATGGGATCAACAGGCTGAAAATGCTTTTTTGTCAGCTTGTCTTTTCCAGTGAACCTCCTTATAATTGCTCTAGGTTCAAAATACGTTTATTCAATGACGGTTTTATATAGAGGAGATGAAAGAATGGCTTTAACAGCTGGAATTGTCGGTTTGCCGAACGTCGGGAAATCAACATTATTTAACGCAATTACACAGGCCGGTGCCGAATCAGCCAACTACCCGTTCTGCACGATTGATCCGAACGTGGGAATTGTAGAAGTGCCGGACGATCGTCTGCAAAAGCTGACTGAGCTGGTCAACCCGAAGAAGACTGTGCCGACTGCTTTTGAATTCACTGATATTGCAGGGATTGTAAAAGGCGCGTCTAAAGGAGAAGGACTCGGTAACAAATTCCTTTCTCATATTCGCCAGGTTGACGCGATTTGCCACGTTGTCCGTGCCTTTTCTGATGACAACATTACACACGTTTCCGGGAAAGTTGATCCGATTGATGACATTGAAACGATCAACCTTGAGCTGATCCTCGCTGATATGGAAACAGTTGAAAAGCGGATAACACGCGTCAGCAAACTTGCAAAGCAAAAAGATAAAGACGCTGTATTCGAGTTTGAGATTCTGTCTAAACTGAAAGAAGCGTTTGAGAATGAAAAGCCTGCTCGTTCTGTTGAGTTTACAGAAGAGCAGCAAAAGCTTGTAAAGCAGCTTCATTTACTGACTTCGAAGCCTATTTTGTACGTGGCGAACGTAAGCGAGGAGGAAGTGGCTGACCCGTCTGGCAATGAAAATGTAGCGAAGATTCGCGAGTACGCTGCCGGTGAAAACGCTGAAGTTATCGTTGTCTGTGCGAAAATCGAATCCGAAATCGCCGAGCTTGAAGGCGAAGAAAAGCAAATGTTCCTTGAAGAGCTTGGCATTGAAGAATCAGGTCTTGATCAGCTGATCAAGGCGTCATACTCTCTGCTTGGCCTTGCAACATACTTCACAGCCGGAGAACAGGAAGTCAGAGCTTGGACATTCAAAAGAGGCATGAAAGCCCCTGAGTGTGCAGGCGTTATTCATAGTGACTTTGAGCGCGGATTCATTCGTGCTGAAACGGTTGCCTATGAGGATCTTCTTGCGGGCGGCGGTATGGCAGGAGCCAAAGAAGCAGGGAAAGTCCGTCTCGAAGGAAAAGAATATGTGGTCCAAGACGGAGATGTTATTCATTTCCGATTTAATGTATAGGATGCAGTTGTAAAGGGACAAGAGCTTTGGTATAATATAAAATTGTGAGTAATAGAATTATTGCTCCTTGCCCATTATGGGCCGCTTAGTCCAAAAGGAGGTGCAAACAGATGAGAAAGTACGAAGTTATGTACATTATCCGCCCAAACATTGACGATGAGTCTAAAAAAGCAGTTATCGAGCGTTTCAACAACGTTCTGACTTCTAACGGTGCGGAGATCACTGGAACAAAGGATTGGGGTAAACGTCGTCTTGCTTACGAAATCAACGATTTCCGCGACGGTTTCTACCAAATCTTAAACGTTCAAGCTGATGCTGCGGCAGTTCAAGAATTTGACCGTCTAGCTAAGATCAGTGACGATATCATTCGCCACATTGTTGTTAAAGAAGAAGAATAAGCAATTTTGAAATATATAATGGTAAAAGGTGGTCTTTCTTATGCTTAACCGAGTTGTATTAGTCGGAAGACTGACAAAAGACCCAGAGCTTCGTTATACGCCAAACGGTGCGGCTGTTGCTACGTTTACTCTTGCTGTGAATCGTACATTTACGAACCAGTCCGGAGAACGTGAGGCCGATTTCATTAATTGTGTCACTTGGAGAAGACAAGCCGAAAACGTTGCGAACTTCCTGAAAAAAGGAAGCCTTGCAGGCGTAGATGGCCGTTTACAAACAAGAAACTATGAAAACCAGCAAGGACAGCGTGTCTTCGTGACCGAAGTTCAAGCTGAAAGTGTTCAGTTTCTTGAGCCTAAAAGCGGCGGCGGTTCTGGTTCAGGTGGATACAACGAAGGAAACAGCGGCGGAGGCCAGTACTTTGGCGGAGGCCAAAATGATAATCCATTCGGGGGAAATCAGAACAACAACCAGAGACGCAATCAGGGAAACAGCTTTAATGATGACCCGTTTGCCAACGACGGCAAACCGATTGACATCTCGGATGATGATCTTCCATTCTAATGAGAATATCGCTTAATCTAAAACAGAAAGGAGGGAAATGACAATGGCAGGAGGACGCAGAGGCGGTCGTGCGAAACGCCGTAAAGTGTGTTATTTCACTTCTAACGGTATCACGCACATCGACTACAAAGATGTAGATCTTCTTAGAAAGTTTGTTTCTGAGCGCGGTAAAATTTTACCACGTCGTGTAACTGGAACAAACGCTAAATACCAACGTAAATTGACTGCAGCGATCAAACGCGCTCGTCAAATGGCTTTACTTCCATACGTAACTGGTGAGTAAGCTGATACGTAAAGAGCAAGGACTTTCGGGTTCTTGCTCTTTTTTATAGGGGGATGAAACATGAAGCTGATTTCTTGGAATGTAAACGGCCTGCGGGCTGTGATGAGAAAGATGGATTTCCTCTCTTATCTGAAAGAAGAGGATGCAGATATTATATGTCTTCAGGAAACAAAGATACAGGACGGCCAGGTCGATCTTCAGCCTGAAGGCTATCATGTGTATTGGAATTATGCAGTGAAAAAAGGGTATTCTGGCACGGCTGTTTTTTCAAGACGAGAGCCGCTGCGGGTTATGTACGGGATCGGAATAGAAGAGCACGATCAAGAAGGCAGAGTGATTACGCTGGAATTTGAAAATATGTTTGTGATGACCGTTTACACGCCCAATTCTAAAAGGGGCTTGGAGCGGATTGATTATCGCATGCAGTGGGAAGAGGCTTTATTATCTTATATTCTTGAATTGGATCAGAAAAAACCTGTCATTTTATGTGGTGATTTGAATGTAGCTCATCAGGAGATCGATTTGAAAAACCCAAAAGCGAACCGGAATAACGCTGGGTTTTCTGATCAAGAAAGAGAGGCATTCACCCGTTTCTTAGAAGCTGGATTTATAGACTCATTCCGCCACGCCTATCCTGATCTTGAAGGTGCTTATTCCTGGTGGTCGTATCGTGCCGGCGCTCGAGACAGAAATATCGGATGGCGTCTCGATTATGTTGTGGTTTCCGAAAGGCTTAGGGAGCAGATTGAGGATGCTAGCATATCAGCGGACGTCATGGGTTCCGACCATTGCCCTGTTGAACTAATGATTAATATATGATGAGATAAGCAGTAAGGAATTTACACTTACTGCTTTTTTATATAAAAAGGGAGAAAGAGATTGCAAGACTGGTTGTATTGAATCAACATCCATATGTTTCTGAAGAAAAGAGAAAACTTGTTCACCAACTTCCTTATAGCGATTGTCCCTGCTTTGATAAAATCGTAAACGGAATCACCGAGTCGACCTATCAGCATGAGAATGCAACGGTCCTCTTCCCCACCAATTATAACTCCGCTATTGCATTCAACTATTTAGAGCTGTTAAGAACGAAGAAAATAGACGGATTCATCATGACATCCGCGCCAATGACTGGGACAGCAATAGCAGGCGTATGGGCCGATCATCGAATGTGAGGAGACCGGAGACATTGATGTCCCATGTGCGTACAATGACAGAAAAGCTGCGTATGCCGAGAGCGTTCGCTATCTAAAGAGCCGGGGACATGAGAATATTGCTTTTACGTGCGTGAGAGAAGCCGACAGGAGTCCGAGCACGGCTGATAAAGCTGCGGCCTATAAAGTCATCCGCGGAAGGTTGGAAGACCGTCATATGCTGTCTGGATGCAATGATATGAATGACGGTGAGCGGGCAGTGATGAACCCGGGAGTGACGATCGGTGATAATGCGGTGATTGCATCAGGATCTCTTGTCACTAAGGATGTACCTGCCCATACGGTTGTAGGAGGAAATCCTGCGAGGGTGTTGAAGGAATTGTAGTGAGATCAGTGCGGCAGGTCCGCACTGACTTTATTAAATTTGTTTTGCATTCGTATTAGGGCCGAAGCAGATTAACAGCACGGAGCATGCGAGCCAGCAGCCGCCGATAAATAAAAAAACGCTGATATAGCCGAGCTGAACGGCGATAAACCCGACGAGCAATGAGCCAAAGATGTTTGAAAAGCGGCCGAGGCCATAGGCTAAACCGCTGCCTGACGAGCGGTATTCAGTCGGATAAGGTTCTGACGTATAGGCGTATAAGTTCGAGGTGAAAACCCGTTCCGTGATATTCACGATAAAACCAAACACAATGATCATGATCGGAATAAAAGTCATGCCATATAAGAGGCCGGCGATGGCTGTCAAAAAGGCGCTGGCGGCTAAAATCCATTTTCTTTGAAATGTTTCAGAAATCATCGAACCGAGCAGTGCGCCAAGCGGAGCGCCGACGGAGTGCAGCACGTTATACCACAATGTATTTTCCATGGTGACACCATTGCTTTTTAAGAGGCTTGGAACCCATGACGCAAATCCGTAAAATCCAAACGTTTCAAAAATCCATACAGCAGATAAAACGATGGTGATTTTGAGGTTTCTTCCTTTCAACAACCCTGCGTAACCCGCATGCTTCTGAACGGTACTGTTTGCTTTAGGCTGAGCTGGTGCCGGAAGCGGGCCTTTCTCTTGTTCAACCTGAGCCTCAATTCTGTTGAGGATCGCATCGGCTTTCGCGTATTCACCGCGGTTTTCGTGCCAGCGAGGTGATTCTTCGAGACGGCGGATAAAGAAAAAATAAATAAGGCCAACGGCACCCCATACAAATACAAGCCTCCATCCCCATGAACCGAGCGGAATGACAAAGGCAGACACAATATTGGTGATCGGAACGCCGACTAGTCCAATCATGGCACAGAAAGAAATATATTTCCCGCGGACACTGGAAGGAAAAAACTCCGCCAAATAGCTATTGGTAATGACCATAGCCGCTGCGACACCAAATCCGGTGAGAAAACGGAATGCCATTAAAGACGGGATGTCCCATGCTGCGGCATTGAATAGCGATGCGATGGAGAAAACGAAGACAAATAGATGTAAGGCTTTTTTGCGGCCGATTCGATCGGAAAGCCTTCCACCCAGTGATGCACCTAAAAACATGCCTAAAAACGAGGCCGCCGTTATATTGGCAATGGTTGAAAGCGGGACGTGCCAATGCTCAATCAGTGCAGGCGCCACATTGCTGAGGGTAAATAAATCTGCAAGATCGAAGAAATAAACAATGCCGAGAGCAGTTAAGACTTGAAAGTGAGCGCGAGAAATCGGCAGGCGGTCTAAACGATTCGCTGCGTTTGAGAAAGGGTGTTTATTCTTCTGTTTGAAGATTGGATTCATTTAAAACCCTCCTTTTGAGTAGTAAGAAAAGATGGAACACTACCTCTTGGGAATCATTATAAGTAGCTTGATTCTTTGGCGACAGAGTTCAAATCACTAGATGAAAGAACTAAATTCGCACTCTTTATTAACATTTAGCTTAAAAGATTTCCAAAACAGTAGATTTGAAGACCAATTTATGCAAATATATAGGAATATTCTCATTGAAAGGAAGAGACGTAGAAGGAATGAATTCATTTATCCGTCCATTAGAAGGAAACAATACGTTGTGGAGATATTTTTTCGCCTTTTTGGTGATGGTAGGTTTATATGTATTCGGGAATATTGCTTACCTTTTCGCTATACTGTTTACGGTTATTGTGAATCCTGATATCACATTTGATTTGGATGAAGCTGTGCTGAGTGATCCACTGGTCGATCTTTATTTGGCTCATGTCATTTATTTATTTGCGATTCCGGGAGTATGGCTGGCTGTGCGCTTTATTCTGAAACGGCCATTTCGATCGGTCATTACGCCAAACGCTAGGATCAATTGGCGGAGAATTTCCTTTGGCTTTATTGCCTATTTCTTGCTGATAATTGCTGTACAATTGATTGATTATATGATTCATCCCGGCAGCTATTCCATGCAGGATGTTGATGCTTCACGGTTTATCTGGCTGTTAGCGGCGGCTCTCATTTTGGTTCCGATTCAGACATCAGCTGAGGAACTGTTTTTCAGAGGCTTTTTGCTTCAAGCTTTTGGCAGAGTGACGAAAAATCCTCTTATCTTGATATTGATTGTCGGAGGTTTGTTTGGCGTACTGCATTTTGCGAATCCAGAAATGAACAATGGCGCTGTCTGGGCAGGAATTGAGTATTTAACATTTGGTTTTGTGTGGACTTATTACACGATTAAAACAGGCAGTATTGAAATATCACTTGGCGCCCATGCCGCGAATAATATGTTTTTGTGTATGTTTATCACAGAAAAAAACAGTGTGTATGGAGGCATCCCTTCTTTATTTATCGTTACGCGGGGGGACCCAATGTGGGAGGCTTTATTTACGATAGCGGTCAACCTTGTGTTTGCGGGAATCGCGATATGGTACCACAAGAAATCACAAAGTAGGCAGCAAGGGTCTTAATCCCTGCTGCTTATTAATGTTTGAATGGCTTCTTTGATATTTGTTGTTGGCTGCTGGCAGGCGAAGTTTTCACAAATATACACGGTTGTTTGACCATCTATGATGCGATAATCTGCCGCGAATGGCGCGATGTCTTTGCATTGGTCAGGGTGTTCTGCCACCAGAATAGAGTCGTTGGGTTTAAAGGTTTTTTGAAGCGCAGTGATTAATTGTTTTCTGTTTGGATCGTCTGCACTTCCAAAAATAACGATTTCTTTTTTAGGCGTCACATGTTTTAACACGCTTTGCATAAAGAAAGCATGGCCGCTCGGATACGCGTCGATATCCGGCTTAAACACAGAAAACATCGTTTCCGCTTTTTCAATCAATGATAAGTCGCCTGTAACTTGTCCGAGGCGCAGCAGCTGAACGGCTGCCACGCTGTTTCCGGAAGGCACGGCGCCGTCATATACTTCTTTTTCCCGGACAATTAAGGCTTCTGCATCGTGTCCGGTGAAATAGAATCCGCTATGCTCCTCATCCCAAAATAAGCCGATCATATTGTCTGTCAGTTTCTTTGCTTTTTCTAAATAAGAAAGATCAAACGAGGCTTCATAGAGGTCCAGATAAGCCCATAGGAGAAATGCGTAATCGTCGATAAAGCCTTTGTTTTTCACTTCTCCCTCTCGGTACCGGACCATCACACGGCCGTCGATGATTAAATTGTTTTCAATAAAAGTAATGGCGTTTTCCGCTAAGCTGAGATACTTCGGTTCCTGATAAACCTTTGCGGCTTTGGCGAGACCCGCGATCATCAGCGCGTTCCATGAGGTCAGCACCTTATCATCGACATGCGGATAGGTTCTTTCTTCTCGTGTCTTCAAGAGCTTTCGTCTTGCATCCTCAAGCTTGAGGATGAGCTCTTCCTCAGTTAACCCGGCATCCGCTTTGATTTGTTCCCGCTTTGAGTGAATGAGGTTCGGAATATTTTTGCCTTCAAAGTTCCCCTCTTCAGTGATGTCATATACTTGGCAATACAGTGTTCCGAGTTCGTCTCCGAGCGTTTTCAGGATCTCTTCCTTTGACCACACGTAGTACTTTCCTTCTTCTCCTTCTGTATCCGCGTCTAAAGCGGAGAAAAAGCTTCCGTCTTCATGGGTCATTTCCCGCTGAATGAAGGTGATGATTTGCTTGCAAATCTCTTGATACCGGCTGTTTTGCGTAACTTGAAAAGCTTCTGTATAAGCGGCCAGCAGCAACGCATTGTCGTACAGCATTTTTTCAAAATGGGGAACGAGCCACTCGTCATCGGTGGAGTAGCGGGCGAACCCATAGCCGATATGATCGTATATGCCGCCATTCGCCATGCTGTCCAGCGTTTTTGTGACATTGTATAAGGCATTCTCCTGCCCCGTATTGTGGTCATAACGAAGCAAATACATGAGCATATGGGGCATCGGAAATTTCGGCGCCTTCCCGAAACCGCCGTAGATCGTATCAAAACCGCTGGCAAGCTGCTGGAATGTCCGGTGAATCGCTGCTTCACTAAGGCCTTCGCCCGATTTTGCCGCCGTTTTGGTCTGCAAATGTTTAGCAGCGTTCTCCGCAATATCCTCGACATGCTCGCGATCGTTCGCAAATGTCTCAGACAGATGCTCAAGCACATCTACAAAACCGGGACGATTGAATTTACTCGTCTTTGGAAAGTATGTACCCGCATAAAACGGCTTCTGATCAGGCGTGATAAACACATTCAGCGGCCAGCCGCCCTGCCCGGTCATCAGCTGGCAGATTCTCATATAAACAGAATCCACATCCGGCCGCTCTTCCCGATCGACTTTAATCGCCACAAACCGTTCATTGAGAAGGCGCGCGATTTCTTCGTCCTCAAAGCTTTCGTGGGCCATGACATGGCACCAATGGCAAGTCGAATAGCCGATGCTGACCAGAACTGGCTTGTTTTCACGTTTCGCTTTTTCGAAGGCTTTTTCTCCCCAAGGGAACCAGTCCACAGGGTTGTGGGCGTGTTGAAGTAAGTATGGTGATTTCTCATTGATTAATCTATTGGGTTTGTTGTTAGTTGGCATGGAATCACCTTCTTTCTATACAAATTTTTATTCAGTATTGTCTATACATTATTTAATATACCAAGAAGAAGAGACCTTTTGAGGTAATCTCTTCTTTCTTATTATGGATCTTCGGAAATATATTGTCTAATTGATTAATTAAACCATACTATAATCAGAATATTTTAAAAAATGACTTGAAAAACATTTTAAATCGAATTACCTTATCTAAGAAAGGAGGATTAAAATTTGAATATAACAATTGAAGAATTACCTGAATCAAGGATTGCTTATTTCAGAAATGTTGGGGAGTATGGTGAAAAGCAAAACAAAGAATTAATGGAGACTTTTAAAAAGTGGGCAAAATTGAATGATGTATTTGATAATTCTACAATTTTAGGCATACCGCAAGATAACCCAGAGATTACTCCTAAAGAGGAATGTCGTTATGATGTTTGTGTTGTTATAAATAAAGATTTCAATGTGAAAAAACCAGCTCATGTTGGGGGATTTTCTGGTGGGAAATACGCTGTTTTCTTGCTTGACCATACAAAAGAGGCAGTCAGAGACTTTTGGGGCAATATTTCTTCTGAGATAGAAAGAAATAATCTATCAATAAGAGAGCAACCAATTATAGAAAGATATACTCCACAAATGATTGATAGTCATTTGTGTGAAATATTAATTCCTATACAGTAAGGAAGCAGGGACATTTCCTACCTTCTATTTAAAGGACGAACAATATTAGGCCTACTATGTATTTCAGATCTAACTGCAATTGAACTACCACAAGTAAATGGCACATATATGATATTTGATGTTTAAGCAGTGGTCCCACCTGAACGTTATCCTGAGTGTGGTTTCGACATGTCTGAGGAAGATATTAAGGGTCATAGGTTAGAGAAAAGTTTTTAAACTTAGGTTTCTAAAAATTCGCATTAAATTTATTAAAAGGCAACCGAAACTGGTTGCTTTTGGTGGTTATTTTAATAGACATGGCACCAATGGCAAGTTGAATAACCGATGCTGACCAGAACAGGCTTGTTTTCGCGTTTCGCTTTTTCAAATGCTTCTTCTCCCCAAGGGAACCAGTCCACAGGGTTATGAGCATGTTGAAGTAAATATGGAGACTTCTCAGCGATCAATCTATTGGGTTTATTGTTAGTGGGCATGGGATCACCTTCTTTCTTTTTTATTTGCCTTTAGGTTACCATAATAATTATGAATAAATACAAAGATTAGCCGATTTACTTA
The DNA here is from genome assembly GCF_000815295.1 of Bacillus sp. MSP13. Classification (NCBI taxonomy): domain Bacteria; kingdom Bacillati; phylum Bacillota; class Bacilli; order Caryophanales; family Bacillaceae; genus Bacillus; species Bacillus sp. MSP13. The sequence goes on from NZ_JXAQ01000009.1 coordinate 33,920, forward strand.
AAAGATGGAACAATTAAGCTGGAAAAAAGCTTTTTCATCCTTCTCACTCTCCCCCTTTTTTCATGTCATCATAATTGAGATTCTTCAACACTAAATTAGCTTGTTAGAATCATATGTACTTTGAGAGAAAACACTTCTGACTCCATCGTATCACTTCATTTCAGAATCGTGACAATATGATTTTACGTTCAAACCGAACTAAATCCTGTAAATTATTTTATAAGTGATAGAATCTATAAGTGAAACGGTGAGTATTGATTTATCCAAATTACTTTTTATTACAAATACAGTATTCAAGACCCTTTTAATGGATAGTTATTCCTCTTATAATTAAGTTGCATTACAAAACTTGAGAGTGGAGATGATTCACATGAAATTGAGAAGGACAATTACTGGAGTTGCTTTATCTTTAGGATTGCTTTTACCTGTTTCTGGACAAGCTCTTGCTACAAATGATTCAACGGATGGGGATATGCGTGCGAAGGCTACTTCAATTGTGGATTGTTCTAAAACTCCATTTAAAGACGCAAGTAATAGATTATGTATGTATTCAGATAATGGCGTTTTTGCAAATAGTTTTGATCGTTATGGTACTACATTTTTCTTTAAAGGCAAAGCTGGAAATTATGCATATTATGAAAGTAAAAGTAGATAAGACAACGGGGGCTTTTAGCCCCTCAGGCTGAGAGAACATCTCTAAAAGAGTGCAGCTTTGCAGCATGTGTTTCGCTACGGCCGATTGAGGTGAAAACAAAACGTAAGTGGCAAGTTCTTCTCCCATTTGCATGTCAGAACATGAAAAAGTTCATGCATCATACATACGCTAAAAATAAAAAAATGTAGAACAACCCGGAGGATAACAAAATTGTTATCCTTTTTTATTTTTAATAATATCTACTGTCAAGTCACAAAAGTATCGCTATTGTTTGACTAATAACATGGAATAGTTTAGAATTAAAGTAAATATTTATATTTTATCCACTAGGGGAGCTTTTAGAAGCTGAGAAGAGACACAAGTCCTGACCCTTTGAACCTGATTTGGTTAACACCAGCGTAGGAAAGTGAAAAAATTAGAGAGATTTTTTATCTTATCTATATTTAAGCCACTTTCCATATGAAAGTGGCTTTATTTAGTTGAAAGGATGATAGCTGCTTAAGCCTGTTACGTCTCTATCAACACAGATAGTGATCAACGTATCAAAAGAATTATAGATGAAATTTTTCGTGTGTTAAATCCGGTGCTTCTTTTGGCAAGGGAATATGGGGGAAAGAGTATTCTTATGAGGAAGAAAGAAATATTGAGTGGCCGCATGTTCCTGACTAAGCAAATTTAATTTTAAATGACTTTCATTGACCGAAGTCAATGTACTAATGTATCAACAGGAAAAGAATTTATCTCAGTAGCCATTAAACATCCCATAGGAATTGGGAAGGGCCAAGGACCTACAAATCATTTCGCGTATCGCTCAATCATTTATCAGGAGACAACGACTTAAGGAGTGTTACGATGATTTACAAGGAATATGATGTATTTTTATTCGACTTAGACGGAGTTATTTATATAGGAGACAAAGCTTTACCAGAAGCTGTTTCTTCTTTAAAACGCCTCCGTGAAGAAAAGAAATCCATTCGTTTTTTAACGAATGATCCCTGTGTTACAAGAGAAACGATTGTTAAAAGGCTTCATAAACTTGGTATTTCCGCAAGTATTGATGAAGTGATTACTTCGGGGTGGGCAACAGCTGATTACCTTGTTAAGGCCGGAGTAAAGAGAGCGTATATATTAGGAAATGATGAACTTAAAAGCGAGATTCAAAAAGCTGGTATTGATCTTGAAGAAGACCTAGCAGAGGCTGTTGTCATTGGATGGGATTACAATATTACTTTTCAAGATATACATAAGGCGGTAAATCTCATCCGCCGTGGAGCTTCATTTATTGCTACAAATGGAGATAAAACATTTCCCACCGCTAATGGGCCAGTTCCAGCTACAGGTGCCATAGTAGCGGCTGTTAAAACGGGAGCAGATAAAGAGCCCATTATAATTGGAAAACCGGAGTCTGCTATTTTTGAAAAAGTACTTGAGTCCATTGAAGACATAGAGAGATGCGTCATGATTGGAGATACACCTGAGACAGATATGATTGGAGCGAACCGAATGGGCATAGCTTCTATCTTAGTTTCTGATCAAAATATTTTATTTCCTGTAGAACATGACTTTAGAAATCCAGATGTTGTGATCCGCGATTTAAAGTATTTGTTCAATAGTGAATTTAAGATAGAAGTACGTGAGAAACCAGATTATCTATGGACAGAACAAGTGAAAGCTGGAGTCGCTGGAATAATAATTAAAGAATCACATTCGGTTTTATTAATGAAGCGTGCTGATAATGGTCAATGGGGTATCCCTTCAGGACATGTGGAACCTGGTGAATCAGTTGAACAAGCGATAATAAGAGAAATAAAAGAGGAAACCGGATTAACTGTTAAAGTTTCTAAAATGATAGGAGTTTACTCAGATCCAAGCTCACAGACATTTATTTACCCTGACGGAAGAGTGAGCCACTTTATTACCAACTGTTTTCAATGTGAAGTAATTGGAGGGACATTGAAAAAAACGACAAAGGAGGCCTTAGAAGTTAGGTATTTTAATATTCACGAGTTACCAGATAATCTATTGCCAATGCATCCTAGGTGGTTGGAGGATGCTTTAGCACAGAAAGACCTTGCTTTTATTCGTTAAGTTCACTTTATATTTTCCATTAGTAATAAAGAAGATGCCAAAGATTAAATTGGTATCTTTTTTGTTTTTCATCCCTACAGGTTTATTCTTGATGCAGTATCAGTGAGTTAAAGATACTGAGAGTTTAAAGCTTTCTTTCTCTTTTTATTTCTGGCTATTTTAATAGACATGGCACCAATGGCAAGTCGAATAGCCGATGCTGACCAGAACCGGCTTGTTTTCGCGTTTCGCTTTTTTGAAACTTATTCTCCCCAAGGGTACCAGTCTACAGGGTTGTGGGCGTGTTGAAGCAGGTATGGGGACTGCTGACTGTTCTTTAGGATTGTACTTAGGAATACGTATTCCCACGGAAGCAATTAAAATATCCAATATAATTAGCACTGTCCCAATAACTTGAAATACCTTTATTGGTGTTCCAACGGCAAATGAAATAATTACAGATATAAACTGGGAATATTAGTGATGATGGTGTTCCTGTGTTTGTTCATTTTTGCTCTGGCAAAGGATCGTTTTTTCATGATCATGCGTTGCTGTTTCCATTTGAATGGTTACGTGGGTAATGCCTTTTTGGTCAAGTTTTTGTTCAAGCTTGCGTAAAATACCTTCACTTTCTGTAATGGTCAATTGATCGTCAACAACAGCGTGGCAAGAAAGCGCGTTTAATCCGCTTGTAATAGACCAAATGTGCAAATCATGAATGCCTTGGATTCCCTCTGTCTCTTCTATTGTAAGAATGATATCGGTCACGTCGATATTTTGCGGAGTGCCTTCCATTAATATATGGATGGAGTCTTTAGACACTTTGTAGCCGCTTCTTAGAACAAGGATAGCCACAATGACACTAGCCAGTGGATCTGCCCAGCCCCATCCAAAAAAGATGATCAGGATGGCTGCTAAAATGGCGCCTACAGAGCCGAGCATATCACTGACTACATGTAAAAAAGCTCCTTTAATGTTTAGATTATTCTTTGTATCTCCGCCACTTAACATAATCCATGCGACCAATAGATTCACCACTAATCCAATGATGCTAATAATCAGCATGCCAGTAGTTGCTACCTTTGGTGGATTAGACAAACGTTCGATTGCCTCATAAATGATATAAAGGGCAATAAGAATGAGGGCAACGCCGTTGATCATGGCTGCTAGAATCTCAAATCGTTTATAGCCAAACGTTTTATCATGGGTTGCATCTCTTTCAGCTAATGTAAAAGCAATCAGAGCAACCAACAATGAGATTGAATCACTTAGCATATGGCCTGCATCTGATAAAAGCGCTAAACTATTAGTTAAAAAGCCGCCGATAGCTTCAATCATCATATAACCTGTAATAAGAGCAAATGAGATCGCTAATACTTTTTTATTTGAACCATGCGTGTGATTGTGTCCTATTGTCATTCTCCCCCTTACCCAAAGTTCATAGTTTTACCATGCCCGCGTTCATTAAAATTAAACTTTAGCATGGGCTTTTCATATGATATGACCATATATTCACGTATGGTATATGCCTTCTTATCGTATACTGTCACGATACTCTTGCATTATTTGGTAAAGCACTTTGTTTGGTTATTGTATGTTTAAATTATCAATACTAAGGAATATGTAAGGGAGATCTTTATATAGGAGGTGTTCGCCTTACTTGGTAAGGCAAACGATTGACAACCCTTAATCTTATTATCTTTGCCATTTTAATTGTATTAACCGCATTTTTTGTTGCAACTGAATTTGCGATTGTGAAAATTAGAACGTCGAAAGTCGATCAACTCATATTAGAGGGCAAAAAAGGTGCTGTGTCAGCAAAAAAAGTTGTGACTCATTTGGACGAATATTTGTCGGCTTGCCAGCTGGGAATCACTGTGACAGCATTAGGAATTGGCTGGGTTGGAGAGTCGACTTTTGAAGTGATTCTGCACCCCTTATTTGCTTATTTTCATGTAAGTGAACCCGTCTCACATGTATTGATTTTGATCATTGCGTTTGTCATGGCGACTTTTTTGCATGTAGTGGTTGGTGAGCTTGCTCCCAAAACACTCGCGATTCAAAAAGCTGAAGCCATCACTCTTTTAACAGCAAAGCCCATCATCTGGTTTTACCGAATCCTGTATCCTTTTATCTGGTTTTTAAATGGTTCAGCCCGGTTTATCGTCGGACTCTTTGGGTTAAAACCTGCGTCGGAACATGAGCTCGCCCACTCTGAAGAGGAACTGCGCATTTTACTGTCTGAAAGCTATAAGAGCGGTGAAATCAATAAGAACGAGTTAAAGTATGTCAATAACATTTTCGAATTTGATGAAAGAATCGCTAAAGAAATCATGATTCCAAGAAGAGAAATAGTCGCGATTTCTATCGAGGATTCTTATGAATCTGTTGTTAAGACGGTTAAGACAGAGAGCTATACAAGATATCCGGTTTTAAATGGAGATAAAGATACGATTATTGGTTTTATCAATGCCAAGGAATTTTTGTCAGCTTATATTGATACGGACCAGAAAACCAAGGATCATTTCAAATTAGAACATCATATCAACCCTGTGATCCATGTGATTGAATCGGTTCCGATCCATGACTTATTAGTGAAAATGCAAAGAGAGCGAACTCATATCGCTATTCTAGTGGATGAATATGGCGGTACTTCAGGATTGGTGACTGTTGAAGATATTCTTGAAGAAATAGTAGGCGACATCAGAGATGAATTTGATGAACATGAAGTGCCTGATATTAGAAAAATCAATGATGATCATTATATTTTAGATTCAAAAGTGTTGATTGAAGATGTCAATAAACTATTGGAAACCGCGTTAGCGAGTGCAGATGTCGATACCATAGGCGGCTGGTTTATGACTCAAAATATTGATGCCGAACTTGGCTCTGAAATAGAAGCTGAGGGATATGTGTTTAAAGTCCACAAAATAGACGGCCGGCATATTCATTATGTAGAGGTAAAACCGAAATGACGAGTAAGGCAATCTGACTGTTTGTCGTCAGCCACTCAAAGCCTGTGATGATTTAGCTATTCATCCAGGCTTTTTATATTCAATTAGGAGGATAAGTATGCTATATCTGATTGGCGGTTCCTCAAGGAGCGGGAAGACAACTACAGCGAAGAGAATGTTAGCAGAAACAAAAATCCCTTATTTCTCGTTAGACTATTTAATGATGGGAATTGCGAAGGGAGTTCCAGAAATGGAGGTTGATCCAACTGATGGCGATTTTGAAAATGGAGAGCGGCTCTGGAACATCATTCACCCTTTGATGACTGCCATGGTTGAAAACAAAATAGATTACATAATAGAAGGTGTACAATTCATTCCTAGTCACGTAGCAAAGTTTGAGCAGTGTTATTCTGGAAATGTTAAGGCCTGTTTTATAGGAATAGCAGAAATAGACATAGAACAGAATATAGATAAAATGAAATTTTACTCCAGCATGACAGAGAATGATGGATTGAGAAATCTAGATCATGCTCAGACCAAATCAGAATTAGAGCGGATGAAAACAGATAGTATCCGGATAAAAGAGGAATGCCAAAAGTACAATCTTCAATACTTTGAAAGCTCCTTACATTTTAATGAAACGATAGACACAATAATAGATTATCTTGTTTACAAATAATTTATGTAGATATGCACCTTATCACAAAAGCAAGCCGAAAACAGATGCTGACGAGAAGGCTAGTTTTCGCATTTCGTTTTTAAGAAGGAAGTTCACACACGTTGTGAGGGTAATGAGCACAGAGACTTTTTGTCGAGGTTACTGAATGTGTTAACATGTTATTTTATAAAGAAGAGATCGAGGAGATGCCCCTATGAAGTTAGATGAATTTTCTATTGGACAGGTTTTTCAAACGAAATCCTTTCAATTCACAAAAGAGAATGTCATGAATTTTGCAGAAGAATATGACCCGCAATACATGCACGTAAATGAAGAGAAAGCGAAAATGGGCAGATTTAATGGAATCATTGCGTCTGGCATACAAACGTTAGCCGTGACGTTTAAGCTCTGGATTGAAGAAGGGTGTCATGAGGACGATATTATCGTGGAACAGGAATGAATCATATAAAATTCCTAGCGCCCGTCTATCCTGATGATACGCTGAACACCATCGTTAAGGTTATTGATAAAAAACCAAATAAAAGTCAAACGGGAATACTTACTGTATTGTTATCTACCTATAATCAAAATGAGGAAAAAGTGTTTGAAGGTGAGTTATCCGTATTAATGAAACGGTAACATAAGATACAAACAGGAACTGATGATAGGTTCCTGCATCAATATGGTGAAAACCATTAAGACTTCTTTGGCTTTGTCAAATCGAAACTATGTTGCACCATATCCTCAAGAGCCTCTTGTGAGAGTTTGCCATCTAAGATCACTGTATTCCAATGGTCTTTATTCATATGATAGCCGGGCTTTACCTCTTTAAAAATGCTGCGCAGGAAATGGGCACGCTCAGGTTCGCACTTAAGGTTAACGCATAGATGGCCATCAAGATGAAAGATAAGCGCAAACCATTTTTTATTCCCTTTGTGACGCAATACTGTCCACCCTTCACCAAAAGGATAGTCTTTATAGGTATCTGGATATGACAGGCAATAATTGATGATTTCCTCGTGATTCATAAACCGCCACCTCCATCTTCAAAAAAACCAATGTTTCATTTTCATGATATCACAATGTAATGAATGGATAGGTGATATTGCGGATTTAAAAAAAGCTTAAAGGAGATCAAAATCATCTAATCTCCTTTACCATCAACCATTTTTTGTGCAATTAGCTGAAAATCCTTTTCACTGATCTCAAAATGCCCAAATCGAAATGAGCATCCCCAACGCTTCTCGTCCTTTATAAAAGATAGGTAGGGGAGTAATGGGCGAATGGGTATTTCTGTGGAATGAATGAAATGTATATGTCTTCGAAAAGGCTGAAAATCATTTTCCATATCAAATTGAAAAATACGATGATCTACTACTTTGCCCAAAGCCGTAAATGTTTGACATGGCGTATTTTCCTTAAGATTGACCTTTGGAGAATAATAAATGATCCAATCACCTTTATTCATCCTTTTTAAGGGGGTTTCTTTGCCATGGCAAAGTTGTGCAAACCCGCCTTGGATTGCTTTCATGACGTGATCTCGCGAAGCCACTCCCACCCAGTATCTTTTATGTTGCACAGAGTCAGCATCCACAATCATCAGATGTGCTATTGTCTTGATTTGTATGGGTGACAGGGAAGTTCATTTCTTTCCATGCTGCAATCCCTCCAGTCAACTCTTTCACTTTATATCCGTGTTCTAATAAAATTGTTGCAACTTTTGCAGCTGTATTGCACCAGACTTCCCAACAATAAACAATGATTTCCTTTTCTTTTGGTATTTCATTTAATCGAGATTGCAGTTCTTGTTCGGGAATAATGTGAGCATCTTTTATTGTTACACTCCTTACATGAGTCGGACCGTTTCGAACATCGAGTAAGAAGTATTTCTCTGGATTCATTTGCTTTGCTTTCAAATAATCCATAGGGCTTATCGTGGCTTCAAGGCGTGCAGTAAAATAATCGAGAGCTTGCATATTGTAAAACCTCCTGTTTTTTAAAAAGATTTCCAAATTTTAAACAAAAACTCTTTAAGTAATTGTCTTTCTTGTTGATGTAACGGAGCTAATACCTCTAATTCCGTATTCATTAAAAATTCCCAACGTGAATCCAATACATCGCTACCTTTGTCCGTAATTTTAAGGCTATAAGATCTTCTATCATTAGGATTCTTTGTTCTCTCAACAAATCCTAAAGCTTCCAAATGATCGATATGGCTCACCATCGTAGTCCGGTCGATTTGCAGGCTTTCAGAAATATCTTTTTGAGATGAGTAAGGGTTTTCTTTGATAAATAAAAGAACCCCGTATTGTCTTGCGTTGATTTCATATGGTCTAAGCCCTTCAGCAAATATACTTTCCATGCGCTGAAGAACTTTTCCGAGTAGAAAGCCATAGGATTGATTCCATTTTTCCAATTCTTTCACCTCCGATTATAATCAGTTTAGCATATAATCAGCATAACTGATTAATTTCCGGAAAACAAGGTTTAAGTTTTGTTTTTGAGAAAGTGTTTTGGGTGATTTTCTATGTCGATGATTCCCCCTCATGTTGAGTAACCACTGGCTGAAAGTGATTTGGCTTGGGGTCTCTTCTTTCTCTATTAATTTATGTGAAAAAGAAGAGGTTATTTAAGGTTAACCTCTTCTTTTCTTTTATTAGTGATTCCAAACAATCAACTTACATGTTTAAAAAGCGCCGTTCAACATAAGGCATAAAAAAGTGAAGGATCATTCCACCTAAACAAACAGTTAAAAGGGTTCCGATGCCGATAGGGCCTTTACATATAATGGCTAATACTAAGAAAAGAGCATAGACCAGTGTTCTTGAAAATAGGATTGTTCTTTTGGAGAGGTCGCGGATAATGAGTGATAAATAGTCGATGGGTGTTGATGCAAATGTCGTCTGAAGATAGATGGCTGTTCCAAGACCGATGAGCACCAAACCGATTCCGAAACAAGCCAGTTTGCTAAACCACATGCTCGGAACAATCGTGCTTTTTACAATAAACAACCATAGGTCAATGCCTATCCCAGTAATAAATGCTGTAAGTAACCCCAACAACATAGGTTTTTTCTCGTTAATATAGAGTTACAGATTAAGAGGAGCGCAGAAATAAGAACCTCCCAGCTCCCTACGGTAAGACCGACTTCTTCCGACAGGCCAACCAAAAGGGCATCGAAGGGCGATGTGCTTAGGCCTGACTGTATCGTTAAAGAAATGCCTAAACTTAATATGAGGATACCTAATCCGTAATACATATATTTGATTTTATTAGCACTCATTCTTTTGTCATCAAGAACTGCGGGATGCCGTCTTCTATAAATTCTGCTGAGGAAATCTGATAGCCCAGCTTTTTATAAAAGCCTGCTGCTTGTGTTTGCCCATGCAGTTTACATTTTGTCATTCCTTTTTCCTGCAAGATGTTTCTAACTCGCTTATGATAGCCTTGCCCAGCCCGTACTTACGGTAAGGTTTTAGGACACAGATTCTTTCCAGTTTTCTTGTATGGTCTACGATGCACACACGGCCTGTACCGACGGGTTGATTCTCATGAAATACCAAGATATGCTGGCATTGTTCTTGGAGCGTATCACATTCATCGAACTCAGCAGATTCAGATACATGCTGCTCCTCAATGAATACCGTTCTTCTAATAGCTAGAGCAACGTGTAAATCCATTTCAGATGTGATTCTTTTTATATTGATATTTGATCAATCCTTTTTTCATATTAGTCTGGACTGTACAGCATGCTTGTGGTCTTATAATAGTAAGGTTAAAACAATTTTGTTGTAATTGCGACAAAAATACGTGAGGGGTTTTAGGAATGAATGACATTTTGCGAGAGATCGGCATGATAGCAAGAGCGTTGGATTCCATAAGCAATATTGAATTTAAAGATTTGGACTTAACAAGAGGGCAGTATCTCTATCTTGTACGTATATACGAAAATCCGGGGATTATTCAAGAAAAGTTGGCGGAAATGATCAAAGTCGACCGAACAACAGCTGCGCGGGCCATAAAGAAACTGGAAATGCAGGGGTTTATACAAAGAATTCCTGATGAGCAAAATAAAAAATAAAAAAATTGTTCCCGACTGAGAAAGGGAACAAGGTGTATCCATTGTTAAGAAGAGAAGGAGAGCATTCCACGGAAGTGGCCTTGTCTGGTTTTACACCTGAGGAAAAGGAAACAATTTCTGTACTCATTCACAGAGTTAGGAAAAACATAGAGCGGGATTGGGAATATGTGAAGAAGGGGAACAAAAGGGATTATTAATGGTCAACAAGTCGAGCCGGTGAGAACGGATTCTTCGGGTGCATGGGGATATTTTCAAGATAATGAGTCATGAATATGCTTCCCCCACTCAAATGGCAGTCTTGATGAATGGCTCCGTTGATGATGGCATTGTAAATCGACATGACGCAGACCATTCCAAAGCACATCATCACGCCAAATATAAAACCTTCTTTTTTGTTTGTTGGCATACAATCATTCCTTCTCTCCATAATCGGTGATTAGTATACCAATGAACCACTTACGCTCATAAGTGACAAATTTTGAACGATTTATCGGCCGGATCCGTCTTGTTTTGTCATCAGCACATGAGGAATGCCATCCAGCATGAATTCTTCTGATGCTGTCTGATAGCCGAGTTTTTTATAAAAGCCTGCCGCTTGTGTCTGGCCGTGCAATTTGAATGAGGAAATGCCTTGTTCTTTCACAATACGTTCTAACGCTTCAACAATCACTTTGCCCAGCCCACATTTGCGATAAGGCTTCAGAATGCAGATTCTTTCCAGCTTGCCTACGTGGTCAACGATTCGGACACGTGCAGTGCCAACAGGTTCATTCTGATGATAAACGAGGATGTGCCGGCAATCTCCGCCGAGTGTATCGAACTCATCGAATTCATCGGAAATGGGGCAGCTTTGTTCTTCTACAAAGACTGCCTTTCTGATTTCAAACGCTGTATGTAAATCATGTTTTGCCATTATTCTCTTCACATTCATAAGGCGATCCTCTCTTTTTTATCGGTTTGTGACCCAATGGGCAGGGATTTGCAGAGACGGCGGCAGTTTTGTGTTTGCATCGCCGTTTGCGGTATTCACCTGTGCCTGTGTCAGAAAAATGCTCCCGGTCAGGTCGGCGCCGCTCAGATCGGCCTCTCTTACATCTGCACCGATAAAGTCTGACATTCTCAGGTCTGCATTTCTCAGATCGGCAGCGATGAGTAGCGCTCTTCTTAGGTTTGCTCCGCGTAAATCCAGCCCTTTCAGTTTCGCGCCGATCAGGACACTTCCCCGGCTGATTTTTTTCGGGCGTTTTGGACTGCGTGCTTGGGCGCGCACCAGTTTACTCGTTTTTAACAGCCATTCATTGATCTCAGCCCGGTGTTCGTGCACCTGTAGTGTCAGCAGATTTTCCTTGCTGAGTCTGGTGAGCTTGTCTATTTTTTCGTAACAGGCTCTGAGCTCGCGATGAAGCGGTTTGGCTGTTTCTATAGAAAGCGCTTCGTGTAAGTACCAGAGCATTTCGTGCAGCTGCTGCATGATAGGGAAGACGTCAAACATCTCGTTGACCGTTTCAGGATGGTTTCGCCAATCCTTTCCCTCATAAGTGACTTGCGATACCTTCTGGCCGGCGCCAAAGCATTCATAAGCAGAACAGCCTCGAAATCCCTTTTCTCGGAGGTCTTTATGGATACAACATTGATAGTTTGCTTGCAAGTTGCGGCAAGGCGTGCCCCCGTCTTTGTCAAAAGCAAAATCCGCAGACTTCGCATAGGGCAAGGCGACACAGCACAGGCTAAAACAGTGCTGGCAATCCGCGCTTAAACCATGATGTATATTGTCATGTAATGTCAATTCCGCAGACAATATCGTTCGCCCCTTCACTTGGGAACTTTGTTAAATATATCTATTTGATTATATAGGAAATAGGGGTCCTTTTCACTTTTGTTTTTTACGATTTCAGTGGGCCAAATGATTCATGATGATTGGGGGACCTTTTGGAACAGCAAATAAAAGATAAATCTCTGCGTGTGATTTGGCGATGCCCAAATATTGATTTTGATACATTGATGAATTTTCGCAAGGAAGATGCCGTTTTAGTTATGGTGCCAGGCATGATCACGCAAGGCGAGTGGCGTTGTGCCAGCGATCATTCATATGGTACGGATTTAATTGGTGTGTAGTGACTAATATGTCTTCCACGTGCCAATCCCGCATATAATGATTCATTCAGCTGATAAGGAAGGTGACTTCATTGAATGGAAACGACAGGTTTGATGCGGGGAGGTATAGAGGGGTTCTTCAAAATCCACACTTATTTCGGCAGCCTGTTTCCGCCCGCGCAATCATTACATCAGCTCGCGGGGATGTAACGGGAGACGGCGTTATTGACGAAGTCTTTCTGACTGGCACTCAAATGCCAGGCAGCCCTTTATGGAGAGATATTATGTTGGTGATTCGTGACGACAGAATCCATCAGGAACAGCGAATCCAGCTCCAGAACATTATGGGATACAGTCCGTCTCTTTTTCTCGGGGATTTGACAGGCGATAAGATCGTTGATGTGGCAGTGGTGATGGACACTGGGGGAAGCGGAGGCGCTATATATGCCTATATTTTTGCCTATCTAAACCGGCAGTTTCAGCAGATTTTTCATTCGGATATGTTTAATGCTGAATGGAAGTACAGTGTGAAGTACCAAAATCAATATAAAGCGAGCGTCATCAGCCATCATCAGAATGAAATGTATATGCTCGATCTTACTTACAAAGGTAGGGAATATTTGAATGAGATTTATACCGCTCAGGGTGTGTTGAAAATGCCGATAGAAGGCTGGGTGAATCCTTTGTCTGGCTTGTACCCGGTTGATTTTGACAGAGACGGCACGTACGAACTGCTGGCGTATCAGCGGATCGCCGGGAGGTATAACGCTGACTCGCTCGGATATGTCCAAACCGTGTTGAAATGGAACGGACGGAGATTTATGCTTGACCGCCAGAATGTATCGATTGTTGGGAGTGGCCTGTCGTAAGTATCAAATCGTCTTATGAGAGAGGGCTTGTTTTTTATGGCCAAAGGAAAAGAGTGCTCACCATAAGCTTTTTTTGTTTTATGCTGTTCTATCTCCCTTCTATTTTGGCCACTTAAGAGTTATTTCTTTTATTTGATTGATCTAATTCACGATTAGAGTCTTTTTTTAAACGTTTATTGATAATATTTTGGTTTGCTTTTATAAAAAAATATTGATGTATGAACTTAACAGCTACGTAGCAAAATAAGCATGCTCCGAATAATGTAACCATACTCATTACTGTATCAATAACAGAGTCAGAAAAACGAAAGAGAAATTGTGCTATGATATAACCTGCAGCTGGAGCAATGGTTAATAGGTTTGTTGTCCAAGATAACGATTTTGTTTTCTTTCGTTTATAATTAGGAAATTCAATTAGATAGTATCGTATAAAACCTATCATGACTATGCAGTAGGTTAATAGTGAGATGGCAATAAAAATCCAATTTAAACCATAGACGAAAAAGGCTCTTTTAATAGAGACAATAAAAAAACTATAAGAAATTACTGTGAAAGAGCACCCGCTATAAATTAAAAAACTATGGCTATTTTTATATTTATCTAGCCTTTTAAATAGTGCAATCAGGGACCAGATATGAACAATTAAAATTAGAGGTAAAGTCGCAAAGGTAAAAGGACGAATCTCATTAACGATTAACGGAATTAAACAACAAATATCCAGCATAAATAGAATTGCAAAAATCATGCCGAATTTTTCACGATTTGTATTTGGAGAAGTTAAATGTGTCTGTATTTCAGTAGGTAAATCTCTGTATTTCACATTTTCATTTAGTTTTAGCAATGAGACCTTCTCCATCATTAACATCTTGCCAACGCTCCTTCTGATTTTGGTTCAAATGACCCGGCGCTACTGGGTGTTTTATAGATTATTTTTAATGTTACATCATGGTATATTTGGGTTAAATAGTAAAAATGGATGTTAATATCTATGGGGTTCTGTATGCTGAAGAGTTAGCTGAAATCATTTTTTTATTCTTTACTACATCACTTTTTGAAGTTCTACATTTGATTAGAAACCGAGTGAAGAGATTGTAACGATTTTTCTTATCTTGTCACACAAAAAGAGAGCCGTTCGAGTCGGCTCTCTATTCCAGTTTAATCCTTTTCACATCCCCTAGAACAAATACATAAAAAATCAGGCCTATTAGCAATACCAGCCCGGCTACCAGAAAGCTGAGCGTAAAGGAGCCTGTCACATCAACCAAATATCCTGTCAGCGAAGCAGCGATAATGCCTCCAAACAGGTTGTTTGCCAGGTTCACCATAGAGCTTAGCAGGGACACGGAACCGATCGGCGCCAGCTCTGCGGAGATGGACCAGCCGACTGGAGCGGTTGCGGAAATGCCGGCGAGTCCGATTGAAATGCAGATAATCGCGACGGTGATATTGTTCGTCAGAATGGAGCCTAAAAAGAAAAAGCCGAAACTCATTCCGACAATGATTACGGTTCGGTATACCTTGGTGTTGGGATAACCTTTCTTAATAAAGTAATCAACGAGCCAGCCGCCGACGACAATTCCGGAAATGGTTGAGATCAGCCATGGTACAGCCGTAAATAAACCGGACGACATGATATCCATTCCGTATGTATGTTTAAAGAAAGTCGGAAGCCAGGTAAGCAGCAGGTTGAATGTATAGCCGTACCCTGTAAACCCGATCATTAAGCCCCATACTTTCCGGTTGGAGAATAGTTTTTTTAATAGCGGACCCGTTTTATAAGGGATTTGCTCTGTTGTGATTGAATTGTGTTTTTGGATATAGTTTAGCTCACCTTTGGAAATGCGTTTGTGCCGTTCAGGCTGCTCATAATACTGCCAGAAAAAGATTGTAAACAGCACATTGATGCATCCAATCGTCAAAAAAGCGACACGCCAGTCAAACGCGGTAACAAGAAAGGCGACCAATGGCGCGCCGATCACGTTTGAAAACTTGGCGGCCGAGTCGAACAGTGAGTTTGCCAACCCCCGCTCACTTGGAGGAAACCATTGAGCGGTTGCCTTAGAAGCGGCAGGAAACGCGGAGGCGCTCGTCAGCCCAATGAGAAAGCGAAATAGATACAACAGCAATTTTCCTTGCAAAAAAGCAAGGAGGATGGTTAAAAGACTCCATATGGTCATTCCAATCCTCGTGACCCACGCCACGCCAAACCGATCCAGCAAACTTCCGACAGGCAGTTGCATCAGTGTATAGGAATAAGTGTAAATGGAAAACACGATGCCGAGTTCGGTTGCAGTAAGGTGAAACGAATCTTGTATCGCAGGGGCCGCTACAGAGATGGCCACTCGGTCAAAATAATTAAGAATAATAATGCCGCTGAGTAACGAAGATATGTACCATCTGGTATGTCCAGGCCGTTTCACGCGCTCTTGACTCATGATGAAAACCTCCTCTGTCATAGCATGATCTCCTGATGGAAATACCATTCAAATTTTACATACCACAGCATGCGTTAACGTAAACGGATAACAGAAATTTGACTGGTCCGGCCCGGTGCCTTAGAATGAAAGTAATAAAAATGAACACTCCAAAGGGGAGTAGCTTTCACAGTAAAGTCGTCATTACGGGACAAGATGTCCTCGGCTTTGCTGGCAATCTCATTGTTAGCGAGACCTTTGCCAAATCTGATTTGGTGAAGGTCTTTTTGTTTCTAAACTTCACCAAAATCGGTGGAGTTTTTTCATTTTTAACATAAAGGGAGAGGAGCGTCAGGATGTCTAAGCTGAAAAAGTGGCTGAAGCGTGAATTGGTGAGGAAAGGGCTGCCATTAGCGAAAGAAAAATTGATCCCGATCTTAAAAGAAAAGATGAAGAAGAAACGATGAGGAGGCTGACGATGAAAATCATGTTGACTGTTGTTGCCGGAGTGGGGCTTTTGAGTGCAGGTGGATGCGGTATGCTTGATCAGGTGACTGACGGATTGAATTATACGAGTGAAGCGACGGGCTATGTGGAGAAGGTGAAGACATTTGCAGAGGAGGCGCCTGAATTGGCTGAACAAGCTGTACATGACGCGGAGGCGAAAGAAAAACTTGAAGCACAGCTTGAAACGATTCAGCAGGCTGCCGCTGATTTTAATGAATTAACACCGCCCGATGCCGCGGCGGAGATTCATCAAACCATTCAGGAGCATAATGAAACGTTGCAGAAAAGTGCTGAAGATGTATTGAAACAAGTGGAGGAAGGCAAAGTATCGCTTGAGGAATTGGAGCAGTCCGACATTGTCCAAAACGCAAAGCAAATCACCGATGTGATGGGACAGATTGAAAAGCTTGGCGAATAAGAAAAAGCATCCCTGCGCGGGATGCTTTCAGCGTGTCGACAAACCCTCGCATTCGTTGTCAGTTCTGCGCGTTGGTGCTCACGAATCATAACATTCGCTCCGCTCCAATGCTCGTCCTTCCTAGACTTCTAGGGTTTTCAATCACGCTGAAAAGATGACAAAGTCCTAAAACAAAAACCGTTTTAGGACTTTGTCAACAATCTGAAAGCATCCCTGCGCGGGATGCTTTTTCATTAGTCAGCCATTGCGTCAGTTAAGACAGGGACGACTTGTTTTTTACGGGAAACAACGCCTTTTAAGAGAGCTGTGTTGTTTTCTAATGTAACGTTGAACGCTTTTTCCACTTTTGCTGCTTCGTTACCGATCGCAAGGGCAAGTGAATCATTTTCTAAGATGTCTGTGATGACAAGAAGAAATAGGTCAAGATTCTTCTCGGCCACAACGGCAGAAATTGCAGCTTCTAATTCAGCTTGGCGTTTTTTCACATCTTCAATGTCCACTGTATTCACTTGTGCGATTTCGACTTTTTTGCTGCCGAGTGTAAATTCTTTCGCATCAAGAGAGATCAGCTCCTCGACTGTTTTTTTGCTTAAGTCAGCACCAGCTTTTAGCATGTTTAAGCCGTATTCTTCTGCATCTACGCCGGCGATTACAGCAAGCTCTTTTGCAGCAGCTACGTCTTGGTCTGTGCAAGTAGGAGATTTGAATAACAGAGAATCGGAAATGATCGCTGACAGCATCAAGCCGGCAATTTCTTTTTCGATTTTCACGTTATTTTCTTTGTACATTTTGTTTAAGATTGTAGCCGTGCAGCCTACAGGCTCAGCGCGATAGTAAAGCGGCTCAGCTGTTTCAAAGTTAGCGATGCGGTGGTGGTCGATAACTTCAAGAACCTGAACATCTTCAATGTCGTTGATGCTTTGCTGGCGTTCGTTATGGTCAACCAGGATAACACCGTTTACTTCGTTAGCAGCTGTTTCAACAAGACGCGGGCTTTCTTGTTTGAAATAGTCAAGCGCGTATTGTGTTTCTCCGTTGACTTGTCCGAGACGGACTGGCTCAGCATTGAAGCCGAGTTTGTTTTTTAAATCAGCATAAGCAATCGCAGAACAAATCGTATCTGTGTCTGGGTTTTGGTGTCCAAAAATAAGTATCTTTTCCATGATAGCTCCTTATCTTTTTTTAAGTATTGTCATCTTTATATAGTTTAACACGTCTTGATGCGGGTGTAATCATGCAAACCCTTAAAAATTGATGTGAATAAAAAGCATTTTCTTTGAGCCCAAGAGAAAAGGCGTGTAAAATACTGGGTAGCTAAGTTGCGAAATGTAATGTAGTATCAAAAAAGGTACTATTGGAGGTCAAGTATGAGTGAAAAAAAGAATAAATACCCGAACAAAGAAGGCTGTCCAGTTGAATTTACGCTAGATGTCATTGGCGGAAAGTGGAAAGGAATTCTTTTTTATCACATGATAGAGGGCAAGAAGCGGTTTAATGAGTTTCGCCGGATCTGCCCGAGTATCACCCAAAGAATGCTCACTCTTCAGCTGCGGGAGCTGGAAGCGGATGGCATCGTGCATCGTGAGGTTTACCATCAGGTGCCGCCAAAGGTTGAATACTCTCTGACGGAATTCGGGCGAACGCTTGAACCAATCGTGCTGCAAATGAAAGAGTGGGGAGAATCCAACAGAGACGTGCTGGAATCTTATCGTTCGAACGGCATGCTGAAGGATCAGCACAAATAGCAGCAAAGGGAACTCCTTTGCTGCTTGTTTTATTTCATTGAAAGAGCTTTGTTGGCGTTTCTGACATCATTTTTCAATAGTTCAGAAAGGTTGTAGGCTGGATAGTAACCGTGCTGATACATGTATTGGAATACTTGCGCATGCCACTTAATGGCTGCATTGAGCTGTTTGACAAGCACATTTCTTAATTGAGGTGTCGCTGTTTCAGTGATGGCGATCGCATAGTTGCGGACTGATGTTTTGGCAAGAACAAGCAGGTCGCCGCTGTAGAATGGGTTATCCGCGCGTTCTTCCTCGTCATCACGAGCCATCGGTGCTTGTGGGAAGAATGGGAGAAGCTCTCTTAGATTTTGCTCTATGGCTTGTATGGATACGGCATAAAGCTGTTTAAGCTGGGGATCTCTTACTTCCTTTATCATTTTCTTCAATTTAATGAGTCCGATTGACTGAAAAGCGACCAGCTCATGCAACTCTAATGTTTCATGCCAAGCCAATGTTCTGCGTTCATCCATTTAACAATTCTCCTTTATCAATGAGATTCCATACCAGCATATGCCCAACGCTCAATGTTGTTCATGATGTTTTGAAGTTTTTAAAACGGGAAATTCACCTTATATAGGATACGGGTTGAGAACATGCAAATGAGGTGAAACACATGTGGGACATGATAAGGAATTTTTTCTTGTTTAGCAGCGGCATTCTGCAAGCAACAACCCTTTTACTAGTGATTTTAATCTTTATGTATGTCAGAAAAACGAAAAAGAAAAACAAGGAATCTTCTGGCTTTATGGATGATAAACATTAATCGTGATGGGCATTCTTTTCAAAGAATGTCTTTTCATTTGCAATGTTTCACATGAAACATCAGCGTCATTTTACTTGCGATTTGGACTTATGTTAAAATGGAAAAGGAAAATGCAGAGAAGATATGAAAACATTCGGTGCAATGCATGTTGCAGTGATGAAGAAAGAGCAGTCGTTTATGCTGCTCTTTTCTATTCGTGTGTTCAGGATGATACGAGGTGACTAAGTGAAACAAACGAGAGCATTAATGGAAGGTGCTGTTTTAATCAGTCTTTTTGCGATCATCACGCTTTTGGTCGTATATGTACCTGTGATCGGAACAATTCTGTTTTTTGCAATGCCTCTGCCCTTGATCCTGTATACGATCAGACATGGATTGAAATTAGGGACGTGGATGGGCGCTGTCAGTCTTCCGGTTGTTTTTATTGTCGGGTCCTTCAACGGACTTATTTTAGCTTTTATGTCAGCTTGCGCTGGCATTGCCATGGGGCACTTTTTCAAGAAGAAAGAACCCGGGAACGCCATCATTTCGGGCGCTCTTATTTATATGCTTTGTATTGTCTTCTATTTTGTGATAAGCATTCAGTTTTTGGGTATCAATATCATTGATGAAGCAATGATACAATACCGGCAGACTCTTGATATGGTAGGAACGGTAGTGAAGCAGTCGGGCAATGCTGAACAGCTTGATAAGCAATTAAAACTGATGGAAGAACAAATGGGTATCGTTCAATATCTTTTTCCAACAGCTATTGTGATGGTAGGAGCTATTTTTTCTTTCCTCAGTTACCTTATCGCTAAGCCGCTCTTAAGGCGATTCTCCCCCGATATTCCTAATCTAAAGCCTTTTAGAGAGTTGAAGTTTCCACAAAGTGTTGTAGTGCTGTATTTAATGATTGTGTTGCTTTCATTTTTGCCTTTAGAAAAGGGCCAAATGCTGTACTCTATCGCTTTAAATGGGGAGTTTATACTCGGGTTTCTGATTTTCATCCAAGGTTTATCATTTATCTTTTTCTATTGCCATAAAAAACAATATCCGAAGGCTGCGGCAGTGATTGCAGTGATTCTTGGGCTGATGCATCCGATTTTTATGGCAGCGATTCGCATTTTAGGCGTAATAGATATAGGCTTTCATATAAGGAAAAAGGTGAAGTGAACATGAGTTTTACTCACATGGTGGGGAGTGATAGAATTGCCAAGCTTTTATGAAAAACCGCTGTTTCGGTATCCCATCTATGCAATGATTGCTCTGTCAATCATTACAATCCTCATCAGCTTTTATTTTAACTGGATATTAGGAACCGTCGAAGTGCTGCTGCTTGCAGTTATTTTGTTTTTTATTAAACGCGCTGATTCTCTTATTCGACAAGAGATTGATGCTTATATTTCTACGTTATCCTACAGGTTGAAAAAAGTCGGTGAAGAGGCATTGATGGAAATGCCGATTGGCATCATGCTTTTTAATGACCAATATTATATAGAATGGGCAAATCCGTTTCTTTCTTCTTGCTTTAATGAAAGCACATTAGTGGGGAGATCACTTTACGACACTTGTGAATCGGTTGTGCCGCTCATCAAACAAGAGGTGGAATCGGAAACGGTTACATTGAATGACCGCAAGTTTAAGGTTGTCATCAAACGGGATGAGCGCTTGCTGTATTTCTTTGATGTAACAGAACAAATCCAGATTGAAAAGCTTTATGAAAATGAAAGAACCGTGCTGGCGTATATTTTCCTTGATAACTATGATGATGTGACACAAGGATTGGATGACCAGACGAGAAGCACGATGAACAGCCAGGTGACATCTTTGCTGAACGCTTGGGCGCAGGAGTATGGGATCTTCCTGAAAAGGACGTCTTCAGAACGCTTTATCGCTGTGCTTAATGAACATATCTTAACGAAACTTGAAAATTCGAAGTTTTCGATTCTTGATGAGGTGCGGGAAAAAACCTCATTTGACGGCGTTGCGCTGACGTTGAGCGTTGGTGTCGGGGCTTCAGTCTCCTCGCTGAAAGAACTTGGCGATTTGGCGCAATCCAGCTTGGACTTGGCGCTGGGGCGCGGCGGAGACCAAGTAGCTATTAAGCTGCCGAACGGCAAGGTGAAGTTTTACGGAGGTAAAACAAACCCGATGGAGAAACGAACAAGGGTGCGGGCCCGCGTCATTTCACACGCCTTAAAAGAAATCGTCTCTGAAAGCAGTAATGTCATTATCATGGGGCATAAATTCCCCGACATGGATTCTATCGGCGCGGCGATCGGGATTTTAAAGGTGGCACAGGCAAATAACAAAGATGGTTTTATCGTGATTGATCCAAATCAAATCGGATCAAGTGTCCAGCGCTTGATTGAAGAAATCAAAAAATATGAAGAATTATGGTCAAGGTTTATTACGCCTGAAGAAGCGATGGAAATTTCCAATGATGATACGCTGCTTGTGGTCGTTGATACCCATAAGCCGTCACTTGTCATGGAGGAACGGCTGGTCAATAAAATTGAACATGTCGTGGTCATCGACCATCACCGCAGGGGTGAGGAGTTTATCAGAGATCCATTGCTCGTTTATATGGAGCCGTACGCTTCTTCGACAGCGGAATTGGTGACAGAGCTGCTTGAATATCAGCCGAAGCGCTTAAAAATCAATATGATTGAAGCAACAGCCCTATTAGCTGGTATAATAGTGGATACAAAGAGTTTTTCTCTCCGCACGGGCTCGCGGACTTTTGATGCAGCTTCTTATTTAAGGGCGAAAGGCGCCGACACGGTGCTTGTGCAGAAGTTCCTGAAAGAAACCGTTGATTCCTATATTAAACGGGCGAAGCTGATCCAGCATACGGTCCTTTTTAAAGAGAACATTGCGATTGCTTCTCTTCCTGAAAATGAGGAGGAATATTTCGATCAAGTGCTGATTGCGCAGGCAGCTGATTCATTGCTGTCGATGAGTGAGGTTGAGGCTTCATTTGCTGTCGCGAGACGAGATGAACAAACCGTTTGCATCAGTGCGCGGTCACTTGGCGAGGTTAATGTTCAGATCATCATGGAGGCGCTGGAAGGCGGAGGACATTTAACAAATGCGGCGACTCAGTTGTCCGGCATTTCAGTAACGGAAGCGCTGGAACGGCTGAAGCACGCCATAGATGAGTATTTTGAGGGAGGCGTACAGAGATGAAGGTTATTTTCTTGCAAGATGTAAAAGGAAAAGGGAAAAAAGGCGAAGTCAAAAACGTAGCAGACGGATATGCGCAAAACTTTCTGGTTAAAAAAGGCCTCGCGGTTGAAGCGAATGCGTCAAACATCAGCGCGCTAAACGGACAAAAGCAGAAAGAGAAGAAAGAAGCCATCGCCGAACTTGAGCAGGCTAAGAGCCTAAAAGAGACATTAGAAAAACTGACTGTTGAGATCAGCGCGAAGTCAGGTGAAGGCGGCCGTTTATTCGGTTCTGTGACTAGCAAGCAAATTGCTGAACAGCTCCAAAAAGACCATAAGATTAAAGTGGATAAGCGGAAACTTGACCTGCCGGATGGCATTCGCGCGTTAGGTTATACAAACGTGCCTGTGAAGCTGCATCCTGAGGTGCAGGCTGTATTGAAGGTGCATGTGAAAGAAGAAGCTTAATAGAAATCGTAAAGAGGCTTGGCGCAATCCAAGCCTCTCAGTTGATGACAAAGTCCTAAAACGGTTTTCATTTTAGGGCTTTGTTATTTTTTAGGCCGAATTTCTTTGTTTCCCTGTCTGAAAAATGTATTGATCCCGTCCGGCTCCCAGTCCGGCTGCTCCCATTGCAACCAGGGCAGCAATGAGAAGGATAAGCGGCATTGTCCATGAATGCGTCTGGTCAAAGAGATAGCCGACAAAGATTGGCCCTATGGCCGCAAGCAGGTAGCCGAAAGACTGTGACATGCCTGACAGCGCCGCGGCCTGCTGGGCATTTTCACTGCGGAGGCCAATCAAAGTGAGTGCCAGGCTAATGCTGGAGCCTTGTCCGATACCGATAATCACCATCCAGATGGCAAGAAGTGTGTGGCTGCCGCCTGCCAGCAATCCGCACAGCCCGATGAGGTAAACGGCGATCAGCCCCGCAACAATGCCGCGCTGGTGTTTCAAGCGGTCTGCGAAAACAGGTGTCAGAAACGTGGAAGGCAGACTCGCAAATTGCATGAGTGACACCATCCATCCGGCTGTTGCCGTATCAATCCCGTGAGAACGGAGAATTTCGGGAAACCAGGTGATGCTGCTGTAAAACAAAAAGGATTGCAGTCCCATAAAGATGGTGACATACCATGCCATTTTTGAAGCCCAAATGGAACTGGTTTGAAGCTTTACCGCTTTGTTTGCCGTATCACGGTGGCGCAGCTGTGGTATCCATATCAGCAATGCGAGTAAAGCCAGCCCGCCCCATAGGAGAAAGGCCTGCTTCCATCCGCCAGCCATCTGGGCCGCTAAAGGAACGCTGACACCCGATGCCAAAGCGGCGAATATATTCATTGATGTTGTATACAGGCTGATCATGATCCCTGACTTTTCAGGGTATTTATGTTTAATTAAGCTTGGCAAAAGTACGTTTCCGAGCGCAATTCCGATACCGATGAGTGCCGTTCCGAAAAACAAAGCGGGAGTATAGCCGGCAGAGCGAACCAAGACGCCGATTAACAGTGCCAAAAGGCCAAGCCATAATGTCCGTTCATTTCCGAGCCGCTGTCCAAGCTTGGGCGCAAGCGGAGAAAAAACGGCAAACGATAGCAGCGGGAGTGCCGTCAAAAACCCGGCCGCCCCATTGGACATATGCAGCTCTGCCCGGATTGAGCTGATGACCGGACCGACTGAAGTGATCGCGGGCCGTAAGTTAAACGCAATAAAAATGATGCCGGCGATCAGCCAAAACGATTGGTTTTTTTATTTTGTGGATGTGGCAAAGCAGTTACTCCTTCTTTCTAACATATAATGATTATGATTCCGTAAGATGTAAGCAAGTATGCGAACGGAATGCTACGATTGTTTTTCTTCTTTCTGCAATTCAGCCAACTTGGCCAGCAGGGTGTGCTGAGGCATATGCATGATCTGTTCAAGCGGCAGATTCAAGGACGCTGCAAGCTTTTGTGCAGTTTCAGCAGAAATTTGCAAAGGTCTCACAAAAGATCCCTCCTCTCTTCTGTCCATTGTACAAGAATCAGATGGGAAACGTAAGAAGATGTCACAAAGGAGTGGAGCAATCCGAAAATGCCCGTTATAAAAGAGGTAAAGGAGGGTTCCTATGCACGCGCAATTGTTAAGACAAATGCTGATTGAACACCAAAAAGACACTGAGAAAGCTGTCACCTTTGAAGAATATGTAGCAGTGAGACGAAAGCTTCAGGAGCTGATGGGGAAATGTGCTTCATTGGAGGAGTGGGACCTGTATCAAAAAGCCGCGGATCTGATGATGCACACAGGCTTCCAATGGATGAAATAAGCGAGTATCGCTAAAAAAACCCCCGCTTGAGCGAAGGGTTTTAATCATCAAAATGAGTGTTCTTCTTCCACATTTTTAAACTTGTCATAAATCACAAGCTTTGCTGGACTGTTTTCTTTTGCCACCTGTTTGGCTTTTTCAATTGCGGCGTCCTTAGATGTATACAAAGCTGTCGGCGCCACATTCTCCACTTTGATAAACCAGCCGTCCGCATCGACATTGGGTGTAACGGCATATTCTTTCATCATATTTCATTCCTCCCTCACGTTTTATTTCGTATTTCCCGAGCTGTTCCTGTCCAAAACGATCCAATCGGCTAGCTGAAAAAAATAGGAAACCAACAAATTTTCTATTTTTTTTCTGCAGAAATGGTAGAATGGAGTTTGGAGATTTTTTAATGAGAGGACGGTGCTTAGCATGACAGACCTTCTAAATGATCGGCTTCCTCCTCAAAACATAGAAGCCGAACAAGCCGTGTTAGGCGCTATTTTTTTACAGCCGTCTGCTTTAACACTGGCTTCAGAAGTATTGATACCAGATGATTTCTATAGAATGTCCCACCAAAAAATCTATAATGCGATGCTGGTGCTCGGTGACCGGGGTGAGCCTGTTGATCTAGTGACGGTTACGTCTGAGCTTGCGAACACGGAACTGTTGGAAGAAGTGGGCGGCATTTCGTATCTGACAGATATCGCAAACTCGGTGCCGACAGCGGCTAACATAGAATATTACGCGAAAATCGTTGAGGAAAAATCGATTCTTCGCCGATTAATCAGAACCGCGACAACCATCGCTCAAGACGGATATACCCGTGAGGATGAGGTCGAGGATTTACTCAGTGAAGCGGAAAAAACGATTATGGAAGTGGCACAGCGCAAAAACACAAGTGCCTTCCAAAATATTAAGGACGTCCTTGTCCAGACTTATGACAATATCGAGCAGCTTCACAATCGAAAAGGCGATATTACGGGAATTCCGACAGGGTTTACAGAACTTGACCGGATGACTGCCGGGTTCCAGCGCAACGACTTGATCATTGTGGCTGCCCGTCCGTCTGTGGGGAAAACGGCCTTTGCCTTGAACATCGCCCAAAACGTGGCGACCAAGACCGACGAAAGCGTAGCGATTTTCAGTCTTGAGATGGGTGCAGAGCAGCTCGTGATGCGTATGCTCTGTGCCGAAGGAAATATCAATGCCCAAAATCTTCGTACCGGAAACCTGACGGAAGAGGATTGGGGCAAGCTGACGATGGCGATGGGAAGCCTGTCAAACAGCGGGATTTACATCGATGATACACCGGGTATCCGCGTGAGTGAAATCCGCGCCAAGTGCCGCCGTTTAAAGCAGGAAAGCGGACTCGGCATGATTTTGATCGATTACCTGCAATTGATTCAGGGAAGCGGGCGGTCAAAGGATAACCGTCAGCAGGAAGTATCAGAAATTTCCCGTGAGCTGAAGTCGATCGCCAGGGAGCTGCAAGTCCCTGTTATCGCGCTTTCTCAGCTCTCACGTGGTGTTGAGCAGCGTCAGGATAAACGTCCGATGATGTCTGATATTCGGGAATCAGGAAGTATCGAGCAGGACGCGGATATTGTCGCGTTCCTTTACCGCGATGACTACTATGATAAAGAGAGCGAGAATAAAAACATTATCGAAATTATTATTGCCAAACAGCGTAACGGCCCGGTGGGAACCGTGTCTCTTGCGTTCGTAAAAGAATACAATAAGTTCGTCAACCTGGAACGGCGTTTTGATGACGCAGGTGTTCCGCCTGGCGCATAAACCCCAAGAGCTGATCTTGGGGTTTTTTCATTCGAAAGATGGAAGACATTCCGGTCGCTCAGAGGATGTAAATTTGAAAGCGTTTTAATAAAATGGTGTAAAAAGCAGATGGTAACATGGGAAATCGTTTTTCATATTTTCACGCTGCGCAAATCCGGATTGCCCGGCCTACGGGCCAGCTAGATGAAATCATTCGTTTTTACGAAGAGGGGCTGGGCTTGAAACGAATCGGAGAATTTTCGCAGCATAACGGATACGACGGTGTCATGTACGGCCTCCCGCGTGCTGATTATCATTTGGAATTCACTCAATATGAGGGGGAAAGCAGTGCCCCTGTTCCCCATCCCGACAGTCTCCTCGTTTTTTATGTGCCTGATGCTGATGAACTGGCAGCGATCACGTCAAAGCTTCAGCACATGGGCTATCAACAGGTGGAACCAGAGAACCCTTATTGGAGCCATGGAGGCGTGACGATAGAGGACCCGGACGGCTGGCGAGTCGTTTTTATGAATACAAAAGGGCTATCAGGCAAGTGAGACTTTTTTATGGTAAAGGACAAAAGTTTCGTAAGCTTTTGATGGCAAACCGGTGAGAAAACGCTTCTAAAACGAATGAAAGCGAACAAATATAGATTTACATTAATTTAATGTTCGGATTTACAATTGACTTTCTGTTTCTTCACTGATAAACTTGATTTGTTTGAATAGAATCGTTTTGAAAGGTTAACGGAGGTGCACGGACATGTCTTCAGTAGTTGTAGTAGGTACGCAATGGGGCGATGAAGGAAAAGGTAAAATTACAGATTTCCTGTCAGAAAATGCAGAAGTGATCGCCCGTTATCAAGGCGGAAATAACGCAGGGCATACAATCAAGTTTGACGGAGTCACATACAAGCTTCACTTAATCCCGTCTGGAATTTTCTATAAGGATAAAACGTGTGTGATCGGAAACGGAATGGTTGTAGATCCGAAAGCATTAGTCACAGAGCTTGCGTATCTTCATGAGCGCAACGTCAGTACAGATAACCTGAGAATCAGCAACAGAGCTCACGTCATTCTGCCGTATCACTTGAAATTGGATGAAGTGGAAGAAGAGCGAAAAGGGGCTAACAAGATCGGCACAACGAAAAAAGGAATCGGCCCTGCTTACATGGATAAAGCAGCCCGCATCGGAATTCGGATCGCGGACCTGTTAGACCGTGACGCATTTGCGGAAAAGCTTGAACGCAATCTTGAAGAAAAAAACCGCCTGCTTGAGAAAATGTACGAGACAGAAGGATTTAAAATTGAGGAAATCTTAGACGAATATTATGAGTACGGCCAGCAGATTAAAAAATATGTCTGCGATACATCTGTTGTCTTAAATGATGCGCTTGATGATGGCCGCCGTGTATTGTTTGAAGGCGCGCAAGGGGTTATGCTCGATATTGACCAAGGAACATACCCGTTTGTGACATCATCTAACCCGGTTGCCGGCGGCGTCACGATTGGTTCTGGCGTTGGCCCGACCAAAATTCAGCACGTTGTCGGTGTATCAAAAGCATATACGACTCGTGTCGGTGACGGTCCTTTCCCGACTGAGCTGAAAGATGAAATCGGCGATCAAATCCGTGAAGTCGGACGTGAGTATGGAACAACAACAGGCCGTCCGCGCCGTGTCGGCTGGTTTGACAGTGTCGTTGTCCGCCACGCCCGCCGTGTGAGCGGAATTACAGATCTTTCTCTGAACTCAATTGACGTTTTAACAGGAATTGAAACGCTGAAAATCTGTGTGGCGTACCGCTACAAAGGCGAAATCATTGAAGAATTCCCGGCAAGCCTCAAAGCGCTTGCTGAATGTGAGCCGGTATATGAAGAAATGCCGGGGTGGACTGAGGATATCACAGGTGCGAAGAGCTTGAGCGAGCTTCCGGAAAATGCGCGCCACTATCTTGAGCGTGTGTCTCAGCTGACAGGCATTCCGCTTTCTATTTTCTCTGTCGGTCCAGACCGTGCACAAACAAATGTCCTTCGCAGCGTGTACCGTGCGAACTAATAGATCATGCCCTTACAAGCCCCTAATTCTGGGGCTTGTTTTTTAGTGAAGCCCGAATCTAAGTTGGTCTGAGAAAAAAATATGAAAAAAACCAAAAAAGTTATTGCCACTTCTATTTGTTCGTGATATTATAAATCTCGTTGTTACGGAAACTGCTTCAATAGAGTACAAGATGAGAACTTGATCCGAGTCGTTTGCTCTATGGAATATCCGGCATATTGAGAGCCATTAGCTCAGTTGGTAGAGCATCTGACTTTTAATCAGAGGGTCGAAGGTTCGAGTCCTTCATGGCTCACCATTTCGTGAAGGCCCGTTGGTCAAGCGGTTAAGACACCGCCCTTTCACGGCGGTAACACGGGTTCGAATCCCGTACGGGTCATTGATTTACTTTAGCGTTATTGCTAAATTCCTTATTTGTCTGTGAGAGCTGACACGACAGCTCTCCGGGCAATTACTGTAAGGTCCGGTAGTTCAGTTGGTTAGAATGCCTGCCTGTCACGCAGGAGGTCGCGGGTTCGAGTCCCGTCCGGACCGCCATTTTACTTTACATAGTAGAGAAAAATAAAACATTTGGCTCGGTAGCTCAGTTGGTAGAGCAACGGACTGAAAATCCGTGTGTCGGCGGTTCGATTCCGTCCCGAGCCACTTACCAAACGCATCTGCAATTGTAGGTGCGTTTTTTCTTTTAGGAAAAGACAAACATGAGAAGTGTTATAATAGAAGAAAAAGGGAGAACCGGCCCTGCGGCCGGTTCAAAGAAGAAGACGTCATTGATAAAGACGCACTCCGATGAGGGGAGGTTTCAATTGAATGATCATTTTTTTTAAAAGATTTACCAGTATGACAAAAGAGAAACCATTGGCGGATAAAGGTGAAACATGTGTTTTTTTCTAAACCTTTATTTTTTTTATCTTTTCACCTTAAACCGTTATAATAGACAAGGACCTATTGTTTACAGGCCATAAGTGATGAAATGATTATGATATAGATGAAATGAAGTTATTCGGCAGGAGGAAAATCAAAATGATGGATAAAAAGATCCTTGTAGTAGATGATGAAAAACCGATTGCAGATATATTGGAATTTAACTTAAGAAAAGAAGGCTATGAAGTGCACTGCGCCCACGACGGAAATGAAGCCGTTGAAATGGTAGAAGAGCTTCAGCCTGATTTAATTCTTTTAGATATTATGCTTCCTAATAAAGACGGCGTTGAAGTGTGCCGTGAAGTCAGAAAGAAATACGATATGCCGATCATTATGCTGACGGCCAAGGATTCAGAAATTGATAAGGTCATCGGGCTTGAAATCGGTGCGGATGACTATGTGACAAAGCCATTCAGCACACGAGAGCTTCTGGCGCGTGTAAAAGCGAACTTGCGCCGACAGCTGACCACAGCGCCTGCGGAGGAAGAGCCGTCCTCTAACGAGATTCATATCGGTTCTCTCGTCATCTTCCCTGACGCGTACGTCGTATCAAAACGAGATGAAACTATCGAATTGACTCATCGTGAGTTCGAATTGCTTCATTATTTAGCAAAGCATATCGGACAAGTGATGACACGTGAACATTTGCTTCAAACCGTTTGGGGCTATGATTACTTCGGTGATGTCAGAACGGTTGACGTAACAGTCCGCCGGCTTCGTGAAAAAATTGAGGACAACCCAAGCCATCCAAATTGGATTGTCACACGCCGCGGAGTTGGTTATTACTTGAGAAACCCAGAACAGGACTAATGCCCTTATGAATAAGGTTGGTTTTTTTCGGTCGATCCAATTTAAGATTACCTTGATCTATGTGCTTTTGATCATCATTGCCATGCAAATCATTGGGGTGTATTTTGTCAATCAGGTCGAGAAATCGCTGATGAGCTCTTATGAACAGTCGCTGAATCAGCGAATCGACAACCTTTCTTACTATATCGAACAAGAATATAAAAGTGATAACGACAGTACCGTCATCAAGGATGACGTCAGCCGTATTTTGAATGATTTCACGAAAAGTGATGAAGTTCGGGAAATTAGTTTTGTAGATAAAAGCTATGAAGTGGTCGGTTCATCAAAACCGTATGGTGAGGAAGTAGCAGGGAAACAAACGACTGATCTTATATTTAAAAGGATTTTCTCTACTAAACAATCGTATTTAAGAAAGTACTATGACCCAAGAAGCAAAATTAGAGTGCTCATTTCCGCAAAGCCCGTCATGACTGAAAACCAAGAAGTGGTCGGTGCGATCTATGTTGTCGCGAGTATGGAAGAAGTTTTTAACCAAATGAAGACCATCAACACGATACTGGCGTCCGGCACTGGTTTGGCGCTCGTTTTGACGGCGCTCCTCGGTATTTTTCTGGCGCGCACCATCACCCACCCGCTTTCAGATATGAGAAAGCAGGCGATGGAGCTTGCGAAAGGGAATTTCTCGAGGAAGGTTAAAAAGTATGGGCATGATGAAATCGGGCAGCTCGCCACCACGTTTAACCACTTAACGAAAGAGCTTGAAGATGCCCAGGCGATGACAGAAGGAGAACGCAGAAAGCTAGCTTCTGTTATTGCGTATATGACAGACGGCGTTATCGCCACGAACCGTAACGGAGCGATTATTCTCTTAAACAGCCCGGCGCTTGAGCTGTTGAACGTTTCACGTGAAACAGCTTTAGAAATGCCGATTACGAGTTTGCTGGGGATTCAAGAGAATTATACGTTTGAAGATTTAGTGGAGCAGCAGGATTCTATGCTGCTTGAAATTGAGCGTGATGATCAATTAACGGTGCTTCGCGTGAATTTCTCTGTGATTCAAAGGGAACATGGCAAAATTGATGGCTTAATTGCGGTCATTTACGATGTAACCGAGCAAGAGAAAATGGATCAGGAGCGCAGAGAATTCGTGGCAAATGTATCACACGAGCTGCGGACGCCGCTTACGACAATGCGCAGTTATTTAGAAGCGTTAGCCGAAGGCGCATGGGAAAATAAAGACATTGCCCCGCGTTTCTTAATGGTGACGCAAAATGAAACGGAGCGTATGATCCGGCTTGTCAATGACTTGCTTCAGCTTTCCAAATTCGACAGCAAGGATTATCAATTTAACCGGGAATGGATTCAAATTGTCCGGTTTATGTCCCTTATTATTGACCGTTTTGAAATGACCAAAGAACAGCATGTGGAATTTATCCGTAATCTGCCGGATAGAAATCTGTATGTTGAGATTGACCAAGATAAAATTACGCAGGTGCTTGATAATATTATTTCCAACGCTTTGAAATACTCACCGGAAGGCGGACATGTGACATTCTCAATTGATGTAAATGAAGAGGAAGAGCTTCTCTATATTAGCGTCAAGGATGAAGGGATCGGTATTCCGAAAAAAGATGTCGAAAAAGTCTTTGACCGCTTCTACAGGGTGGATAAAGCAAGAACGAGAAAGCTTGGCGGGACCGGTCTCGGACTGGCGATTGCCAGGGAAATGGTTCAGGCGCATGGCGGGGATATTTGGGCGGACAGCATAGAAGGAAAAGGCACGACGATTACATTTACTCTTCCATATAAAGAGGAACAAGAGGATGATTGGGATGAAGCGTGAAAATATAAAAACGATATTACTTACGGTACTCGTCGTCATCAGCCTTGTGTTTACGTGGGGGATATGGACGTTCCAGCCAAACTTTTCCGGAGGCTCATCATCAACAGCGTCTCCTGTGCGTGAGAAGCATAAAATTGAAAAAAACACCCAAAGGCTGTCTGAAACGGTAAGGCCGAGAGACATGTTTATCCATGATAGCGGCGCTCATTATAAAGTGGACGATGATTCCCTTTATCATGAAGTCTGGTCTGACTTGCCGCATTGGGATGTAAAAGGAATCAAAGATATTTCTGATCAGTATGACAAGACAGCATTTAAGAGCTGGTTTTATGGGATAAGCGGGTATGATGCTAAACTCGACTTGCAATTCAATGACACGATTCCGATTGATATTTTCCAAACGCTGTTTAAATGGTCTAACCAGTCATTTGAATACAGTTCGTTTGACCACATTCTGATTCCGCTTCATGAAACAAAAGCGAACAAGAAAATCTATTTGGTATCTTTCAGCAAGCAGCTGATTCTGGAAGTGACCGTTGAATCGGCAAACTACCGAAACATGATGAATGACTTGAAAAACAGTCAATCAAACATGCCGGCATACAGTCTGTTCTCTATCGGTTCCAAGAAAGAGTTTCTGCTGCCGAACAAAACGCTTACGATGGATAAAAAAGAATTTGTGACAGAATCCATTAAAACAAACACCTTTAAGCAAGCGTTGTTCAGCGATCCAAGCATTGTAAGGGAAGATTCAAATTACAACAACAGAAACGTGCTGACAGATGGGATCAGCCGTTTAGATGTGAATTTAAGCCAGCGCCAGGTGCAGTTTCAACAGCGCAATTTGGTACAGAGCACATCCTATCAAACGGGAGAATTGATCAAAAAGAGCCAAAAATACCTTGAGGATACGGGAAGCTGGACAGATCATTATCAATTTTTCAATATCAATGACAGTCAGCAGCTAAGCTTTTATATCTTTATGGACCAGACGCCAGTCATTAACAGCACCTCCAAACCATTTGGAGCGACATCAGCGATTACGGTGCAGTGGGCGAACGATGAAATTCTCAGTTATAAGCGGCCGAATTTCAGTCTCGGAACAAATCCGATTAAAACGACAGAGACTGAGCTGATGAGAGGAAGTGAAGTGAAGCTGCTGCTTTCTAAACAAACCGCTTATAATACGGATAAAATTGATCAGATTTTCCTTGCGTATCAATTGGTGTCAACATCATCCAATAATGACCCTCTTGTTGAGCTGGAACCTGTTTGGGCAATGAAAATAAACGGGAAAATTGTGCCGATTACGAAGGACTTATTGAAGAAGGAGGGGGCAAACAGTGGAGTGGAATAAGACAAAATCAATCTTCATCGTTGCCTTCCTCATTTTAGATATTTTCTTAGGCTATCAGTTTTTTCAAAAATGGCAGTCTACCAGCAAAGATTATGAAGTCATTAAAAATGATGTCGAGCATGACATGAAGGCCGATCATATTACGTATGAAGGGCTGAATAAGGAAGCGACAGAAGGCTACCGAATCACAGCGAATCAAAAGGCCTTCACCAAGGACGAAATTGAGGCGCTTAAGGATCAAAAGCCATTGATGGAAATGCCTAGTGATGATCGTAAAGTAACGACCCTGAAAATGAAATTTACAAATCCGATCGCCTTGTCCAAGAAGAAAATCGAGGACGATGCCGAGGCGCTTGTTTCTTCGAAAATCCAAGACGGTGAAAAATATAAGCTTTGGAAGGTTAATAAATCGCAAAAAGAAATTATTTTCTTCCAAACATATGAGGGCCATTACATTTATCAGCAGACCGACACGTCTTCTAATATGATCGGGCAAGTGATTTTGCGTTTGAACGATAAAAACGAGGTTGTGTCATACGACCAGACGACGCTCGACACCTTTAAGCAAATCCAGAAGGAAAGCCTGATCACTGAAATGGATGCGGTTGAGTTATTGTATTACCAAAATCAATTAAAAGAGTACAGTACGATAAAGAGTGTCAAATTCGGCTACGTCGCGCAATATCCGCTGACAAGTACACAGGTGCTGGCGCCGGTATGGAGAATTACGGTTGAGTATGACAAAAAAGTGAACGGTGAGAAAAAGACCGTACAAGAGTATTTTACTGTCAATGCTTTGGAGAGCACGATTTTAGATACAGATCAATGAAAATAATGGAGTGAGACAAACATGAGCTTGCAATTTAGCGTACTTGCGAGCGGGAGTACGGGGAATGCGTTTTACCTTGAAACGGAGGATCACGCATTTTTGGTAGACGCCGGTTTGAGCGGGAAAGCCATGGATGGGCTGATGGCGCAAATTGGGCGTAAGCTGGATGATGTAGACGGCATTTTTGTGACGCATGAGCATAGTGACCATATTAAGGGCCTCGGCGTGGTCGCCAGAAAGTACAAGCTTCCGATTTATGCGAATGAGAAGACGTGGAAAGCAATGGAGAACCAGATCGGCAAAATTGATACCGACCAGAAATTTGTGTTTCCGATGGAGACGGTGAAGTCGTTCGGCGGACTTGACGTGGAGTCGTTTGGCGTCTCGCACGACGCGGCGGAGCCTATGTTTTATGTGTTCCATTATAACGGCCGAAAGCTTGCATTAATGACAGATACGGGATATGTCAGCGACCGGATGAAAGGCATCATCCGCTCAGCGAATGTGTTTGTGTTTGAAAGCAATCACGATGTCGGCATGCTGCAAATGGGAAGATACCCATGGAGCATTAAGCGGCGGATATTAAGTGATGTCGGGCACGTGTCAAATGAAGATGCTGCCTTGGCAATGACGGATGTCATTGGCGATGAGACGTCTCGCATTTATCTGGCGCATTTGAGCCAGGACAACAACATGAAGGATCTGGCGAGAATGTCTGTGCAGCAGACATTGGCTTCTAAAGGATTTGTGACGGGGGAGACATTTGATTTGTTTGACACTGATCCGAAGAAGGCTACTCCGCTTTGCGCTGTATAATTTTTATGTAAACCATGACTATTATAGGAGTTTCTTACCCACAATATAACCATATTAACGTTCTTGGAAAGGGTGGAATATGGTGGATTACGATCGTGAGGAAGACTATACTGCTCCTGAACAGCGAAAGCGAAGCAAAAAAGGATATTTCCTTTCTAGTCTGATTGGCGTGATTGTGGGTGCCGTATTAATGGCGTTTCTCATGCCGTACCTTTCAGATGAAGGGATCGATACGGGCGCCTTAGAACAGCAGCAGAACAACAATAACCGGGAATCAATCAGGACGGTGAATGTCAGTGTCAACAACGCAGTCACCAAGATTGTCAGCAATGTATCGCCCGCCGTTGTCGGTGTTGTGAACATCCAAAAATCAGATATTTGGGGAGAGAGCGGCGAGGCTGGGAGCGGCTCTGGCGTCATCTATAAGAAAAATGACAACGCTGCTTATGTCGTGACCAACCATCATGTGATCGAGGGCGCTTCCCAAATTGAAATCAGCTTGAAAGACGGTTCGCGTGTATCGGCTGAACTGATTGGCAGCGACCAGCTGATGGATCTTGCTGTGTTACGAGTGAAAAGCGATAAAATAAAAGCAGTCGCTGACTTCGGGAATTCAGACAAAGTGAAGTCAGGGGAGCCGGTTATCGCGATTGGGAACCCGTTAGGCCTTGAATTTGCGGGCTCTGTCACACAAGGTGTCATCTCGGGTACGGAGAGGGCCATCCCGGTGGATTCAAACGGTGATGGACAGCCTGACTGGAACGCAGAAGTCATGCAAACAGATGCGGCCATTAACCCTGGAAACAGCGGTGGTGCATTGTTAAATATGGACGGAAAAGTCATTGGCATCAATTCAATGAAAATAGCGGAGTCGGCGGTTGAAGGAATTGGCCTGTCCATTCCGTCTAAGCTTGTGATCCCGGTGATAGAGGATCTGGAGAAATACGGCGAAGTTAAACGTCCGTTCCTTGGCATCGAGATGAAATCGCTAAGCGACATTGCAAGCTATCATTGGGATGAAACATTAAAGCTTCCTAAGGATGTCACCAATGGCGCGGTAGTGATGGGTGTAGATGCCTTTTCACCAGCTGGAAAAGCAGGGCTTAAAGAACTGGATGTCATCACGGAATTTGACGGCCAAAAAGTAAATGATGTTGTTGATCTGCGCAAACGCCTTTACCAGAAAAAAGTTGGTGACCGCGTCAAAGTAACATTTTATCGCGGCGCTAAAGAACAATCCGTTGATATTAAGCTCTCCTCCGCAGATCAGCTAGGAAGGTAATCAAAGCAGTCTGGCACAATGGCCAGACTGCTTTTTTATGCAAAAAAACTGAACGAGGGCCAGGCCCGTTCAGTTGAAAAGAATATATACTAGATGGGTGTTACACGTGAAACAACAGCATTGAAAGTGAGAGTTTGTTCGGGTGGTTGCTGGGTGTGAGGCGGCTTATTTGTGTTCATGTGTGATGTTTGACGACTCGTCCGCCATTGCTGTTGACATTGTGAACTTTGCGCATATGTGCCATCTTGCCTGCGCTGGAACAGGCTGTTACTCGGCAGGCGGGTGAGAAAATTTCTTCAGCCGGTATTGGAGGCTTTGTCTGCTTATGCCAAGCTCCTGAGCGGCCTGCGAGATGTTATGGCCATATTTTCTTAACACATTTTCAATCACATATTTTTCGAAGCTCTCCAATTTTTCTTTTAAGTCCGCGGCCGGCTGGTGTCTTGGTATTTCCGGTTCTGGGCTGTCAGCCGGCTTGATTTTCATGCGGTATTGATAGGGCAGATGGGAAGCTGTAATGGTTTGCTCGTCTGTCATGAAGTTCATTGCGCCTTCAATCATATGCTCTAACTCACGAATGTTTCCCGGCCAGTCGTAGGATAAGAAAAATTGCTTCACGTCTTCACTGATATGTTCCACATTCATTTGGAACAAGTGGTTGTTTTTCTGAATAAACTCGGATGCGAGAGGCAAAATATCCTCTTTTCGTTCCCGAAGCGGCGGGATAATGAGCGTCACAACGCTCAGCCTGTAATACAAGTCCTTTCGCATTCGTTCGCCCGCAATCGCATCAATGGGGTCTTCATTCATCGTCGCAATAATACGCACGTCAATCGGCGTATCCTTAGTGGAACCGATACGCCTGATTTTCCGTTCTTGAAGGGCGCGCAGCAGCTTTGCCTGAAGGCTGAGATTCAGTGAGTTGATCTCATCTAGCAGAAGCGTGCCGCCATGGGCTTGTTCGAACAGGCCGGGCTGGTCCACAGCGCCGGTAAACGCGCCTTTTTTCGTTCCGAACAAAATGCTTTCCACAAGACTGTCTGGCAGCGCCGCGCAGTTTTGTGAAATAAACGGGCCGCCTGAACGGTCGCTGCCATTGTGGATGCTTTGTGCGAACAGCTCTTTTCCTGTTCCGGTTTCTCCTGCGAGAAGAACCGATGAAGATGTGCGCGTAGCCCGTTTCGCGTTTTCGATGACGTCTTGAATGGCTGGGCTGGTGCCGAGAATGCTGTCAAATGTATAGGTTGTGCTGCCTTTTTTGTTCATATTCTCCCTGATCAGCCGTTCAAGCTTTGTCACATCCTTGGCAATTTCGACTGCGCCCCTGATTTTGCCGTCTTGGACGATGGGATAGGTATGATTGATTGTCGTGATTTCCTGGCCTTTATTATTGAAGTAGCTCTGCTTCACATTTTTAATCGTTTTGCCTTCCTGAAGAGCCTGTACCAGGGTGCTGTCCTGCTGCTTAGAGAACATGAACACATCCATCAGGTTTTTATTCAGGACGTCATGCTTCTCCATATCTTCAATCTGCATCATTTTATTGTTATAAACGATCGTGTTTCCGTGCTCGTCCACCACGTGCAGGCCAACATCAATTTCATCCAGTATGCTCTGAAAAACCAATGTGAGGAATTCGCTGTCCTTGACCAATGTATAAACCTCCCTCAATTATTTTCTTAATATTTCTTCTATTTTATAAAAGAATGCAGAGGATATGCAAAAGAATTTTGCACTTGCTGAATTTTTCAATTGAAAAAACAGAAAATTTTTGCACCTTGTCCTCGAAAATTGTAGAAAACACACGAAATCTTGATTTGGCACAGAACTTGCATTTATATAAAGGGAAAGCAGGATATCATGTTGAAACAGAAAATAAGGGGGAATTCTAATATGCCATCTAAATCCAAAGACATTATTGATCAGACGTCTCATTACGGAGCCAATAATTATCATCCGCTCCCAATTGTCATTTCTAAAGCGCTGGGTGCTTGGGTAAAGGACCCGGAGGGCAATGAATATATGGATATGCTGAGTGCCTATTCTGCGGTAAACCAGGGGCACAGGCACCCGAAAATCATTCAGGCATTGAAGGATCAGGCTGATAAAATCACCCTCACGTCACGCGCGTTTCACAACGATCAGCTGGGACCGTTTTACGAGAAAACAGCTAAGCTGACGGGCAAAGAAATGATCCTGCCAATGAATACAGGAGCTGAAGCGGTTGAATCCGCGGTGAAAGCGGCGAGACGCTGGGCATACGAAGTGAAAGGCGTGGCAGACAATCAAGCGGAAATCATCGCGTGTGTCGGGAACTTCCACGGGCGGACGATGCTGGCGGTCTCTCTGTCTTCTGAAGACGAATACAAAAGAGGATTCGGCCCGATGCTTCCGGGAATCAAATTAATCCCATACGGCGATGCGGAAGCGCTTCGTCAGGCCATTACGCCGAATACTGCGGCATTCTTGTTTGAACCGATTCAAGGTGAAGCGGGTATCGTGATTCCGCCTGAAGGGTTTTTGCAGGAAGCAGCGGCGATTTGTAAGGAAGAGAATGTCCTGTTTATTGCCGATGAGATTCAGACGGGTCTTGGGCGTACAGGTAAGACATTCGCCTGTGACTGGGACGGCATTGTTCCGGATATGTATATCTTGGGCAAAGCGCTTGGCGGCGGTGTGTTCCCGATTTCATGCATTGCGGCGGACCGCGAGATTTTGGGCGTATTTAACCCGGGTTCACACGGATCGACATTTGGCGGAAACCCGCTTGCCTGTGCGGTGTCTATCGCCTCATTGGAAGTGATGGAGGATGAAAAGCTCGCGGAACGTTCTCTTGAGCTTGGCGAATACTTTAAAAGAGAGCTTGAGAGCATTGACAATCCTGTCATTAAAGAAGTCCGCGGCAGAGGGCTGTTTATCGGTGTGGAATTAACGGAAGCCGCCCGTCCGTATTGTGAGCGTTTGAAGGAAGAAGGGCTTTTATGCAAGGAAACGCATGATACAGTCATTCGTTTTGCACCGCCATTAATCATTTCGAAAAAGGATTTGGATTGGGCGATAGAGAAAATTAAGCACGTGCTTCAAAACGCATAACGCCGCACCATGGCGGGATATTCACCTCGTTTGTATAAATTTACAACAGAAAAATTAGCACTCCCTATTTGCTCAGCTACAGTATTTTAGTATAATGTATCTTTATGAGAAGAAGTGAATTTTATATTAAATAGATAAAAACTCTTTGGACAGCAAACTGGGATATGCACCGTGTAGTTGTTCCAGCTTAGATCCA
This sequence comes from Bacillus sp. MSP13, assembly GCF_000815295.1. Lineage (NCBI taxonomy): Bacteria > Bacillati > Bacillota > Bacilli > Caryophanales > Bacillaceae > Bacillus > Bacillus sp. MSP13. The sequence continues at coordinate 73,604 of NZ_JXAQ01000009.1, forward strand.
ATACAAGTTGCTGAAGGGGTGCAGAATGTGAATACAAACCAAGATAACGGAAATCAGCTCCAGCGGACAATGAAATCACGCCACTTGTTCATGATTTCATTGGGCGGAGTGATCGGAACCGGTTTCTTCCTTGGAACCGGATTTACCATTAACCAGGCGGGACCGCTCGGCGCGGTTCTGTCCTATTTAGTGGGCGGCTTTATCATGTTTTTGACAATGCTTTGCTTAGGGGAGCTGGCAGTCGCCTTTCCTGTGTCGGGGTCCTTCCAGACCTACGCGACGAAATTCATCAGCCCGGCTTTCGGGTTTGCGTTCGGCTGGCTGTACTGGCTCGGCTGGGCGGTTACATGCGCTATTGAATTCTTATCAGCGGGACAGCTGATGCTTCGCTGGTTTCCGCACGTAGACGTGTGGATATGGTGTCTGGTATTCGCGGCACTGATGTTTATCCTAAATGCGATAACAGCAAAAGCCTTTGCCGAATCGGAATTCTGGTTCTCAGGCATTAAAATTTTGATTATCCTTTTATTTATTATTCTCGGCGGAGCCGCCATGTTTGACCTGATCGATTTGAAGGGCGGAGAGCAGGCGCCGTTTTTCACACATTTTTATGAAGACGGGTTATTCCCGAACGGTATTAAGGCAATATTGATAACGATGATTACCGTGAACTTCGCGTTCCAGGGAACTGAGCTGATCGGGGTTGCAGCAGGAGAAAGTGAAGACCCTGAAAAAACGATTCCGCGGTCTATCAAACAGACAGTATGGAGAACGCTTGTCTTCTTTGTTCTTTCCATTATTGTCATTGCCGGCATGATACCGTGGGAACAGGCGGGTGTTGTGAAAAGTCCGTTTGTTGCGGTATTTGAACAAATCGGAATTCCGTATGCAGCTGATATCATGAACTTTGTTATTTTAATCGCGCTGTTATCTGTTGCGAATTCAGGTTTATACGCATCGACACGTATCCTGTACGCGATGGCGAATGAAGGACAGGCCTTCAAAGCGCTGGGCAAAACAAACAAACGAGGTGTGCCGCTGAATGCGTTAATCGCAACGATGGCTGTGGCCTGCCTATCGCTTCTATCGAAAGTGGCGGCGGCTGAAACCGTGTATATGGTGCTTCTATCTTTGGCAGGCATGAGCGCCCAGGTCGGCTGGATCACGATTACGCTTTCTCAAATCATGTTCAGACGCAAATATATCCGCGAGGGCGGCAAGAAGGAAGATTTGAAATTCAAAACGCCGCTTTATCCGGTGCTTCCGCTAATCGGCCTGACATTAAATACGGTCGTTCTCATCAGCCTTGCGTTTGATCCGGAGCAGCGTATCGCGCTGTATTGCGGCATACCGTTTATGATCATTTGCTACATCGTTTATCATGTCGTCATTAAAAAACGCCAGCAGGCAAATCATCAGCTAGAGCTTTAAACACATTGTCCGCAAGTCATCTTTGTTATAACCCGCATAGGACATTATCTTATATGTTGAGGTGGAATCACAGATGGATAGAACGATTTCGGTTATTGGAATGCCAATGGATTTAGGACAAGCACGACGCGGAGTGGACATGGGCCCGAGTGCCATCCGGTACGCCCATCTGATTGAGAGGCTGTCAGACATGGGGTATACGGTTGAAGATCTCGGTGACATTCCGATCAACCGCGAAAAGATCAACAATGACGAGGAATTAAAGAACCTGAATTCCGTTTTGGCGGGAAATGAAAAACTCGCGCAAAAGGTCAACAAAGTCATCGAAGAGAAAAAATTCCCGCTTGTCCTGGGCGGCGACCATAGTATGGCGATCGGCACGCTCGCAGGCACAGCGAAGCATTACGATCATCTCGGCGTCATCTGGTATGACGCGCACGGCGACTTGAATACGCTTGAAACGTCACCATCAGGCAATATTCACGGCATGCCGCTTGCCGTCAGCCTCGGCATCGGCCACGAGTCACTGGTGAACCTTGAAGGCTACGCGCCTAAAATCAAACCGGAAAACGTCGTCATCATCGGCGCCCGGTCACTTGATGAAGGGGAGCGCAAGTATATTAGGGAAAGCGGCATGAAGGTGTACACGATGCACGAAATCGACCGTCTCGGCATGACAAAGGTGATCGAAGAAACCCTTGATTATTTATCAGCATGTGACGGCGTCCATCTCAGCCTTGATCTGGACGGGCTTGATCCGAACGACGCACCGGGTGTCGGAACCCCCGTCATCGGCGGCATCAGCTACCGTGAGAGTCATTTGGCGATGGAAATGCTGTATGACGCAGGCATTATCACTTCAGCTGAATTCGTCGAGGTCAACCCGATTCTTGATCATGAAAACAAGACTGGCCAAACAGCAGTAGAACTCGTAGAATCTCTGCTAGGGAAGAAGCTGCTGTAGACATGAGAAAACCCCCGCATTCCCGCGGGGGTTTTTGATTTATCCAATCATTTTCTCAGCGACTTTCATCTCCTGTGAATGGGTTTGGTGGTCTGCAATAAACCATCCTGATAAAATCACCGCTGCGACGCCTACACCAATCAGACATTTTTTCATTTATATAACCTCCGTTCGTTTAATGAGTTCTTCAATTTGCAATGCCTCATAAAAAAAGTGGGCAGCTTCTTTATAAAGCTCATGCTCCTTATACTTTTCGCCAGCCAAAATGGAAAGTTCTCTTACACTGTCATACTCTTTCTCGGACACCAATTCATCCATATGTTGTTTGCATAAGTGAAACGTTTCCGCATGACCTCCTTCTGCATAAATGGCATATAAAATATCTATTTTTGCCTCACATATTCTATTCGGCTCGACAGCCAATTTTTCCTTCACATCTTGGTAATAAGATAAAGCCTGTTCTTTCTTTTGACTCTTAAACAGTTCTCGTATCAGTAGATAGACAGAATGATAGTAATAGGCGGAGCGGGCATATTCTTCGTGTTGCAGGGCCTCTTCTAATTTGGAGACCGCTTCTTCTGATTTGCCGCTTTGCGCATGAAGAAGTCCGAAGTTATGCAAAAGCTGGGCTTCAAAAAAATGATCCTCTAATTCTCTCGTGATCCGGATCGCTTCGTCCAAGTATGTTTCAGCTTCTTCAAACTGGTTCATCTCGGTGCAATTGCCTGACATCGTGATCAGCGCCGAGGCGAGTTTCTTTTTATAATCGGTCTCTTCCCTAAATGTTTTGACCGCTTGCCGTGTATGATTGAGGGACACAATATTTTGACCCAGTTTGTAATAGAGCTTACCGACCTTCAGGTGAAACTCGGCTTTTTCAATCGGATCGGGAATGTTGCCAAGATACTGCTCGGCCTCTTTATAAAGCCCAATGGCGATATCGTAATTATTTTTATAGGCTTCGTACATGCCTTCAAACAGAAAAAAGTAATATTTCAGCATGTCTGACGTAGCATTCATATGAGAAGGCTCCTCATGCTGGAAGCCCTGTCCTCTCGCTTCGTGAAGCAATACCTTGTGGCGCAGTTCCAATAAGGAGAAGTAGGCAAGCACCTCCTGATCCTCTTCCATGTCATCCAATAAAGGCTTCACTTCTTCAAACAAACGGGCGGACTCTTCCACTTCATGTTTCTTGATTGCAAGGTACCAATCGTTGAGCATATTAGCGATTTCTGCAGGTGCAATTTTATTCATGTGAAACTCCCTTCTCTCGTGACTTATCAATCTCAGTTGCTTATTCTGATAGTAACACCTCTTTCTATTTTATGTAAAATCCTCTAGTCAATAAATAAAGGAGAGATGATATGACAATGATGCTGACTCCCATGCAGACAGGAGAATTTCGGTCTTATCTCACGTACACGACCAAGCATTACGCGGAAGAGAAGGTTAAGGCGGGAACATGGCAGCCTGAAGACGCACAGCTTTTGTCTAGGCAGGCCTTTTCCAATCTGCTTCCGAAAGGGCTGGAAACCCCCGATCATCATTTGTGGAGCCTCACGCTGAATGAAAAGGAAATCGTTGGCTGGCTCTGGATTCATGCTGAACCGGAGCACCCGCAGCAGGAAGCGTTTATTTACGATTTCGGGTTATATGAACCATACCGGGGCAAGGGCTATGCAAAGCAAGCATTGGCGGCGTTAGATCAAACAGCACGCAGCATGGGAATCCGGAAGCTGTCCCTTCATGTCTTTGCCCACAATCAGGCGGCGCGGAAGCTATATGAACGGACCGGATTTCAAGAAACGGACGTGATGATGAGCAAGAAGCTGTAAGAAAAGGGCCTTTATCCGGCCTTTTTTTATGGACAGCCTACTGTAAATGATTTCTAAACATTCTGTAAATAACCTAGTTCCTTTCCTTATGTTCCTAATATAATATGGGTGAAGGAAATCACCTTCCTTACATTCACAAGAAAAGAGGAGATGTAATTGAAGTTCAAGACAAGGATGTCAATATTTATGGTAGCGCTTGCAATGTGCGGCGGATTGTTTGTTTCTCCCGCCAAAGCCGTAAAAACCACAAACTATGCAGAAGAAATCGCCGCACTGCAGCCAGGCACGACGCCGGAAGAAATCATGAAGTCCGCCAGCCAGATTGCCAAACAGCAGCACGTCAAGCAAGACGTCATTCTGAAACAGTTCTATGAGGAAATCACAGCTGATAAGGCAGAAGGCGACAGGCTCGCCAAGGAAAGCGGCATGTCTGTCATGGGCGGCTCGTCCGGCACGAAAAAACTTCCGACAAGCGCGAAAGGGAATATCTACTACACCAACTCCTACACAGCCTACTACAATCACGGCCACGTCGGCATGTATTCAGCCGCTGACAAAATTGTTGAATCTGTCCCGAGCGACGGCGTTAGGCAGATCGCTTACAATGCCAGAGACGTGGAAGACAACTCCATCGTACAGACAGTCAATGTCACTTCTTCACAGAAAACATCCGCTGCCGACTGGGCGGTATCTAGAGTCGGTGACCCATACTCATTTAACTTCGTCAATAACAGAAATACCGGCCATGACGGCGCCAAAAACTGCTCAAAGCTCCTATGGTCCGCCTTTTTGCTGAAAGCAGGCATTGATATAGACGGCAACGGAGGCTTAGGCGTATATCCGCGCGACATCACTGACTCTTCCTATACGTCGACCATCATGACCATTTACTAAGGAGAAGGATATGAGGAAGTGGATGATCCCTATCGCCATGCTGATTCTCGCAGGGATCGCACTATTTGTCTTCGTTTCTCCTCTCAAAAGCCATAAAGCTGTGAGTCAGCAGGAGCTCAGAGACCCTGATTTTCTCGATGACAAAGAAGTCCTGCTGTATCTCTCAACCTCTGCGGATCAAGATGCATTCGGCGGCGGGAAAAGCTACGCCCTGTTTATCAGCCAAGACGGGTTGCTGTCTTCTTTTAAGATGAAGGGTCTTGAGCTGGGCTCAGCCAAGGTTCACGGCGACAGTGTGATGCTGGAGGATAAAAACACGATTTACACGATCAAAAACGGCCTGCGCTCCCATAAAAGAGCCTATCAGCACACCGGTGACAGTGCGGGCTTTTTACAACAAACGGACGGTTTTTACACCCTCTACAACTCCGGCTACGACAAAAAGGGAGACGGGTACCGCTCAGAGCTGTACCGCCAGATGGACGGAGAGTGGAAAAAAGACGTTATCTCCCATTACATCCGCGCCTCCGGTTTTCATGACGGCACCATCTACACACTTGTCCCGACAGCTGACGAAAAAGGCTATCAGCTCCTCCAGATTCAAGCCGATCAACAGAAGCTCGCCTATCACACGATAACGGAATGGCAGTATCGGGAAGGAGCCTCAATCGAATCCCAGCTTGCTGTGGACGATCAAGCGGTTTATGTCATGATCCGCGGCCAAAAGGCTCGTAATCTTTATCAAATGGTCAAAATCAACAAGAAAAGCGGCAAAGTAGAGCTGTACAATATTGCCGATTACAAAAACGACGAACAAACGATTTACAGCTCCATGCCCTTCAGCTTTAAAAACAGCTTTTTCTTTCATGAGGGATACCTGTACTTCATTGACGGCTTCGGAAAAGTATATAAAATCGACGCAAAGACAGGAAAATCAACCATTGCCTTCACCCTTTCACCAGAAAAAATGAAAGCCGACTTCAAAGAAATCACCCGAAAAGGCAGCAGCCTCTATTTCTTCACATACACTTATAACCAGCCTGCATATATTGAACAATACAGCCTGAAAACCGGAAAAAAAGTGAAAGAAAAAGAGATGGGGAAGGTAAAGGATGTCGTGACGCCGAAGAGTCATTTGAAGCTGTATGATTTTGAAGTGATGAAGGGGTTTTAAGCGGCAATATTGTCACATTATTTCTCAGGAAATACGAAAAAGAGACTTGCAGGAAGTCTCTTTTTCTGTTGCTTAGTTTGATACATATCCTTGATAGAAAGCTGTCCAGCCACCGTCATAACGTGGTTCAAAGTTATAAAGCTCCAATGTTCCTTTATAGCCATCAATTGAGTAGTTGTAATAGTCAGGAATATCGTTGTAATCAGAAAGCCCCCAGTAAGTCACTTTATAACCCGTGACATATTTGATATCCTGTGCTTTGACTTCCTGTGTAGAGAATTCAGCCGCAGAAGCCGGACTAGCAAAAGTGCCTCCAACACCTAGTGAAATTCCCAAAGCCAATGTTCCAATCACAATTTTTTTAAACATTTTCTTCCCTCCCATTTTTTTGAAATCAAATATAAAATTCAATGGTTTCTTTGAGAATCCTATCTGTTTTAAATTAATTCTGTGTTAGAATTGTGAATTTTTGTAAAATAATGTATCGATTGGATTGGATGACGGGTAAAGGGGGGATCAAATGGGCACCAAACGTGTCATTATGCAAGCAGCGATTATTGGTTTGACTTCGGCGGTTACTGTGTTCCTGCTTAATGGAGGAAAAGCGGGCTGGTTGGACATCGTCGGAACCATTGTCGGCTGCTGGCTTGGCATTTTTATTGTCGTTAAGCTGCAGAAAAAACAGTCGTGAAAAAGGGAAAGGGTCATGACGAACCGAAGTCATGTTCAAGGGCGCAAAGCCCAAAACCCAAAACCATGAATGGGAGGAATGGCGTTGACTGGAAACAAAGCGGTTGTGTACAAAGGCAAAGGATCTGTAGCGGTGGAGGATATCGGTTATCCGGAGTTAATCTTGAAGGACGGGCCCGGCGTTCCAAAGGCGAATGTGAACCGAAAATGTGAGCACGGGGTGATTTTGAAGGTGCTTACCACAAACATTTGCGGAAGCGACCAGCACATGGTGAGAGGCCGTACGACGGCGCCTGAAGGCTTGGTGCTCGGGCATGAAATCACCGGAGAAGTGATTGAAACGGGAAGGGATGTTGAATTTATCAAAAAAGGTGATATCGTATCCGTTCCTTTCAATATTGCCTGCGGGCGCTGTGTGATGTGCAGAACGCAAAAAACGCATGTGTGCCTGAATGTCAATCCGGACCGGCCGGGATCGGCTTACGGCTACGTCGATATGGGCGGCTGGGTCGGCGGCCAGTCGGAATACGTCATGGTGCCGTACGCCGATTTTCAGCTATTGGTGTTCCCGGATAAAGAACAGGCGTTAGAAAAGATTCTCGATTTGACGATGCTATCCGACATTTTTCCGACCGGCTTCCACGGGGCGTACACAGCGGGCGTGCAAACAGGTTCAACCGTTTATATCGCGGGAGCGGGTCCTGTCGGTTTAGCAGCTGCACACTCCGCCCAGCTTCTTGGCGCTTCGACGGTGATTGTCGGTGACCTGAACGAAGACAGACTGGCACAGGCGAGAAGCTTCGGCTGTGAAACGGTCAACGTGCAAAAACACGACCGCCTTGGCGAGCAAATTGAACAAATACTAGGTGAACCGACCGTTGATGCCGCAGTGGACTGTGTCGGCTTTGAAGCATCTGGACACGGCAGCCAAGGAGAAGCGCCAGCCGCCGTACTGAACTCGATCATGGACGTCACCCAGGTCGGCGGAAGCCTTGGCATTCCGGGCTTATACGTGACCGAAGATCCCGGTGCAAAGGATGCGGACGCGAAAACAGGCTCTTTAAAAATCCGCTTCGGACTCGGCTGGGCCAAAGCCCACACCTTTGTCACCGGACAAACGCCCGCCATGACATACAACCGCAATTTGATGAAAGCGATCCTGAGCGGCAGAGCGCACATCGCAAAAGCCGTCAACGCCACCGTCATAACGCTGGACGAAGCGCCAAACGGCTATAGCGACTTCGATAAAGGCGCAGCCAAAAAATTCGTCATCGACCCGCATGGAATGCTGAAGTAAGAGAAAAAGCCGGACGTTCTCAGAACGCCGGCTTTATTGCTGGTCATCTGTTTCTTCAAAGTGATTTCCTGATTCGTCTTGGACGATGAAATCCCCTTCTATTTTATCCAGTCCAATCAGAATATAAGGGTTTTTCTCATTTGCCTTGGGAGCGGGTTTTCGCTTCACAGTTACAATCGTTTCTTTAGGCAAGAATTTGACGCCTGACACCTCAAGCTTTTTATCCTTCTCTCTGCTTCCAAGAGACACAACAACCATTTTTTTGCCTTCTGAAATGGTGAAGACTTGATATCCTTTTACGTCATCATGCATTTGAAGATCGTTTACGTACATTTTAATATCTGTCACTTCATCAAGTCGATCCTACTCTAACACCCAATAAGACGGCTGACACCCAGCAAGCAACAACATGAACACAAAAAGCCAAACCCATCTAAAGCGCAAATGCAGACCTCCCCAAACATCGGTTACAACCAAACTAACACACGAGCGAAATAGAGTCATCAACAGCTTGTTTGTCGAATTGTGGATAAAACTCAGCCCGAAGCACTACTAACATGTGAATAAATAGGTTATATTGGGAAGAGAACATTAACAAAAACGCAAGAAACCATCGGAGGATTTGAACATGAAACAAACGTATTATTCCTGTGAAGAACACATCGAAACCGTGCTGGATATGTACATAGACGACCACGAGCTGCCGCCCGAAATCAGAAAAATCGAACATACTAACAGTTTATCCACAGCCTGTGAATTATGTGGAGACCCCGCAGTATATATAGTGGGGAACGAATGATCTTACACAAAATACAGAAAAGATATCCACAATTGTGGACAACATATATGAATAACTTGTTTCTAAAGTGGGGATGACCTGTGAATATCAATATTGTGACAATCGGAAAACTAAAAGAAAAATACCTCAAGCAAGGCATTGAAGAATACACAAAACGACTTTCGGCCTACGCAAAAATCGACATTATCGAACTCCCGGACGAAAAAGCGCCGGAAAACCTAAGCGACCAGGACATGAAAATCATAAAAGACAAAGAAGGCGACCGCATCCTATCCAAAATCAGCCCCGACGCCCACGTCATCGCCCTCGCCATCGAAGGAAAAATGAAAACATCCGAAGAACTAGCCGATACAATAGATAAGCTGGCTACATATGGAAAAAGCAAAGTCACCTTCGTTATCGGAGGGTCACTCGGATTGAGTGACGCGGTGATGAAGCGAGCGGATGAAAAGCTGTCGTTTTCAAAGATGACGTTTCCTCATCAGTTGATGCGTCTCATACTAGTTGAGCAGATTTATCGGGCTTTTCGGATTAATCGTGGGGAACCGTATCACAAGTGATGGTAAACAAGAAACAACAGATTACTGTTGAAATGTATAAACTGTCTAAGTTGAAAAATCAAATGATATAGACGGTTTACAATTGTTTTAGAAAAAAAGAACAAGCCTAAAATAGCTTGTTCTTTTTGATGTAATTAGCTGAAATTTCAAAACATTGCAATAAAAAACAGGGTTATTTGGTAAAATAGAAGTAATAAGAAAAATAAACATTTATTAGAAAGGTAATTAACCTTTATGAATGAAAAAAAGGTAAGGTCTTTACTTTTTAAAGAAGACAAAGTTGTTATATATGACATGAAAGATGAATTTAAAAAAGACGAATTATTGAACATATCAGAGCTTGATACTAATATAACAAAATTGAAAAAATTTAAACAACATAAGCCTGCACATGATGAATACTCTATAGACTGCGATGTTTGTGAATTGGCTGTTTATATATATATGAAGGCTTGGAGATTTCTTGATGAAAAAAAAGTTAATGCTAGTAGACCTACCAAACAGTATACAAAAGAACCTTATTATTATGTGCGGAAGTATAAGTATCAATTAATAATCAACCATGATAAAGAAAAGGAGTATTATCGTGGTGATACAATGACATCTTTTGTAACTACATATAGTCATTATAAAAAGCACTTTGAAAGTAATGAGAAAATAAAAGAGCAAATAGAAAAATTTGCAAAGCTACATCATACAATAGGTAATATGATACCAGTACCAAGCTATTTCAATTCAGAGCGTAGTGGTAAGGGCGCAAGGTATGATTTTTGGGATTTAACTTTGCAACAAATTAAGAAATGGTATAAGTACTCTAATGATGAGTCATTAAAACAATTACTAAACCCAGATGGAGATAATACTAAAGAAAAAACATCAATAGCACATTGTAAAAAATGGCTTAGTCACTTTACGGGTTGGAATGACTTTGTGGAACAAAACTATTTACAAAACTTTATTCAATTAGTAGATGGTGACGAATTATTGAAGGACGAAGATGGATGTTATATTCCAATGGTTTTTTGGACTAATCATTCTTTTGAAAGTGTTGCTTTACCAATGAAACCGGAGATTTTTTATGAATACTTAAGTGTTTTAAATGATGCTATTAAAAAAAGAAATGAAAAAATCCTGATTGAGTTGTATAGGAATTTAAAAGTTAAACTCAATTAAATTTTGAGAGATTAGGGTGAATTGTATTGCAAACAATCAATAATAGGAAAACAAATCATCTGAAAAGGAGGGGTATTTAGATTGGAGTATGTCTGGGTAGAAAAAGACAAAAGCATTAAAAGTATAGTAAATGAAGAGATGAAGGTACATATAAAGTGGAGTAAAAACTCAGCAGAAGACTATACCAAGCTAGCTAAGCAGTATATGAACGCTGGCTATATTATCTTAAAAGAAATCGTAGAAGGTACGCACAATAATATTAAATATGACATGTGGTTTTTACCTAGTGTATATATGATGCGGCAAGCTATAGAATTATTGATTAAGTCAGGAATAGCTATTAATGGGGCAACTATGCGGCAAGCTATAGAATTATTGATTAAGTCAGGAATAGCTATTAATGGGGCAACTAAGAACGAATTACAAACAATATTTATTGCTACAAAACATAATGTTAAGGAGTTGTACAAGATCTATAAAGATAACTATGGAGTTGAAGAGCTAAATGAAGCTGAACAAACATGGTTAGAAAAATATTTAGATAGTATTGAATTAATAGATTCCAATTCAGACCTTTTCAGATACCCATTTAAAGATAAATTCATGCAACAGTATGGCGATAAGGCATTAGATATAGTTCATATGGGTAACCGATTAATATATTGTTATAGCACCTTAAATAAAATGATTTATGGTAAATGGTCTAATGGAGTTGAATTAAACGTTGAAGAAGAACCTCATTTTTTACAGTTAACAAACACACGGATAAATAATTGCTATTTACATGATTCACCATGGAGTAATGGATTTCATAAGCAGATTACAGGATATAGTGAGGTTGCAACGTTCTTGTTTGGAAATTTTAAAGAATCAAAAGACGAAGGATTATTTTATCCAATAGTTTTTTTAATGAGAAACGCTATTGAGATAGGATTAAAAAGACTTCTTCATATGCAGATGAGCCAAGGTGTGGACGCGCATATCGTCAAAAGTAAAAGGAACTCACACTTGTTATATAAAGACCTATGGAGGTCGATCAAACCGATGTTAGTTCATTACTCCAAAGAAGATAATCAAAAGGAAGAAATACTTGAGCTGGCAGAGAGCTATATTAGATCTATAAGTTCCATAGATAAGCATGGAGATATGTTTAGATATCCATGTTCATACAGCAATGAGTACAAGTTTAATGATGTAGAGATTGATGTAGCTAACTTTTATAGCTATTTATTAGGACTTTTCCATTTTATTGATGGTTGTGATGCGTGGTTAGATAATATCAAAGACTATGAAATGGAAATACGAAGCGAATGGGAATCAGAGATGAGAAGTTATACGGAATAAAAGTAAATAATAATTTTCATACTAAAGGCAAGTTCTAAAGAGCTTGTCTTTTTAATCGGCAGTTAAAAATTAATCATTACAGGTTTGTTATTTTGATAAAATTGAACTGTTTAAGTAATAGTTTCTTTACGGCTAATTAATGTTAAAATATGTATTGTAAGAATTATTTAGGGGGAATGCAATTGAAACCGCCGATTGAGTTTATTAAAGAAAATAATAAAGAAAATTTAATTATTTTTATTCACGGATTTACTAGTGATTCTGAGACATGGACAAACTCAACAAAATATAAGTTTCCTGAAATGCTTTCAGAAGAAGATTTCATAAATGAGAATTTTGATATAGCGTATTTTAATTACTTTACTAAGTTAATAGACTTTAAGAAAGCTAGGTTCACCTCAGGGTTAATAAGGACTATTTTTGCTAAGCCTTCAAATATTGCAAAAAATATTAGTATCAAAAGTTTAAGTGAGCACTTAAAGTCCTCGATAGAAATATATTGCGAAGAGTACAAAAATATAATATTAATCGCTCATAGCATGGGAGGGTTAATATCAAAAGCATTTATTCTTGATGATTTGAACGAAAATGAAAGTACAAAAGTAAAATTATTTCTATCACTTGCTGTACCACATAAAGGCTCAAATTGGGCTAATATAGGTGGAAAACTAGCTAGATCGAACCCACAAGTAATTGACCTAAAGCCATTAAGTGCCTTTCTTGACAAGGTTAATGAAGATTGGATAGAAAATAAGGAGAGGATTCCCAAAACAGTATATTATTTTGGGCAATATGATGAGATTGTCGAAGAGCAAAATGCAGTTTCATATCAGGTGGGGAAAAAACTAAAGGTCGCTTGTAATAATGATCACTTTAATATATGTAAGCCTGAATCAAAAAACAGCATAGTATACAAGGGGATAAAAAAAGACCTCAGTACGTATGTGAAGGAAAAACATTTTTCTGAAGATATGAAACCAAAGACGTTTATTGATGATGGTAAATTAGATGATGAATTATTTGTATTGAAGTTATTAATAGCTGATGTTCATAATTCGCTAATTGATGACTCAAAGCAAACTTTCTTTAATGCGGAGTATATGATTAGGTCCATGATAAGCAAAGGATATGATATCGAAGAATTAGATCAACTTTACAATAACTTAGAACGTTTATACCGAATATATTTCAATAAACTGGTGGATGGAGAAATAAAATCAAGTAATGAACTTCTAAATAAGATTTTAGAAAATATAATTGATAGAGACAAAGAGTTCTTAAAAACTGCAATCCCTCTAATAGATGCTAATAAAAAAACTGGTATGTTACAACAACTTGCAAACAGCCTAGATAAAGATATATGGTGGGCTAAAAGTCATTCCATAAAAAATATAGAGGATTTTAGAAAGGCTAGGGATCATAATGAGAAATAATATACCAATTATTATAACCGAAAATGACATCAATTTAAGATTGATTAGATTTTTAATAATAATAGAAATATTAGCGTACACAACAAGAGGGAAATTAATATTAAATTTAGATAAACTTACGATTTTTGATTTTTTAATTAAATATCCATATCTACTAAAACAGGTATTAGCTGTTAAAAACAAGACTAGCTTGAAATTGTTAAACATTGAAACTGGCTCGGTTTCTAGCTTATTTCCTAATAAAATTACTCTACTTGATATTAAACTTGCTAAAGAACTATCTAAATTAATGATTGCATACAACATGATAGATGTTGTTCAAGAAAAAAACGAACTTTTTTATATCCTAACGGAAAAGGGAAAAACCATAGTTAATAGAACTGAAACGGATTACACAATGAGAATTAAGGAATTATGTAATGAGATGCTTATATTAAGATCAGTAAGTACAAGTGAACTCAAGAAAATTGTAAATCCTTTAGTAAAGGGGATATAAAATGGTTGTGAAATCACCAAAATTAATAATTAATAAGATGGTTTTAATAGGTAGGTCAAAATCGTATCATGTGAATTTTGAAAATGGAATCAATATTATCCATGGAGATTCAGACACTGGAAAATCCAGCATATTAAATTTAATAGATTATTTGTTAGGAAGCAAAAAAGTGTACATGTATGATGAGATTGAACAGCATGGAAAATATGCTTTGCTAGAAGTATCGTTAAGTAATAAAGTTTATACAATAAAAAGAGACATATTCAATCCAAAAGCGGATATAGAAGTTTTTTCTTCAAATATTGAAAATATAGAGAATGTATTCCCTCTAGAGTATTCTCCTAATTATGAAAAAGAAGGGGCAGCTGGTTATTTTTCTGATTTTTTATTATCTAGTTTAAATATACCCATCATTAAAGTTAAAAAATCCCCTTCTAAGGATAATTCTCCTATGGTAAGGTTAAGCTTTAGAGATATATTTAAGTATTGTTATTTTGATCAAGACGATGTTGGAAGTAGAGACTTATTGGATAGAAAAAATTATTCGTTAATGGCTAAAAACAAAGAAACATTTAAATTTTTACATAATGTGCTAGATACACAAATTACAGAATTGCAAAATATGATAGGAGAAAAAGTTAGAGAAAAGAAAGAAATTGAAAATAAGTATGGGGCAATTTCTTCATTTTTACTTGAAACAAAACTTTCAACTGAAGGTTCGCTGCAAGCTGAAAAAGAAGAGTTAAATGAAAAGATAATTTTTCTCGAAAAAGAAAAAAATAAAATAACTGACAAAATGAAGTCGAATAATGCTGAAATGGAGGAATTACGATCTGTAGTACTTGAAATAGAACAAAAAATAAATATTCTATTTACTAAAAAATCTCACAAAGAGGCTCAGTTAGAGCAAAACCTCAGACTAAGAAAAGAGTATTACAATGAAATAAATAAATTACAAACTGTTTTACAAGTTAAGGATAGTATTTCAATGCTAAATTATAAGGTAGTTGAGTGTCCTTTGTGTGATTCTAGGATGGAAACATCAGAAATAAAAAAACATTTTATCGAGCACAATGAAGATGTTCTAAAAAAAGAAATCAATAGTATAAAAAACAGATCTAAAGACTTGAATAAAATTGTAGATGAGTTACGAGATGAACTATTTATAATCGAAGATGAAATAATATCAAATAGAACTCAATTAGATAAAGCAAAAAGTATTCTAGACACTAAAGCCGAAACTTTTATTTCTCCTTATATAAGCCAGAGGGATATGGTGATTTCAGAATTATCGAGTTATAAAGAACAACTTGATAAGGTGAAATACTTTTTAAAGGTAAGATCACAATTAAGTGAATTAAAACAAAAACAAAAGGTAATCGCTAATCAGATTAGTGAGTTGGATTCTAAATTAGAATCATTAAAAGAACAAACACCGTCTGTGGAAGAAACATTAAGTGATTTAGGGACATACTTAAAAGATTTTTTAGAGTATATTCCAATAAAGAATGCCTATGGTATAAGTTTTAGTGAAAAAACATTTTTACCAATTGTTAGAGATAGAGACTATATAGATTTAACTTCGGGAGGTCTAAGAACTTTAGTTTCTGTGGGTTATATTACAAGTATATTAAAGAATAGCTTGATCAACGAAACTAATTTTCCAAGCTTAATAATGCTTGATACTATTGGTAAATATCTAGGTAAAACAAAAAAATATAGTGAAGACGCTGATGGTGCCAAAGAAAGTAAAATAGAAGGGCTAGATGACCCGAAAAAGTATATCAGAATCTATGATTATCTACAAAAAATGTCAAATGACTTTCTTGAAAAGGGGATTGAACATCAGGTTATTTTAGTCGATAATGACTTTCCTGATGATCTTGATAAAGATTTTGCTCAATATGTGGTTAAAAGATTTAGTACGGAAGATAAAGAAGGTTACGAAATAGGTTTTATAAACAATGCAAACTAATAAACCCAAAGGGTGAAAATAAAAGAGTAACTCAAACATTTTTTAAAAAAAGAATTTATTGGTTAATTCATACTTCATGTTGGTACAGCCTACAAGAGTAATTTAAATACCTAAATATAACAAAGCTCATTATCATCATGCTAATGAGCTTTTTGTGTTTTTATATTTTTAATATTCTCCTTAAAATACTGGGAATAAATAATATATATTAACCTGAAACCAAAAGGAGGTCATAATTATGAAAAGTAATCAGCCAAGGAAACCATATTTTAACCCTTATGTACTGAAACAAGTGCTAGAAGATGTTTACCTATCGCCTATGGTAAAAGAGTTATTGAAGAAAGAGGGAAAGAGTTATAAACAAGATTTTTTTCCAAATATTAGAGACCGTTTTATGCCTGAAGCTAATAAAATAATTGAGGGTATAGAAGATACAGTAATACACGAAACACTTATTCAATTATTCTAGCAATATGAAGTATACGTCAACCCTTCTGAGCGTGACAAACAGCGCTGGTATGACGAATTAAGAGAGCAATTTGACTTACCAAGTGATTATAACTTTGAATAAAAATAGTATTTTCAAAAAAGGGGTATGTCGTTATGACATTCTTGGGGGTTTGTTTGATAGCAAATCATTTCATTTTTAATTTTTTGTTCATACAAATTAGCACACTCTATATTTGTATTGGCATTTTATTTACGCATTTATGAATTAAAACGTTGCAGAAAATTGTAATTTACAGTGCTAAATGAGATAATGGAAAACCAAAAAAAGAGCCCAGAGAATAATCTCTGAACCCCACACCCCTCACTTCATATACCGATACTCCCGCAAACTCTCCAAAATCGCAACTTCCTGCAGCAATTCCTCACCGACATTCGTTTCCTTCACTTTCTTCCGCTCGAGCTCTTTGTCCACTAATCGTTTCACCGTTAAGACGTCGGTTCCGGTGCTTAGGACTTCTGCCTTGGAGTTGAAGTGTTTATGGGCGACGAGCTGCATGCCGTAGGAGTTGTATAGCAGCGTGTAGCCGGCGATGCCTGTTGTGGATTGGTAGGCTTTGGAGAAGCCACCGTCGATGACGATCATTTTTCCGTTTGCTTTGATTGGGTCTTCTCCTTCGATTTCTTTTACGGGCGTATGGCCGTTGATGATATGGCCGTTATCTGGATTGAGGCCGAATTCTGCCAGGATGTTTCGGCAGGTTGCCTCGTCCTCGCGTAAATAATAATACGGGTTTTTCTTCTCTTTGTGTGTTTCCTTCTCTTTAATGAAATAGCGCTCAAATGTCGTCATGGCGCGTTTTCCGAAGAGAGAGGAGGATTCACCTGTCCATAAATACCAGACCATATCTGTCGCTAGGTCATCGGTTTTGTCCGGATGGGCGAACGCTTCCCGTAAGAATCGTTCAAATACATCGAGCAGCTCACGGCCCGCATAGGCTTTGTCCTCAATCATCATCGTTTCCATATTGCCGTTTTCATCGACAGGAATACAGCCGTGAATTAACAGGTTGCCGTTATATTTTAAATAAAGGCTGCCTTTTTTCATCATAAATTTCATATGGCGGCCCAGCTTTTCGGAATGCTGGACAGAGAATAGCAGCTTGTCCAGCACTTCTGCTTCTTCCTCTAATAGCTCATCAGGCTGTTCCGGGTTAATCGTCGCAAAGCAGGTGTTTTCCAGTTGATATGTTTTCCCGTGCAGCGTGATTTCATTTTTGTCATAATCAATTTTTTCTAGTAACAACCGTTCCTCCATATTAAAGTTCGGCCGTCTTTTGATAATCGGGCTCTCAAGCTTGAATTGGATCATCGCAATCGCTTGATGGATTTTTGTAATTTGCTTTATCTCAGCCTCTGGCCTGTTTTCGTCTGCCTTCGGACGGAACGCCGGATTATCGTCATAATATTTTTCCGCCAGGTTCAGCAGCGGTCTCAGGTTGATGCCGTATACGTCTTCAATAATATCCAAGTTGTCATAGCGGGCGCAGATACGGATGATATTGGCCAGACATACTTTGGAACCGGCATAGGCGCCTATCCAAAGCACATCGTGATTGCCCCACTGAATATCGACAGAATGGTAGTTGATTAGTTCTTCCATAATCCGATCCGGCTGCGGACCGCGGTCGTAAATATCGCCGACAACATGCAGATGGTCGACCACCAGTCGCTGAACGCTGTAAGCAAGGCCGGTGATCAGCTTATCAGCCTGGCCAAGTTCAATAATCTGATCTATGATTTCAGAGTAATATCGCTCCTTGTTGGCGGCTTCTTCTGTTTTATACAGCAGCTCCTCCGTAATATAAGCAAACTGGGCAGGCAGTGCTTTGCGCAGTTTGGAGCGGGTATACTTCGAGGAGCAATAAGAAACGAGCTTAATCATTCTGTTTATCGTTTCTTTATACCAATCATTCAATGCTTCTTTCGTATCAAAGTCGTGTTTGATTAACTTTAGTTTATCTTCTGGATAATAGACCAATGCTGCTAATTCATCAATTTCTCTATCGTAAATGACACCGCTGAAAATATCGCGAATTTTTTCTTTTACTCGTCCTGAACCATTACGCAGCACGTGCTGGAAGGCCTGATATTCCCCGTGCAAATCACTGACAAAATGCTCGGTGCCTTTTGGCAGGTTCAGAATCGCTTTCAAATTAATGATTTCCGTTACCACTTTTTCTTCACAATCGTATTTTTGCGCGAGTAGATCTAAGTATTTGCTTTCCAAAATCGTCCATCCCCTTTATAGAATAAAGCTATCCCTATTTATAAGCTTTTGCATGATCAGTTGCATTTAAAAGTGTGACATTGTTTTTCATCAGTCGACCTTTATATGATAGTACCGCATAACGCCTTTTAGAGACAATGAAAATGAAAGGGAAGAGGTTCCGGGGCGCGTGTGTATAAAATAAATCAAAAAAACCAGATTTCATTCAAAATCTGGTTTCCCAAAGCCGTTTAAAGTAAATTATTGTTTTTTTTCTTTCACCATCTTTATAAAGAGGAAAAAGATAATGAATCCAATAAAGTAGTTCATTGGATTCTTAAAGATGCTCATCTCTAGTGAAATCTGTAATAGTATCCAAAGTATGAAGATGGCTAGTATTGCAGGAATGATGATTTTGTACATGTCGACCACCTTTCATAGTTAATGAAAGAAGAGTTCTATATTAGAAGCAAGATGCAGCAGCTCCAGTCATCGCACCGCCAACCGCACCGGTAATTGCACCAACTGCGCCAGCCCCTACAGTTCCAATGCCGGGGATTGTGACTGTTCCTACGGCAGCTCCTGCAAGACCTAGTGTACCTCCACCAGTTATCGCACCGCCGCCAGTCCCTAGAATACATTTTCCAACCGATTGGGTGCTGATTGTACCGCTAGTTTGTCCAGAATCTTGGGTTACTAATTTGATCAAAACGCCATGATCGATTTTTTCGTATTGTGGTGTAACATGATCTCCATTTTTATCAGTTAAGCTTTTAGGAAGAACTTGTTCCTCGCCCGTTACGTGATCTTTTAGGATTGCATTTCCATCAGCGTCAAGATGAACATCTGCATGATTGAACGTCATCTTCAGCTCACTATCGTTGAGGTTTTCAACGTTGTATGTAGCTTGGGATTCTGTGGCATCTACGACATTAGGTAAAACCGGGAGGGATAAGGCACCTACTAGGATTACCAAGGCAGCCAGTTTTACTGTGGTTAGCTTCATTATTCTTTGCATAATTTATCCTCCTCCTTGGTTGTCATACTAACAGAGATATTTTTACTGTTAAACCCTTATATATAAAAATCACTGAATTTCATTACATTGAATCACCAAGTTATTCATTTTTGTTCCAAAAGTCACAGACATTGGTGGGTCCTTTTGTTTTCATATATTTAAGGGTTAGACAAATAGTTTCTTAATCTAAATAAGGTGAGATAATTAAATTCATATGAATAGGTAATGCATTGACGATAAAATTTCTTTAATTATAATTTGGAAATAAAATACAGTAGGATAGCGTAGATGTTTAGAAAACAAAGAGTCTTAATAACGACGGTTGTCTTAGGATAAGCAGTTTTAGCTGTCACTACTGTATACGCTCAATCAGGTTACTTTAACACGTATACAACTTATATACCTTTATCAAAATCAAGATATTTTACTGCGATGCAGGGCATGTGTGTGGATCGCAGTAATAAAGCTATTTATGCAGCAAAACTGAATAGTTCAACTCAAAAAACTCAATTATTCTCTTTTAAAATGAGCAGTACCTACTGTTCCAGCAAGGGATTTCCTTCTATCAAGGAACCTTATAGGTCCCTTTGTATTTCTTATTCAGGTGCCTCTGAGTTTACAAATTATTTTGATGAGTTGAAAGAGGATGCGGTACAGGTTGTACTTAAACATAAATGAAATGAAAGGAGCTTTCATTTGTAAAAAAGTGAACTTACACAGAAAAGACCAAGAATGAATTTTCTTGGTCTTTTCAATAATTGGACTCTATAACAAAAAACTATTCGCCTGCACCACAAACTGCGACTGCTCATAATTATAAGAAATCTTCGAGAAATCAAACGGAACGCCATTCGTCAGGTGAAAAATACTTTCTATATACAGCTTCGGCAGTCCAGCCTTCAGCCCCAAATATTCCGCTTCTTCCTCATTCAGCTGATCCACGTGAAGAAACAAATCCGAAAAACCAATTTTCAACCCCAGTCCTTCCCGGATGTAATGGAAGATCGAGTGGGAGACGATTTCGTTGTTCAAATATGTGACGATGGATTTGTTGTAATAGGATTCTTCATAGCAAAGGGTTTGGCTGTTGATGTAGCGGACCCTTTTGACAAAGTAGACGTCGTCATGAAGTCCGATGTTGAGGTTTTCCGCCGCTTCTGGTGTCGGCTTTCTCACGTCCAGTTCAATGACTTTTGAGGTGATATTGAAATCCTCAAGGTCTTTTTTAAATCCTTGATTCGACAGGAGGCTGATGTAGCCTTTTCGTTTATGCTTTCTGACGAAAATGCCGCTTCCTCTGAGCTGAAAGACCGCGCCTTTTTGTTCTAATAGATCCAAGGATTTTGTAATCGTGCTTTTGCTGACCTCAAAATGGGCCATAAGGGTTTCTAGCACTGGCAGTTTGTCTCCCTGTTTCAGCTCATGTTCTTCTATATACTTTTCAATCTCCGCTGCGATTTGCTGGTACTTTAACATACGCATTCCTCATTTATTCGTTTAGTTTCACTTGTCAAAATTATAACATAAACCGTTTACAATTATAGTCAATGAATAAATATTTTGTTTGGGTCTTGATTAATTATACCGATACAATTATAATGAAAGCGTAATCAAAACGAAGGGGTGGGTAAAAATGTCGGGGAAAGTAAGAGATTATAGCAGACTAGCAAAAGACATTTTGGAGGCCGTAGGCGGGGAAGAGAATGTCATTGGAGCTTCTCGCTGCGCGACAAGGCTTCGGTTGGTGCTGAAGCGGTCTAACCCTAAAGCGAAGGATATCGTGAAATCGATGCCCGGCGTCATTACGGTTGTAGAGAACAGCGGCCAATTTCAGATTGTTATTGGACAGCACGTAGGAGAAGTCTTCGAAGAATTTTCAAAACTGGTCAATATTGATCTGTCTGAGGAACAGAGTGAGAATAAAGGGACGGTTCTGAACCGGATCATTGCGACGATGTCAGCGGTGTTTGCGCCGTTTGTGTATATTCTGGCCGCTGCTGGTATTTTGCAAGGGGCACTCATTATCATTAATTTATTGTTTGATGGCTTTGATGAAACAGGAGCTTATCAGGTTTTTAGTTTCATATCTTGGGCGCCGTTTACGTTTTTGCCTATTTTTATCGCGATTACGGCATCAAAGCATTTTAAGACCAACATGTATATCGCTGTAGCGTGCTGTGCAGCGTTAGTCAGTCCGACATGGGCGGAGATGGCTGTTCAAATCGCAGACGGAAAGAGTATTTCTTTCTTAGGGATTGTTTTATCGGAAACGACATACACATCCTCCGTACTGCCGCCATTATTTTTAGTGTGGATATTGTCTTATCTCGAACGATTTTTGAATAAGAGAATGAACGAAGTGGTTAGGCCGTTATTTGTTCCGTTTCTGTGCATGGTGGTGATGGTGCCATTAACGATTGTCCTCATTGGCCCTGTAACAACATTAGGCGCAAACGGAATTGCAAACGGTTACAACTTCTTGGCGGAAAACGTGCCGGCTTTAGCTGGAGCGATCATCGGCGCTTTCTGGCAGGTCATCGTTATCTTTGGCGTACATTGGGGCATTACGCCGATGGTCTTGGCGAATTATGATTTATACGGACGGGATTCATTCCAGGCGTATCAAACGATTGCGGTCATCGCGCAGGTTGGGGCGGTCCTTGGCGTCATTTTAAAAGCGAGAAACAAGGAAACGAGAAAAGTCGGCGTTTCAGCTGGGATCACAGGCTTGTTTGGGATTACAGAGCCGGCGATTTACGGCGTGACCTTGAGATTTAAGAAACCATTTATCTTTGGCTGTATTTCCGGCGCGGTCGGCGCAGTTGTGGCAAGCTTTTTCAATCCGTATTACTTTGCCTATGCGGGGCTTCCGGGACCGCTGACGATCGTAAATGGCATCAATGAACAATTCCCGGCGTCTATTTGGGGCATTTTGATCGGTTCGGCGATCGCGATTATTCTCCCTGTTGTGCTGATTCAAATCTTTGGCTATGGTGAAGATACAGCTAAACAGGCGGAAAAGGAACATGTTCAAACGGCACAGGCAAATGAAGAAACAGTATATGCACCATTTAGCGGCAAGGTCATCCCGCTTTCTGACGTGCCTGATGAGGTATTCAGTTCAGGTGCGATGGGACAAGGGCTGGCGATTGAGCCATCTGAAAATAAGCTTTATGCTCCGTTTGACGGAACTGTCGTCATGGTCGCGCCTACAAAGCATGCGATCGGCCTTCGTACGGCGTCTGGCGTCGAGTTGCTTGTGCATATCGGACTGGATACAGTGTCATTGGACGGCACCCCTTTTGCTTTGAAAGTGAAAGAGGGCGATGCAGTCAAAAAAGGCGAAATGCTTGTTGAATTTGATAAAGCATTCATTGAAGAAAATGGGTTATCAACGATCACCCCGGTCATCATTACGAATTCACATGCGTATCAGGAAATTCTCATTGAGGATCTTGAAGAAAGTGTGTTAGACCAAAAATTATTTACAGTCGTAAGCTAAGGAGGAATAAAACATGGGACATATGCCAAAAGATTTTTTATGGGGCGGCGCATTAGCTGCCCACCAATTTGAAGGCGGATGGAATCAAGGCGGGAAAGGGCCGAGTGTCGTTGATGTCATGACTGCGGGTGCGCACGGCGTGCCGAGAAAAATCACGGATACGATTGAAGAGAACGAGTTTTATCCGAACCATGAAGCCATAGATTTCTATCACAGATACAAGGAAGATATCGCTTTGTTTGCAGAAATGGGCTTAACATGCTTGCGGACGTCTATAGGATGGAGCCGGATTTTCCCGAAAGGCGATGAGGCTGAACCGAACGAAGCGGGCTTGCAGTTCTATGATGATGTGTTTGATGAATTGCTGAAGCATGGGATCGAACCGGTCATTACCCTGTCCCACTTTGAGATGCCGCTGCACCTGGCAAGGGAATACGGCGGCTTCAGAAACCGGAAAGTCGTGGACTTCTTCGCCAATTTCGCAGAGGCTTGCTTCAAGCGTTACAAAGATAAAGTGAAGTACTGGATGACCTTTAATGAGATCAACAACCAAATGGATGTGAACAATCCGCTGTTCCTATGGACGAACTCGGGTGTTACGGTGGGCGAAAACGAAAACGCCAAGGAAGTCATGTACCAAACGGCACACCATGAATTAGTGGCGAGCGCTTTAGCGGTGGCAAAAGGAAAAGACATCAATCCAGACTTCCAAATTGGTGCCATGGTGTCACATGTGCCGATTTATCCTTTCTCCTCCAATCCTGAAGATGTGATGCTGGCTGAAGAAGAAATGAGACAGCGGTATTTCTTCCCGGATGTGCAGGTTCGCGGGTACTATCCGAGCTACGCGTTGAAAGAATTTGAGCGAGAAGGCTATGACATCACTTTCGAAGACGGCGATGATGAGATTTTACGAAACGGAACCGTCGATTACTTAGGCTTCAGCTATTACATGTCAACCACTGTGAAAAGCGATGTGGAAAATGATAATATAGGCGATATCGTTAACGGCGGACTGCCAAATGGTGTCGAAAATCCATACATCACATCGAGTGACTGGGGCTGGGCAATTGATCCAACCGGGCTGAGATATACGTTAAACCGTTTTTATGACCGGTATCAAATTCCGCTATTCATCGTGGAAAACGGCTTTGGCGCGGTGGATACGGTGGAGGAAGACGGCAAGATCCATGATCCGGAACGCATCCAATATTTGAAATCACATATTGAGGCATTGGAAAAAGCGGTCACTTATGACGGTGTAGATTTGATAGGCTACACGCCGTGGGGCATTATTGATATCGTCTCCTTCACAACAGGCGAGATGAAAAAGCGCTATGGCATGATCTATGTTGATCGTGATAATGAAGGAAATGGTTCCATGAAGCGGTATAAGAAAGATTCATTTGAGTGGTACAAAAATGTGATCCAAACGAATGGCGAAGAATTATAAGAAGCGGCCCAAATCATGCACTTTTTGAAGTGCATGGTTTGGGTTTTTTTATGTAATGTAAACAGATACCTGTTGATATAGGGATATACTTCCAGTTTCGATCGCTATGTTATGATTTCATCTGTAAAATCCTTTTTTGTATAATTGACTATTAGAACGGGAGAGAGGGAGAAGATGTGTGAGAGAAAAGGGATGAAAAATGAAGAACATGAGAGAGTTCCCTAAGCAAATCTCCTAATAAAAATTTTGGTGAGAAAGGGGCAACATCACATTGAAAAACATTTTAATCAGAGCTGGCATATCACCGTTCGATACATTCAATGCAGCTGAAATGATTGTTCGCAACTCCATTGGCGGAAACGTGGGAAACTTAGTGTATGCCTATAGTGTGTTTCGTACGCTGATGACAGAAGAAACGACGATTACACCAGACTATTATCGGATTCATCCGGCAGATGCTGAACAAATAAACAACGCATATGATATGTATATTATTCCGCTGGCAGATGCATTCCGCGAGGATTTTGCACCTTCTTTACGGAAATATACCCAATTAATTAAAAAGTTAACCATTCCGGTTGTTGTGATTGGTGTTGGTTTGAGGGCTTCGTTTGAACCAAATTTAAATGAGGGTTTTCCTTTCGATCAAGATGTGAAGGCGTTTGTGAGTGCCGTGCTGGAGAGATCAAATATGATCGGTGTCCGCGGTGAAATTACAGCGAAATACCTTTCCAGATTAGGATTCCGTGAAGGCATTGACCACACGGTAATTGGCTGTCCGTCTATGTATGCGTTTGGCAGAGAGCTGAAGATTAGAGAAACCAATATCACACCGGAATCAATGGTGACGGTTAACTCATCAAGGCTGTCTCCAAAGCATGTGCTGGACTTCATTACGAGAAGCATGAAAGAATTCCCGAACCATTACTTTATCCCGCAATGGCGAAAAGAGATGATGTTGACGTATGCCGGGGCGCCTGCGATAGCGAAGCCTGCCAATAATTATCCGGTAAGCATGGAAGACCCTGTTTATCAGAATGATAGAGTCCGGTTCTTTTTAAATGTGCCGACTTGGCTGGATTTCCTGAGACAAGCTGATTTGAGCTTTGGCGCAAGGCTGCATGGGAATATCGCGGCGGCGATTGCCGGAACACCGAGCCTTCTGCTTCCGAAAGACGCCAGAATGCGGGAATTAGCTGAGTACCATCAGTTAACACATATCATGGCAAATGAGATAACGGAGCAAACAAAACTGTCAGAGTTAATTGAAACAGTCGATTTTCAACAGCCTGAAAAACGGCAAGCGCAAAACTTTGACCACTTCATCAGCTTCTTGAATCAAAATGAATTGGATCATATTTATAAAGAGAAAGCGACTCCTGATACCGTTCCTTTTGACGAAAAACTATCTAACACGAAGCTTCTATCGCCTGTGACTACAGTTAGCGGCTGCAGTTCCACAGAAACAGCGAAACGCTGGGAAGAGCTGACGGCACTAGAAAATGCCAAGAAGGAAAAAACCATTAAAGATCTAAAGCACAAGGTCAAAAAGTATCAGGGCACTTTAAATAGAAAATCAGTGCGTTTCGCTTTAAAAACAGCAAATATGCTGAGTATGAAGTAATAGTTCACTAACATGACTACTATATTACAAATGGATAAAATATGCAATGTTAGAAAGCCGCAATGCTGCCAATCTGGCAATATTGCGGCTTTATTAGTTGCGGATAAGGTAATCAAACGCGCCGAGAGCGGCGGTTGCACCTGATCCCATGGAAATAATGATTTGGTTAAACGCACTGTCTGTGCAGTCGCCGGCAGCGAATAAGCCCGGGACGCTTGTGGCGCCGTGCTTGTCGACGATGACTTCGCCGATGCGGTTGCGTTCAACTGTTTCATCTAACCAATCTGTGTTTGGCACGAGGCCGATTTGGACGAATACACCTTGGAGTTCAACATGTTTTTCTTCGCCTGTTTCACGGTCAACGTATGTGATGCCGTTTACGCTTTGATCGCCTGTGATTTCTTTCGTTTGCGCGTTTTTCACGACAGTGACGTTAGGCAGGCTGTAGAGGCGTTTTTGCAACACTTCGTCTGCTTTCAGTTCTGGCGCGAATTCAAGCACAGTGACGTGTTTGACGATGCCTGCAAGATCGATAGCAGCCTCGATTCCAGAGTTTCCTCCGCCAATGACCGCTACGTCTTTGCCTTCAAACAATGGCCCATCACAGTGCGGGCAGTATGCGACACCTTTGTTTTTGAACTCTTGTTCACCAGGTACGTTGACATTGCGCCAGCGGGCACCTGTTGACAGGATGACTGTTTTACTTTTCAAAACAGCGCCGTTTTCGAGTTCAAGTTCGAAAAGGTCTTTCTTTTCAAGGCGTTTTGCGCGCTGAAGGTTCATGACATCAATATCATATTCCTTCACGTGCTCTTCAAGACTTGCCGCAAGCTTCGGACCTTCTGTCGCTTTGACGCTGATGAAGTTTTCGATGCTCATTGTGTCGAGAACCTGTCCGCCGAAGCGCTCAGCGACGACACCAGTGCGGATGCCTTTACGCGCCGTGTAGATTGCGGCACTTGCGCCGGCTGGTCCGCCCCCGACAACAAGAACGTCAAACGGCTCTTTGTCCGCAAATTCAGATGCATCTGCGCCGCTGCCCATTTTCGCAAGAATTTCTTCAAGCGTCATACGGCCGCTTCCGAAGGATTCACCATTTAGGTAAACGGTCGGCACTGCCATGATGTTTTTGCTTTCAACTTCTGCTTTGTATGCTGCGCCGTCGATCATCGTGTGCGTAATGTTCGGGTTCAGCACGCTCATCATGTTTAAAGCTTGTACAACGTCAGGACAGTTGTGGCAAGTCAGGCTGATATAAGATTCAAAGTGGAATTCACCGCTGATCTTCTTCACCTGGTCAATGACTTTTTGGTCTACCTTAGGCGGTCTGCCGCTCACTTGAAGAAGCGCCAAAACCAATGATGTAAATTCGTGGCCTAGAGGGATACCGGCGAATGTAACACCAGTGTCTTCTCCGACACGATTGACACTGAAGCTTGGCGTTCTGTTTAATTCAGCTTTTTCTACTGTGATTTTAGATGACATGGAAGCCAGCTCATCAACGAGAGCCAGCATGTCCTTAGAAACGCCATCTTCACCTGCGCTCACTTTGAGAACAATGTCATTCTCAATAAGCTGCATGTATTGATTTAATTGTGCTTTGATATTTGCATCAAGTACCAATGGAATGCACTCCTTAGATTTTACCTACTAGGTCAAGGCTAGGTGTAAGCGTTTCTCCGCCTTCTTCCCATTTAGCCGGGCAAACTTCACCTGGGTTTTGACGAACGTATTGTGCTGCTTTTACTTTGCTGATTAGGTTGCTTGCGTCACGGCCGATACCGCCTGCATTGATTTCAACAGTTTGGATAACGCCGTCTGGATCGATGATGAAAGTTCCGCGGTCAGCTAAACCAGATTCTTCGTCAAGAACGTCAAAGTTGCGAGAGATCGTTTGAGAAGGGTCACCGATCATTGCGTAAGTGATTTTGCCGATTTTTTCAGAGCTGTCGTGCCAGCCTTTGTGTACGAAGTGAGTATCTGTAGAGATAGAGTATACTTCAACACCTAATTCTTTCAGAGCTGCGTATTGCTCTTGAAGATCTTCAAGCTCAGTCGGGCATACGAAAGAGAAATCTGCTGGGTAGAAGCAGAATACGTTCCATTGACCTTTCAAATCTTCGTTTGTTACATCGATGAATTCACCGTTTTTGAATGCTTTCGCTTCGAATGGCAGTACTTCTTTTCCAATTAAAGACATAATATCTTCCTCCTAATAGTGATAAATGGACATTATAGATGATGTGAAGCCATGTTCCCAGTATATCTATATTAATTACAATTCTAAATAAATTATTATATAATACATTTTCTCTTGTCAAGTGAAAAGGAGAGAATAAAAAAAACATGAAGCTGCACGGGAGAGGTTTCATCTTTCTATTATATAGTATGGTTTTCTGCACATGAAAATATCACAATTTGAGTGATTCTAGATAATTTTTCTTGTTGAAAGCTGATGCGAACACAACTTGTCCGATTGGTGACTTGATTCTCATTATCGATGGTTTCTCAATCAATAAGGTCAGTAGGTGTTAATAAAAATGACGAGGGGGTATTGACGAAAAGGAGAAAATGCCAAATTACTAAAGTGGATCGTGCAGTAAAACAAAGAGATCGGCAAACCGGATGATATTTGGGCATGTTGTTTATTTCGATAATATAATAATCCAGTGCCTTTTATAGAATAGTGGGTTTTGGCTGTTTTTTATCATTCTGTTGGCGTTTTTTAGGAAAATGGCCGGGATAAGGAGCTATAAGCGAACTTATGATCCTGTTTTTTGGACGATTTTGCACGATAACGGAGCATTTTTATAGATATAGCAGGATAATGACTAACAGACCGATTCAACTGAGATAATGATGAAATATTAGAGTATATTCAATTTTACTGAACATTTTGTTTTGTAGTAAGATGTTCACATACCATTTCCGATATGGTAAAACGTTAACCCTCATCATTTATTTATGGGTGAATGTACCTAAATGTTCGCCCGGCATAAACAGTATTCTCTATTCAATCAATTATGAGTCCCCGTTTTACACATTCACTTGATCTTTTGAAAGTGCCAGTCAATATGTATTTCTAAGATTACATGTAAGATCAACTTATGAAAAAGGAGTGGTTTGTTGGAAACCGATAAGATAAAAAGGCCTTCGTTTATGTATGCACTATCGATGCTGATTGCAGCGGTTAGTGTGATATCAATTGGAATTCTTGTATTTGATGCACCGATTCAAATTCTGATGTTTATCAGCATGCTTGTATTGATCCCGTTTATGATGGGATTGGGTTTTACCTATAAACAAGTAGAAAAATCGATGTTGAAATCGATGAGCAGGGCACTGCAGCCTGGGCTGATACTGTTAACCGTCGGGATTTTAATCGGCGCATGGATCGCATCCGGGACAGTACCTACATTAATTTATTATGGTATACACGCGATTTCACCACAATTCTTTTTAGTCACAACTTTAGTTTTTTGTTCATTAGTATCTGTCGCAACAGGTACGTCATGGGGAACAGTCGGAACTGCCGGGGTTGCAATGATGGGTGTTGGAGCCACAATGGGGATACCAGCAGGGCTGACTGCCGGGGCTATTGTCAGCGGAGCGTATTTCGGAGATAAAATGTCTCCGCTTTCGGATACGACGAACTTAGCGCCTACTGTTTCAGGCGGAGACATCTTTAGCCATATTAAACACATGCTTTGGACGACAATTCCCGCATATATCATAGCGGCGATCATTTATACCATTGTTGGTTTGCGATACAATTCAGCATCGGTAAATTCAGAGAGTGTCAATCAACTGACGTCTTATTTGAGCGAAACGTTCCATCTCGGACTTGTGCCAATGATTCCGATTGTTGTCCTGATTGCGCTGTTAATGTTAAAGAAACCAGCGATTCCTTCCATTTTCATTGGGGCGGCTGTTGGCGGCGTTATCGCGATGTTCTATCGAGGCTTGAGTTTTCAAGATGTCATGAATACGTTCTATGCCGGGTATACAGTTGAATCAGGCATTGACATGGTTGATAGCTTGCTTCAGCGGGGCGGACTTTCCAGTATGTTGAGCTTAATTGCCTTGTTCTTATTTGCGCTTGGTTTAGGCGGAATGCTGGCGGAGTCACAAGTATTAGAAGCGTTGATTGCATCTTTTGCCCATAAAATTAAGCATACAGGGATGGCTGTTTTTGTGACCATCATTGTGAGTTATGTGACACTTGCCATTGGTGGATCTGTGTACTTCTCAACGGTTATGGGCGGTACATTGATGAGGCCGATTTATGAACGCCTACACTTAAAACCGGAAAATCTATCGCGCGTTTTAGAGGATTCAGGAACACAAGCAGCACCACTTATTCCATGGACTGGCGGCGGTCTCTATACAGCTGGAGCTTTAGGGATTGCAACAGTCGCTTATCTTCCGTTTTGTTTCTTGGCATTCATCACGCCATTGGTTTCTCTTTTCTACGGAATCACTGGATTGACGATGACAAAAAAAGAAAAGCGGGACAAAAAGACAGCAAAAAAACTTGTGGAATTAGAAGCATAATTAAAACCCTCGCTCGAAATAAGCGAGGGTTTTAGCGTGTCGACAAACCCTCGCATTCGTTGTCAGTCCTGCGCGTTGGTGCTCACGAATCATAACATTCGCTCCGCTCCAATGCTCGTCCTTCCTAGACTTCAAGGGTTTTCAATCACGCTGAAAAGATGACAAAGCCCTAAAACAAAAACCGTTTTAGGACTTTGTCAACAATCTGGAACCCTCGCTCGAAATGAGCGAGGGTTTTTTGGTTACTGCCAATTGGTATGAAAAACGCCGTCCATATCTGTTCGTTCGTACGTATGGGCGCCGAAGTAATCACGCTGCGCCTGCAAGAGGTTCGCATTGGAACGTCCTGTGCGGTAGCCGTCGTAATAAGAGAGCGCAGTGGTCAAGCATGGGAATGAGATTCCTGTGCTGATGACCTCGCAAACGACTTTTCGCAGGCCTGTTTGATAGCCTTGCAGCTTATCTGAGAAATAAGGCGCGATCAGCAGGTTTGACAGGTTTGGCTGCTCGCTGAATGCTTCGCTGATGACGTTTAGGAAATCTGCGCGGATGATGCAGCCGCCGCGGAAAATTAAAGCGATGTCTTTGAGCGGCAGGTTCCAGCCGTAAAGCTCAGATGACATTTTGTATTGGGCAAAGCCTTGTGCGTAGGCGCATACTTTCCCCATGTAAAGAGCCTGTCTGACATATTCAATCCAAGTGTCTTTATCGAAGTGTTTTTCTTCAATTTCCGGG
The DNA here is from genome assembly GCF_000815295.1 of Bacillus sp. MSP13. Taxonomy (NCBI): domain Bacteria; kingdom Bacillati; phylum Bacillota; class Bacilli; order Caryophanales; family Bacillaceae; genus Bacillus; species Bacillus sp. MSP13. Next base: position 105,271 of record NZ_JXAQ01000009.1, read on the forward strand.
CCTGATAACACGTCTTGAGCTGCCATCCGTTCTTCTTTTAAGGATGACAAGTAGCGGGCGAACAAGGACTCTGTGATGATGGTGGACGGAATGCCGTTATCAATCGCCTGCATGCTCGTCCATTTTCCGGTGCCTTTTTGGCCGGTTTTATCAAGGATGACATCAATCAGAGGCTGTCCTGTTTTTTCGTCTTTTTTGCGTAAAATCTCAGCTGTAATTTCTATTAAATAGCTTTTCAGCTCACCTTGGTTCCATGTTTCAAAAATAGATGCAATCTCATCGAGCGGCAGGCGCAGTGTTTCTCTTAGAAACGTGTACGCTTCTGCAATCAGCTGCATGTCGGCATACTCAATGCCGTTGTGCACCATTTTTGTAAAGTGTCCTGCCCCTTTTGGGCCGATGTAGACACAGCATGGATCTTCTCCGACTTGTGCTGCGATTTTTGTCAGGATAGGAGCGACTTTGTCATAGACGTCGCGATCCCCGCCCGGCATGATGGAAGGCCCTGTTAATGCACCGATTTCGCCGCCGGAAATGCCGATTCCCAGGTAGCCGATGCCTTTTTCCTTCAGCTCGTCATATCTTCTTTCTGTATCTTCATAGTGGGAGTTGCCCCCGTCCATGATGACGTCGCCTTCTTCAAGCAAAGGCTTTAACGATTGGATGACGGAATCTACGGGTTTTCCCGCTGTGACCATCAAAAAGATTTTTCTTGGTTTCTCTAACGATTGAACAAAATCCTTGAGCTCGTAGTACGGGCTGAGAGATTGTCCATCCAGCTTTTGGACAAGCTGGTCCGTTAAGTCTCTGGTGTAATTATAGACGGCGACGTTTTCACCTTTGTTTGCCATGTTTAAGGCGATATTGCTTCCCATTACGCCTAAGCCTATGACACCAATCGTATTGAACATGTGTTACAGCTCCTTCTTAATTTCATACAACTAAACTTAACAATAATATGAATCCAAGTCCAGCAACGGAAATAATCGTTTCCAGCAATGTCCATGTGGCAAATGTTTCTTTCATGCTTAATCCGAAGTACTCTTTGAACATCCAGAAGCCGGCGTCATTGACGTGCGAAGCAATGACACTTCCGGCGCCTGTTGCAAGCACGACTAATGCCAAGTTGACATCAGAATGTCCCAATAACGGAATGACGAGCCCTGTTGTGCTTAACGCGGCAACGGTGGCTGATCCTAGAGAAATGCGGAGGATCGCCGCGATGACCCATGCCAGGACAATGGGCGATAATGCCGTTCCTTTGAAAAGGTCTGCCACGTAATCGCCAACACCGCCGTTGATCAGCACTTGTTTGAAGGCGCCGCCTCCACCGATGATCAATAGCATCATGCCGATTTGTGAGATGGCTGCTGAACAAGAGTCCATCACGGTTTTGACTGGAATGTTGCGTGCGATGCCCATTGTATAGACTGCGACCAATAACGAAATAATCATAGCAGTCGATGCGTTTCCAATCAATCGAATAAAAGCTAAAACGCCGTTATCCGCAAATCCGATTGTTTCTTGAAGCAGGTCGATAATGGTCGCGACCGACATGATGATAATCGGAAGCATTGCCGTAAAGACGCTGATTCCGAAGCCAGGTGTCTCCTCAAGCTTGAACGTTTTTTGCGTGCCGAGTGATGCGATATTGCCGCTTTTCGCGAATGATGCAGGCACGATTTTTTTCGCGATCTTTGTAAACAATGGCCCTGCGATGAGCACTGTCGGAACAGCAACGATAAAGCCGTACACCAGCACTTCCCCAATGTTTGCGCCGTACTCACCGGCAATGGCCGTAGGCCCCGGGTGCGGCGGCAGAAATCCGTGTGTGACGGAAAGCGCTGCGACCATTGGAATTCCAAGATATAAAATAGAAATCTTCAATTCTCTTGAAATCGCAAATACAATCGGAATTAATAGAACCAATCCTACTTCAAAAAATAATGCAATCCCAATAATGAATGAGGCAATGACAACGGCCCATTGAATGTTTTTCTCCCCGAATTTATTGACGAGCGTCATCGCGATGCGCTGGGCGCCTCCTGAATCCGCGATCAGCTTGCCCAGCATCGCACCAAGCCCGAAGATGAGCGCGATGTGGCCAAGAGTTCCCCCTATTCCTGCTTCTATAGAGCTGACAACTTGATCGAACGGCATCCCGAGTGCCAATGCCACGCTGAACGATACGATCAGCAAGGAAATAAATGTGTTTAATTTTAAGCCCATTATCAACAGCAGTAAAGCTAAGATCCCAATTGCAACGATGATTAATGGCATGATAATGCCCTCCCCTTCATGTCATGTACTAGTTGTGTGTGATTAAGCCTCTCTGATAATCTGAAATTTGTGTATATTGATTCTCTAATGATCTTGAGAGATGAATAAAGATCGGGATTAATTTTCTGTATTCTTTGGCTGAGTCTTCAATCGGCGTGTGTCTGTGTGTGCTGCCGACCATGTCGGACACAGCCTCGAATGAATCAATTTTTCCTAACGCATACAGGCCTAAAATGCAGGCGCCGAGACATGAGCTTTCGTAGCTTTCCGGAACGACGACCTCTGATTCGAAGATATCCGACATCATTTGGCGCCAAACCTCAGACCTTGCAAATCCCCCTGTCGCCTGAATGCGGGTTACCGGGCCGTCCATGCATTCGGTTAATGCCAGGAACACCGTGTACAGGTTGTAAATGACCCCTTCTAAAGCCGCGCGTATCATATGTTCTTTCTTATGCGACATGGTCAAGCCGAAAAATGAGCCGCGTACATCCGGATTCCACAGCGGAGCGCGTTCTCCGGCGAGGTATGGGTGGAACAGCAGACCGTCGGAACCGGGTCTGACGCGTTGGGCGATCTTCGTCAGCACGTCATATGGATCAATTCCCAGCCGTGTCGCTGTCTCGATTTCGGAAGAGGCAAATTCGTCTCTGATCCAGCGCAGGACGATTCCGCCATTGTTCACCGGTCCGCCGATGACCCAGTGCTTGTCTGTCAAGGCGTAGCAGAAAATCCGTCCTTTTTCATCGGTTTGCGGCTGGTCAATAATCGTCCTGATAGCGCCGCTTGTTCCGATGGTGACGGCGATCTCGCCCTTATGAATGGCGTTGACGCCGAGATTGGATAAAACACCGTCGCTCGCGCCGATGACAAAAGGTGTTTCCGGATCGATGCCCATCTGTATCGCTACATTCGGGTTGCAATGCTGAAAGACCTCGGTTGTCGGCACGAGTTTTGATAAGTGGTCCGGCGTAATGCCTGCGATGCGCAGTGCTTCTTCGTCCCAATCCAAGCTTTTCAGATTCATCATGCCTGTCGCTGAGGCCAATGAGTAATCAATAACATATTCATTGAACAGCTGTTTGAAAATGTACTCTTTGATGCCGATATATGTTTTGGCTTTGGAAGCGATTTCTTTTTGTTCGTTCGTGATCCAGGTGATTTTGCTTAGCGGTGCCATCGGATGAATCGGTGTTCCTGTCCGTTTGTACACCTCATGCCCGTTCAATTCCTCCTTAATCTTATGCGCCCAGCCTTCGCTCCGGTTGTCGGCCCATGTGATGCATGGCGTCAGCGGCTGGTCATTTTCATCAATTGCGATGACACTGTGCATGGCGCTGCTGAATGAAATGAATGAGATCTGTTTTTCTGGATGCTGCTTTGTCACTCTCGCGGTTGTTTGGATGACCGCACGAAAAATCTCTTCCGGATCTTGTTCAGCCGTTGAGATGTCCGGTGTATGGAGCGGGTAGCCGATGCTTTCTTTCTGTACTACGTCTCCGTTTTCACTGAACAACACAGCTTTTGTGCTTGTCGTGCCGATATCGATTCCTAACATATAACTAGTCATTATGGTGTTCAGCTCCTTTTGCCAGCATTTGTTGTGAGAGCCACAGGTCTTCTACCTTTTCTTGCACATCATCAAAGTTTTGGTGAAGAGACTGAATCATCAGCGCCCTGTCCTTTGCTTTAATGGCCTGAATATAAAGCTCATGGTTATCTAAAATCCTTGTGAAATCCTCGTGTTTTTCCTTTAACCGTGCCCGCATGGACAACAGAATCAAGCTTTCCATAACGGGTTTTAGATTGTTCCAGATCATCTGAATGTATGAATGGTCGATAGCTCGGATAATCGTTTCATGAAACAGCACGTCTTGAAATGAAAATTCATCTACGTCCTCATATTTGATGGAGACTTTCATCATTTCGAGTATTTTGCTGAGGTCCTTGACTAAGGGCTCAATGTCGATTTTGACAAGCCGTTCAAAGACAAATGTTTCTAATAGTAAACGCACATCATAAATCTCTGTGATTTCCTTCTCAGTTAATCCAATTGCGACCGCTCCCATTCGTTCTAAGCGGATGATTTTTTCGGATGCGAGTATTTTTAACGCTTCGCGAACCGGCGAACGGCTTACTGAAAACTCGGCGGCGATCGTATTTTCTGATAAAATGGTACCGCTTTCAATCAAACCTGAAATAATTCTCATTCTCAGCTCGTATGCGATACGAACACCGGTTGACGCTTTTGAGAGCCATTTTGCGGGATACAACAGGTCTTTGGAGTCTAGCATACATTCACCTTCCTCACTCAAGAAGTATACTTGTATACAAGTATGATAACGCGATTTTTTCATTTATGCAAACACTTTCATTTCTAATTTTTATTAAATTTTTACCAAAAGAAATGGAATGTATTTCCAAAGTTGATATGATACATTGGAGATAGAACGTGTAAGTGAATCATGTATTGAAAGAGGCGATTTGAATGAAAATCATTATTGCACCGGATTCATTTAAGGAAAGCTTATCAGCTCTGGAGGCCGCTGACGCGATAGAAAGAGGTTTTCAATCGGTATTTCCTGCCGCTGATTACAGGAAACTGCCGATGGCGGATGGCGGAGAGGGCACCGTTCAGTCTCTGGTTGACGCCACAAACGGATGGATTAAAGAACAGGTTGTCACAGGGCCGCTGGGAGAACCGGTGAAAGCGTTTTTTGGCATGATGGGAGATGGGAAAACAGCAGTGATTGAAATGGCTGCCGCCTCAGGGCTTCATCTCGTGCCTGTTGAAAGGCGCAATCCGCTCGTCACGACAACAAAGGGGACGGGAGAATTAATGGCAGCGGCTCTGGACGCGGGCGCAGAGCATTTGATGATCGGGATCGGCGGAAGCGCAACGAATGACGGAGGAGCCGGGGTGATTCAAGCGTTGGGCGGAAGGCTTCTTAATAAATCAGGCCGTGAGATCGGGCCCGGGGGCGGCGCGTTATCTCAACTTGCATCACTCGATATCAGCGAGCTTGATCCCAGATTGGAGAATGTCAAATTGGAGGTCGCCTGCGACGTGGACAATCCATTAACAGGGCCAAAAGGGGCTGCGGCTGTTTTCGGGCCGCAAAAAGGCGCGACAGAAAATATGGTGGTTACGCTGGATCAGAACTTGGCCCATTTCGCGGATGTGGCAGAAAAAGCGCTTGGAACAACATCCAGAGAAATAAAGGGCGCCGGCGCAGCAGGCGGTCTCGGGTGGAGCTTGCTGGCTTTTCTTGATGCTGATTTGAAAAGAGGCATTGATATTGTCCTGGAAGCGGTTGATTTTGAAGATGCAGTTCAGGATGCGGACCTTGTGATTACCGGTGAGGGGCGAATCGACAGCCAAACGATTTACGGGAAGACACCGATCGGCGTAGCCAAAGCGGCTAAATCATACGATGTGCCCGTCATTGGCATAGCGGGATCAGTCTCACGGGACAGTGATGCCGTCTATCAGCACGGAATTGATGCACTTTTCAGCATCGTTCCCGGCGCCGTGCCTCTTGAAGACGCGTTTGAACATGCCGCAGAATACATGGAAAGAACGGCGCGGGACATTGCCGCATCCATCAAATTGGCGAAAACGATGTTTCTGATATAGCCGGCGCACATGCCGGTGCATAGCCACCCTCCTTTTGGGGTAGATACAGTTAGCTACACAATGAGGCAATCATCCCAGAAGGAGGACGAAGACATGACGGTACAAGAAATCAAAGGCAAGAAACTAGTAAAAGGCATTGCGCCAAATGTAGAGCCAGAAGCCCTGTTACATGATAAACGAAAAGTATTTTTGTTTGGTTCCCCGAGTTACACAAACATTGGTGACCAAGCGATTGCGTATGCGGAAGAGAAATTTATCAGAAATCATTTTCCGTATTATGAATACATTGAGATTATGGATTATGCGACGGATGAGGGTATTGAGCTTGTGAAGGAGATCATTCGGGAAGACGATATTGTCTGCTTTACAGGAGGAGGGAACTTAGGAAACCTGTATCTCGATATTGAGGAAGACAGAAGAAAGGTCTTCTCGGCGTTTAAGGACTACAAATCGATTTCTCTGCCGCAATCTGTTTATTTTGAAGACACAGAGGAAGGAAATAAAGAAAAGAAAAAAACACAGGATGCGTATCATCAAAATCCTAACTTAACGATAGCCGCGCGTGAGACGCAAACACTGGATGTGGTGAAAGAGACCTTCGACTCCAATGTGATCTTTACCCCGGACATGGTGCTTTCCTTGGATATTGTGCCGAGAGAGCTTGAGCGGGACGGCGTTCTCTTTATTTTAAGAGCGGATAAGGAGAAAGTGACCGACGAAGATTTTATTTCACAGATGAGAAAATGGGCAGAAAAAACAACCTATACGGAGCGTACTGATACGGTGCTGGATACGGTTGACACTATCGATTACGCCGATCGCGAGAAGCATTTTATGGAGATGCTTGACCGCATCGGATCCAGCAAATTGGTGGTCACTGACCGCCTTCACGCGATGATTTTCTCGATTATCACCAAGACACCTTGCCTCGTCTTTGGGAACAGCTACGGCAAAGCCAAACATTCGTACCGTGATTGGCTCGAAAGCTTAAATTTCATTGAATACACAGATCAACATGATATAAAGGAACTGGAGCGCATGATCGACCGGCTGCTTCAAGCAGAACCGAATGACGTTGATGTATCAAAGGATTTTCAGCCGCTGATTGATTTTTTCAAATCATAAAAGAAAAAGCAGACTGATGGCAGTCTGCTTTTTTGCGTTAGTGATCCTCTTCCAACCCAACGATTTCATCAATGATACGCGCTTGCTCTTGTTCAGCTACTTCGTTTGAAATGATATCTTCCTTTGATAAGTTCTCGATCGCTTGATATTGGGCGTATAACGCATGTTTTTTCAAGATGGCTTGCTGTTTGTTTTTGAGTTCCGGATAGGTTTCAAATAATTGGTTTGTTTGTTGATGCAGCTGGCTGACCTCTTCTTTGTACTGGTCTGTCAGTTCGCTGGAGACAGCTTCGTGAATCAGCAAATTGTGTTTGACTTGCTGGACTTCCTGGATAGCGGTTTCTAGCCGGTGCCCCTTTGCAAGCAATGTCTCATATTCCTGATTGCCTTCTTCCTTTTGATTCACGCCTAACCGTTCCAGAAGCGGCTTGATCGTGAGCCCCTGAACAACAAGAGAGAACAAAACGACACTGAAGGCGAAAATCAGAATGTCTTCACGCCCTGGGAAGTCTCTCGGCAGGCTCAGTACGAGTGCAATAGACAGAGACCCCTTCAGCCCGCCCCAATTGATGGTATGCTTCCATGTCACCGGAAATTTTTTGATAAAGGCCAGACTGATATAGACGGCGGCACTTCGGGCGATGAGCACAATGACAATGGCCATAATCGCCAACCCCCATTTGTCAGTCAGGTCAATTCTCGTGATTTCAAGTCCCACCATTAAAAAGACAAGGGAGTTCGCGAGCAAGGCGGCGACGTCCCAAAAGTTATTGATATTCAGCTTGGTCGTCGGGCTCATGCCGATTTTTGCCCCGTAATTGCCGAAAATAAGCGCGGCGACTACGACAGCGATTACGCCGGAGGCACCTGCCATTTCCGCCAATAAAAATGAACTGTAAAACAGAATAATACTAAAAATAATTTCTAAAGGATAATCATCAAAATACTTGGTGAGCTGGGAAAAGACAAATCCTAGAGCGCCTCCGATGATGAGGCCGAGAGAAATGACTTTGACAAACTCCCACAAGCCTAAACCGGCGCCTTGGATGCCCAGATCCAAATAAGTCATCAAGTAAAATGCGGAAATATTGAACAGCACAACCGCCAGCCCGTCATTGAACAGACTTTCTCCTTCAACGACAATCGACAGCTTTTTCGGCGCGCCGACGCTTTTGAAAATGGACAGCACACTGACTGGGTCTGTCGCACTCATCAGCGCGGCAAACACAAACGCCGCCGGAATGGCTAAATGCATCAGCCACATGGAAGAAAAGCCGACGATCAGAAACGAGATGAGCGTGCCGCCGAAGGCCAGCGCCAGAACGGGACGCTTATTTTCTCGCAAATGGGAAAAGGGCAGCTTCAGCGCCGCTTCTCCTAATAAAGCCGGCAAGAACAGCGTAATGATGACGAAGTTAAAGACTTCGCCCTCAGTGATAAAATCTTTCAGCGGTTCAAAAAGCGGAATATGTACAAGTCCAATGATCGTTCCGACAATCACGAGCGCGATCGGATAAGGCTGCTTGCACTTCTTGGCAATCGCAGTGATCCCTGCTGCAATCATAACCAGCAAAAAACCGAGTTCAAAAATATGATGCAAATCTAAGTGTTCCATTAGAACCTCCTTTTGTGAATTGTAGAACTAACACATTACCCTCATTTTGTCATTTGTAATCATATCATATGTAAAACAGCCCTTTGCCAGTCTGCGCAAAAAGCAAAAAAGCAGGCAAACTGCCAGCTTTGGGTTGTTTATTCTATAAACCAATGGAATTGATTACACTCGATACATGGGAATGAACATTATCAAAAGATAGATGATCCTTCATCTTATCAGTGACACTATCAATCGCTTTTCCTGACATATGATGGCCGAGAATGTCCCGCTTTGTCTTAACTGCCTGATCATACTTTTCTTTTGAGTAAAAAAGGTGATGTGGTTTGTTTATTTTCAGTTTATTGATCAGATCATCGACATCAGAAACGGATAATTCATCATATGTGCCAAACCCAACCATTCGCGTATGCATTTTTCTGACATCTTCAATAGAATCCTTTACTTTGTCATCGATTCTTTCAATCTGGCGTATAATCTTAGACCATTCGGTTTCCGCGATATGTTTTAACTGTGTGCTTGTATTCATCAATACATGTGACTTAATGAGGATTGAAACCCCTGTATTGGCTTTTACATTGGTTGACTTCATTTGCTTAAGCATCGTTAATGCAAAGTCAGGATTGTTTTTTAACACATCATCAACAGTTTGGACAGAGCCGTCTGAATTGAAATGATATCGGTCCAAACCGTGACTTCCGACCAAGGCTTCGTAAAATAGTGTGACGTCAAGAGATGGATTGCTGTAATGTTGAATTGCAAGCCCCAGCTTTTTCTTCACTGAAGCTGAGAGACCATTACTTTGTACACCATTTGGTAAAGCCTCGTCATACATTACTTTCACTTTGCCTACTTCAGCGGCATCCCGATTCAGCAACGATAACCCATCATTTAAATTAATATATTCTGTTAAACGGCTGCGGAAATCCCCTTTTAATGCTCGGGCTTTGACATCCTCAGGCAGGTTTTCATATATGTTAGGATTTTCGAAAGTAACGCCGCGTTTGATAAAGTCATTCATCACGACTGCATAGCTTGCATTAGAGCCGCCTAATGAGTGACCCGTTACTTGAATGTCAGCTTTTTTAAAATCTTTATGTATTTTTTTGGCATATTGATCTGCCTGAATAGCCTGGTTTTCTGTCCCGTCATCAAAAGGTTTTTTGCCAACCAAATATCTGGTGTCCATATGGAACCAATCTTGCAAAATCTCATTTGAATATTCAGGAACCCCTTGTGCGTAGTCATAGAAAGAACCATCTTCATCTTCAGGGATGTTGATTCCTTTTTTCTCTACTTCTTTTATGAGTTGTTCCCGCTCATCACGATATGGCTTTATGGTGTCTTGTAATTGGCCCGGACTGATGGGCTCTGATCCGCGGTAGGCGATGATGGCGTTTTGGATTTTTTCAGGGTGTTTGCTTTTAAGGGAATTACGATAATCCTCTCTAGTAACAAGTGTGAGGGCGTTAAGGCCCTTTTCTGTTTTTTTATAATCGATAACGTATAATCTTTCTCCATTACTAACTTCAATAGTCTCTCCAACATGGTATTTTTCTATTTTATAAGCATTATTTGAAATAAGGTTGAAATCTTCAGCGGTTCATTTTTTTGAACTGTATTTAGACAATCACAAAACTCCTAATCTTTACATATCTAGTATAATAAAATAAAAAAGGGTGAAAAATCATGTCATTTTCCAAAAAAACACTTTTTGTTGGGGTGATTATAGTATTTTTAATTGGAATTGTTTACTTTAATCATAATCAATCATCAGATGGAGGGGATCATAGCGTGAACACAAATGAAAAAAATGAACAACAAAAGGCAGAAGAATACGCTGAAAAAATGAAACCGAAAATAAAGGAAAAATTGAAAAAAGATGATATCCATCATTTTGTTAATGATATAACATTCGATAAGGATGTCTCAATCAGTCCAATGGGAATGATCGAACTATCAGGGTACGTAAACAACAATCCTGAAAAATTCTCATTCGATGTCTCTTTGAGATATGGAACTGATAAAGTAGATTCCATAGGTTATGATAAAGACTTAGCGGACCGATTTGAAAACTGGAATGATTTTGATAAAGAGGTCAAAGAAGACTTTTTAAATAGTTTATCGAAAGAAGAACGAGAACAATATTTAAAAGATATAGGGGAAATAAAATAATCTATGAAAAAACAAGCGCCATTTAAACTACTAGCTTTTGTTAGCGTCTTGTTAATCGTAATGGTTGGTTTCATTTATGAAATCAAAAAAACGTCAGACACTTCTAAAAGTCAAAAATACATAGGTAGTAAAGAAAAAGCTGAAGCATACGTCGACGAAATGAAACCAAAAATAGAAGAAGAGTTAAGAAAAGAGGATATTCATCATTTTATAAAGTCTGTAACTTTTGAAGATAAAGTTACTATAAATCCGATGGGAAGAATTATAGTGAATGGCTATATCAATGACAATCCGGATAAATTCGACTTTTCCGCAGATTTGATATACGAGTCCAATAAAGTAGATGGAATAAGTTATTCTCAAGATGTATCAGATCGTTTCAGGGATTGGAGCGAATACAGCAAAGAAGTAAAAGATAAATACATCAAAACAGCTTACCCCGATAAAAAAGAACGTGAACAGTATTTAAAAGACATAGGTGAAATGAAGTAAAAATATGAAAAAACAAGCGCCATTTAAACTACTAGCTTTTGTTAGCGTCTTGTTAATCGTAATGGTTGGTTTCATTTATGAAATAAAAAAAACGATAGACACTCCTAAAAAGTACATAACTAGTAAAGAAAAAAGTGATCAAGAAAAAGCTGAAGCATATGTCGAAGAAATGAAACCGAAAATAGAAAAAGAGTTAAGAAAAGAGGATATCCATCATTTTATTAAGTCTGTAACTTTTGAAGATAAAGTCACGATAAATCCGATGGGAAGAATGATAGTGAATGGCTATATCAATGACAATCCAGATAAGTTTTATTTCTCAGCAGATTTAATTTATGATTCCAATAAAGTGGACGGAATGAGTTATTCTGAGGATGTAGGTAATCGTTTTACCGATTGGAGCGAGTACAGCAAAGAAGTAAAAGATAAATACATCAAAACAGCTTACCCTGATAAAAAGGAACGAGAACAATATTTAAAAGATATAGGGGAATAAAATAAACAGGCAAAACGCCTGTTTATTTTTGTGATCGGTTTACTTTCTCCTCTTCGATATCCCCCCAAGCCACCAGTCCGGCAACGACTGCAGCCGATACAATCGGGCGTTTTGTGGCTTTCACGTAATAGCTTCTTGACCGCATCCATCCTTTGTTTGTGCCCCTGTCATGCATGCCGAATCCCGCTTCATAAAGCGCGTTTTCTTCACGCGGTTTGGACGGTCTTTCGGCATGCTGGCTGTGGTACATGATTTTTTCCATTAGTTTGTCGGTCAGCCGGGGGAAAAGAGCGCCCAGCATGGCGATGGCTTTTGCCTGTGATCCGATGTACATGTCGCGCTTCGGGTGTTCAGCTGCAAACAGGATGGCTTCGGCGACCGCTTCCGGCGGGTAGATCATCGAGCGGCATGAGCCGGCTGTTTGTCGAGGTAGCTGTGAGCATGCTCGTTGTAGGGCGTGTCAATTCTGCCAGGATGGATGAGCGTAACCGAGACGGGTGCCTGTTCTTTTTCAAGCTCCATCCGGATGCTTTCCGTCCAGCCGTGAAGCGCAAATTTGGCATTCGTGCCGTGACAAGGCCGGTCCCGCTTGTAGCGCCGGTAATGACGATCACTTGATCCTTGAGTTTTTTCAGTTTGATCTTCGTTTTCATGCCCGGGTTTTGTTGTTCAAGCTTTTCTGTATTCGTGACTGTATAATCATTTGTCATTGAGATCCCTCCTAGACGCTGTTTTTCTACATTTACTCCATCCCCGGAGGGTTCTTATCCCTTTTTGACAATCACAGGGTTCTTTTTTATATTATATAAGTCGCTTTACCATACCTAGGAGGGAATGTTTTATGACTAGCAGAGGAGATTCACGTGAAAAAATTCTTCACACGGCGTCACGTCTGTTCCAGCTGCAAGGATATCACGCGACGGGTTTGAACCAGATTGTGAAAGAAAGCGGTGCTCCGAAGGGATCGCTTTATCACTTTTTCCCGAACGGCAAAGAAGAATTAGCGATTGAAGCGGTTACATATACAGGAAAACTGATTGAACATCTGATACAGCAAAGCATGGATGAATCCTCTGATCCAATAGAAGCGATTCAGCAATTTATCAAAAAAACAGCCAGCCAGTTTGACAATACACAAAACATTCAAGGCCTTCCGGTTGGTTTGCTGGCGAGTGAGACTGCGTTAAGCAGTGAACCGCTGCGGACGGTTTGCATGAAGGTGTTTAAAAGCTGGGAAGCTGGTTTTGCCAGAAAACTAATGGAAAACGGATTTGCAGAAGAAGAAGCAAATCAGCTCGGAATGCTGATCAATTCGATGATTGAGGGCGGTATCATGCTTTCGTTAACGAATAAAGACAAAACGCCCCTTCTTCTCATCGCCGATCAAATTCCAGTGCTTGTGAGAAAAAAAGGGTAGCGTTTTGTTATCCTTTCTCCTACAATTATATAGAACGGTCTAGTTATATATGAAAACTGGTTTAAACTGGAGGAACGATTGATGAAAGCATTACGTGAACATTCATTGCCAAAAGAAAAAATGCCATATTTGCTCCGCAGCGGAGAAGGCGAGCGCTATTTGTTCGGCAGACAGGTTGCCGCGGTGATGGCGAATGGGGAGAGCACAGGCGATCTATTTGAGATCGTGCTGCTTTCCGGGGGAAAAGGAGATGCTTTTCCGCTCCACGTCCACAAGGACACACATGAAGGGATTCTCGTTTTGGACGGGAAGCTTGAGCTGACGATTGATGGAGAACGCTATTTATTAGTATCAGGCGATTATGCGAACATTCCAGCCGGAACACCGCACAGCTACCGGATGCAGAGCCACAGAACGCGACTGGTGTCTTACACGATGAAAGGAAATGTGGCGCACATGTATTCCGTGATTGGAAATCCATATGCTCACGTTGAACATCCGCCGCACGTAAGCGAAGAGGTGTCAAACGAGCGATTTGCAGAAGCAGCCGCTGAGGCGGACATTGCATTTCTGGATGAAGAAAAGCCTGCCGGTGCGGCGAAATTAGCGGAACGTACAGAGCTTCCGGATGGAGCTGTTCCATACGTGCTTGAGTCTGGAGAAGGCGACCGCCTGTTGACGGGAGATCAGCTTCACCGCATAGTGGCTGCACAAAAAAATACAGACGGCCAGTTTATCGTCGTCGTATCAGATGGCCCTAAAGGCGACCGAATCGTTGATCACTACCATGAACATCATACAGAAACATTTTATTGCCTAGAAGGGCAGATGACGATGTGGGCAAATGGGCAAGAAATCCAGATGAGCCCTGGAGATTTTCTGCATGTTCCTGCGAATACGGTTCACTCCTATCGTTTGGATTCCCATTACACAAAGATGGTGGGCGTATTGGTTCCGGGCTTATTTGAACCGTTTTTCCGGACGCTAGGTGAGCCGTACGAAGGCCACATCTTCCCAAGTGAGCCTCGGGCTCTGCGCTTTGATCGTGTGTTGCAGAATATCGAAGCACTAGATTTAAAGGTAATGAAACCATAAAGATGACAAGATTGTAAGATTTCCATACCTGCCTGACATCTCAATCGATGTTTCCGCGCTCCTCATTTTTATACCCTTAAGGTACAGAAAAAAGGAGCGTGATGGCTATGTCTTCATTACATCCCATTTCGGCAAATGAACGGATTGGCGTGCTTGATGTGTTAAGGGGAATAGCGATTTTCGGCATCTTATTTGTCAATCTGGCACATTTCAGTTATCCGGATATGTATTTGTCGATGCTTGGGAAAGAGAACTTTTTTACGGAAAAGTGGTCAAAAGCCGATTTTGCAGTAGCAGACATACTGACATTCTTCATCCAAACAAAGTGTATTTTATTGTTTTCCTTTTTATTTGGATTTGGCATGGTTGTTATGAGGGAGAGGACAGAAAGCAAAGGGAAACGATTTGTTCCGTTATATGCGAGAAGGTTAACGGCGCTTCTCTTTTTTGGGACGATTCATGCCTTTTTGATATGGGACGGTGACATTTTGATGGAATACGCCCTGCTCGGCTTTGTCCTGCTCTTATTTCGGAAAGCAACGCCGAAAACACTGATGATATGGGCGGTCTCTTTGTATCTTTTGTTTACGGTCCCGTTCATTTTGGCAAGCTTTTATCAATCTAATGGACAGGAAGGGGCAGAAGTTGCAGTTCACCAGGCACAGCAAGCGCTCCATGTTTACGGAAGCGGCAGCTTGAAGGAGATTGCGGAACAGCGGATTCGTGATCGTCTCGTTTACATGTCTTCGAGTGGCATGCTTACGTTTAACCCGATCAGTTTTTTCTTTGCATCGATTCCTTATTTCAGCATGTTTTTGCTGGGAGCTGCGGCGGCGAAGTCACGCTATTTGCACGAGCCCCGAAAGCATTGCAAAGGATTAGAAAGAGTGTGGATGGCTGGGCTAGTCATCGGCATCAGCGCCCATGTTGTGTACAGTGTAACGGATAGGGAAGTGTTTTTGCTGATTGGCGCGCCTTTTCTCATGTTTTTCTATGTCACAACGGTTATCTATCTTTATCATAAAACAAGAGTGAAAGCCGTGCTGCAATCTTTCTCCGCTGTCGGACGGATGGCATTTACCAATTATCTGATGCAGTCTATCGTGTGTACGTGGATATTCTATCATTACGGCTTGGGGCTGTACGGGAAAGTGTATCCTGCTGCTGGCGTGTTTATGACGATTACGGTTTGTGCCGTTCAAATGGTCTTCAGCCATCTGTGGCTTCGTTTGTTTAAGATGGGGCCGTTTGAGTGGCTGTGGAGAAGCGCTGCGTATTTGGCGTGGCAGCCTATGGTAAAAAAAGCAAAAGTCTAGACTCCTATTGGCGTCTAGACTTTTTTTTCTATTATTTATACACGACACGTGTTTTGCAAATGATGTCATGCAGGCCTTTTTTCTCTCCAAAACCGATCATGATAAAACCAATATAAAAGATGATTCCAGATAAGATATAGGCGAAGTAACGGCCGATTGCCTGTCCGACAGAAACCCGTTCGCCTTGTTCATTGACCACTTTCAAGCCAAGAATTTTTTTGCCAAGTGTGCCCTGCATTTTAGAAGCTGTGAGCAGACCGTAATATAACACACAGATGACGAGCATGATTAGCATGGTAGGCAAAAATGCGAACGTCATGTATTTCACGAGATACTCCTCTTCTGTCATGTATGGGTCTGTTGCCACAGAGCCAGCTATAAACACGCTATTGATAATAAATAGAATAATATAACTAGGAACAGATACAATAATGCCATCGATAAAATAAGCTAAAAAACGAATCCAAAATCCTGCTGGTTTTTCCATGTCTTTTTCTCTCTCCTTTGAATTAATCTGGAATAGTATACTTTGAAAAAATAACATATGCAATATGATATGGTGATAAAATCCTGATATGCCTGAAAAATGAGTCTTTTATCCTCTGTTTTTTACTATATGAATATCCCGGTAAAATCTAAATTGATTGTATATTGAATTCACCAGCTGGATAACCCATCATAAAAAAGGATAATATTTCTATTCGGGGGAGGAGTTTGATGTCTAGAAAAAACAGCGTGGCGATCATGACAGTCATTTCTGCTTTTCTTTTCTGCGCTATGATTGCTGCGGCTTCACTTTCGCCGCTGTCCGAAACGGGCGGGGCGGCCAATCAGTTCAACTCAGTCGGCATGTGGTCAGCTATTGGTATGGTCCTTGTGTTGTACTTCATTCCTTTTCTCATTTACATGCTTGGAGTAGATGCGATGAGGTATGTCATGGCGGTGCTTTGCGCCTTTGGGCTGCTGATTCACTTGTCTGCGGCCGGTTTTATCTTGCTGTTTGGCCTATTCAGTGAAGATCTCCTTTCTGAGGTGATCTTTGTGATTGGAGTTTGTCTCGCTGCGGCAGCTGTCAATGTTATTTGGTTTGTGGCTGCATTTCGTTCAGATTCTAAACAAGCTGCCATTTGCTAAACGAGTAGAGTGAACATGTCATAGCGGTCGCAAAAAATTAGAAATTCAGGCTGGCGAGGACAACTCGGCAGCCTGTGTTGGGTTTAATCAATCCTATATTTACTTTGATAAATAACCTTCGTCCCGCAAATATAATCGTGCAATGCCAGTTTAGCGGGAAAGGCCGCCATGATGAAACCAATATATAGGATCCTTGACAATGTGTAGGCAAAGAAACGACCGAAGCTGTGCCAAAAAGAAATACGTTCACCATATTGATTGACAACGATGATGCCCATGAGTTTTTTTCCCAGTGTTGCTTGCATGTGTGATGAAGTCAGCACACTATAGTAAAGAATACAGGCGAGCAATATGATCGCAAAAAGGGGTATTGTACCAAATATCAACATATAGAATTGATATTGAGCTTCTGTCATATGTGTCCCTGCCGCATCAATGAGAGGCATTACAATAAGGACGTTAATAAGAGACATAATAAAAATGAATATCGATAGGATCAGTCCATCAATAATAGCGGCGGCTGCGCGTATCCAAAATCCTGCAGGTTTTTCCATGTTTAATTTTATCTCCTTTGAAGTTTTCTGGGATATTATACGTGAGCGACAGTAGGGTTTCAATGAAATTCACTAGAGGAATTTGGTCTTGTAGCAAAAACGGTATTTTATGACTATTCATTTCTTCTATTTTCCTTTTTCTATTTAGGTTAATAGGGTGATAAAAAAGAGAATCTGCAAGATCATGCAGATTCTCTTCACGTCATTATTTAACAGCTTGAATCAATACACCCTTCTCATGAGAAAATGCTTTGAATCCGTATACCCCATGATAGGAGCCGATACCGCTGGTGTTGACGCCGCCGAATGGCAGGTTGACGTCACTGAAATGGGCAACAACATCATTGATGGCTGCGTTGCCTGAAGTCGTGTGCTGAAGGACGTTGTCGATCAGGTCTTGGTTGTGGCTGAATACATAAAGCGCAAGCGGTTTATCGCGGTCATTTACGTAATCGATCACCTCGTCGATGTCTTCATAGTTCATCATCGGCAGGATTGGTGCGAAGATTTCCTCCTGCATGATTTTCATGTCAGGCGTGACGTTTTTTAAAACGGTCGGCGAGATCGTGCGGTCACTGGCATCAAATACGCCGCCGAAGACGACTTCCGCCCCTTTTTCGATGGCGTCGTCGAACAGGCCTTTGACGCGGTTGAAGTTGCGGTCATTGACGATCTGCGTGAATTTGCTGCGGTCTGGATTACGATCATCCTCCATAAATCCCGCGTTGACGATTGTTTGTAACATCCCTGCGAACTTGTCCTGCGCGTCTTTTTTAATGAACAAATAATCAGGTGCGATGCAGGTTTGGCCGGCGTTTACAAATTTTCCGACGGCGATCTTTTTCGCTGCGTCCATGAGATCGTATTCACTGTCAATGATTGTCGGGCTCTTGCCGCCAAGCTCAAGTGTGACAGATGCCAAGTGTTTGGCAGCCGCTGTCATGACGATTTTTCCGACATTTGTGCTTCCGGTAAAGAAAATGTGGTCGAACGGCTGATCCAGAAGCTCAGTTGCCACCTCAACCTCTCCTTCAAAAATCGCAACTTCTTTTTCATCAAAAGCATCTCGGATTACTTTTGCGGCAATGTTGCTTGTGTTCATCGTAAAATCAGACAGCTTCACTATCGCGCTGTTTCCGGCTGCAATCGAAGCGGCCAGCGGCGCCATCGTCAGCATAAACGGATAGTTCCACGGTCCGAGGATGAGTGTGACGCCTTTTGGCTCGTACATGAGAATCCCATTTGCCTCGGGGCTTAACGATGAACCGACTTCTTTAGGTGCCATCCATTTCTCCAGGTTGTTCATATTATCTCTAATCGCTTTTTTTGTTCCTTCGATTTCCGCTTTTTTGACCTCGTGATATGGTTTGCGGACGTCTTTGCGGATCGCTTTGATGATGTCTTCCTCATGGGCGATGACAGAATCTAAAAAGCGCTGAAGCTTTTCTCTGCGCTGTTGCGCTGTTGAAGCGCGCAATGCTTTTTGCTGTTTTTTCTGAAGCTGAAAGACACGCTGAATGTCGTCTTTTACTTGCTGTTCCATTGTAAAATCCCCCTCATTTGCTTTCTTCTATTCTCGGACCTATTATAAAGTGGTACCTTTTCTGTAAGAAAGACAACGGTGAACCATCTATACGTTACCGTACATATAACGAACTTGTGTCTAATGATTGGGGGTGTCTGGTGTGCCGGAATCTGCTGAAGCTCAAGTGAAACAGGCGCTGCTGGCTCTATTGGAAGAAAAAGATATTCAACAGATTACAATGAAAGAAATCGCCGAGAAGGCCAAAGTGAGCCGCGGGACGCTCTACCTTTATTATGAAGATAAGTTTTCAATCATTGAGGACGTGATTGAAGACATGAAGGAGGGGCTGGGTCAAGCGCTTTATGGGGCTTTCAAGTATATGGATACCCTCCATTTGAACAAAAAACGGCAAACGGTGCATCCGACCCTGTCCTTTGTTCACGAGCATCGATCCTTTTTCCGTACGATGATGAACAGAGAACATGTTCATCGTTTTTTTAAGGATGTGTTTCAGCAGGATATCCTGCTCGCTCCGATCCATGTGAACTTGACGCCGATCGAACGGGACATTTACGGACATTACCGGGCTTTGTACACGTACGCGATTATTCGGTATTGGCTGAACGAGGATGCGGGCGCGACGCCAGAAGCGATCAGCCAAAAGGTATGGGAGCTCGTTTCTCAGAAGCGGTTTTATTGGCTGTTTGGACAGGCTGTGGCAGGGGAGCGGCAGGAGAACAAGCAAATCGACAGGCGGGTGGTGCGAACGAGAGAGGCGCTGCAGAAGGCTTTGCTGGACGTATTGGCGGAGAAAAAAGATTACGCAGCCATCACGATTTCGGATATTGCCCGTAAAAGCAACCTCCGCCGCGCAACCTTTTATGATCACTATGCCAGTAAAGAGGAATTGCTTCAAACCATGATTCAGCAATCATGCGCGGAGATCATAGACCACCTGACGATTGCCTCTAGTCCGAGTGGGCTTTCCCTAGAGGAAGGGGAGGAGGCGCTTGCCAGCTTGCTTTCTGCTTTATCAAACATGCCTATTGTCCACTTTCTCAATCGGGACGGGGGCGTGCCCCATGTGATAAGCGATATGTTCAAAGCACTGGAATCGTTTTACCTGTATCAGCAGACTGACATTCATGCAGAGAAAAAACTTCACGCCTACTATGTATCCGCGATGATTATCGGGCTGATTTTGTATCGGCTTGATGAAGGAAGGGCGCATGCGCCGGAAGTGCTGGCGAGGGAGTTTTTGCAGTTTTTGGATGTGAAGAAGTATAAGGTGGTCTTGCTGTAAACGAATCGAACTGGATATACATTCGCCCGGATACTCAGTCCGGGCTCTGTGTCGTTGTGTCACTTGGCTTGGTCTTTTGAGTTTCTTTCTTTTCCTTCAAGGTGTACTTTAAAAAGAGAAGGGCCAAAAGAAATAGAGCAATGTTCACCAACCAAGATGTCCAGCTTGCAGTAGGGTCTAAAATTGAATTGAGCGAGTGAAGGATAGCAGAAAATGACAAAATGAAAAATAATAGTTTGTTTTCAGACATAAATGACGTACCTTTCTATATGGAAAATGTGATGTTTTAAACATTCAATAGCTGCCTCCACATTTTATCCTGCTAGATTTTATTTTAGTATTAATTTGAAGTTTCGGGGCTTTTAGCTCGCCTATATAAAAAAAGTGCAAAGTTAAAATAGATAAGATATAAAGCAAGATTAAAAATACCTAAATCAAAAAGGCAAGAAAGAGAAATGCTAATGAAGCCTCCTAAAATGATATAGATAAATAGCAATTTCATTCTAACAACTCCCAATAAATTCTAAATCTATTGTAGGATAGGATCGACAATATGTAAAATATATAGAGTAAGGCAGTCTGTTTTTTTTCTGCAGGAGAGCGAAAAAAGATTGAGGAATGATGAAGAGGGAGCTTATCCTCTAGTGATTAAGGAAAAGCTCCCTTTTATGATTGATATTTGATCATTGATAATGCTCAGACTATGTTTATTTCGTTTCTTCCTTCCACTTCTCATCAATCAGCATCTTCCCAGGCCATGTATAAGCCATAATGCCGCCGTCTGCGGTGATGTCTTCTCCTGTGACATACGAGCTGTCGTCTGAGGCGAGGAACAGCGCCACTGTTGCCATTTCCTTCGGCTTACCGAGGCGTCCGAGCGGCGTGATCCACTTGTTGGCTTCACGGAATGTTTCGCCCATTTCCTGTTCCTTGGTACCTGCTAATTTGTCAATCAGCGGCGTTTCGATCGTGCCCGGTGAAATGGAATTGACGCGGATGCCGTCTCTTGCGTAATCAATCGCCATCGCTCTTGTCAGATTGGTGATTCCGCCTTTTGCGGCGTTGTAGCCGGAGCGATCGAGGTCCGCGGCCTGGCCTGACATGGAGGAGGTGTTGATGATGGAGCCTCCGTTTTCGAGCATGAGCGGAATCAAGTATTTGCTGCAAAGAAACGTGCCGCGCAGGTCGACGGCGATAATGCGGTCAAACAGGTCAACGGGATATTCGTGCACTTTTCCGCCCTCCTGATCAACCCCGGCGTTATTAAACAGAATATCAATGTTACCGTAAGCATCCTTGATTTGATCCGCAAATGCTTTCACACTGTTTTCATCTGACACATCGAGGTGAAAGGCGTCCGCCTGTCCTCCCTTTTGTCTGATCGCTTCAACTGTTTCTTCCATTTGATCTGCATTGATGTCTCCAATTATCACACGCGCGCCTTCATTGGCAAAAACCTCTGCCGTCGCTTGCCCAATGCCTGTCGCGGCGCCTGTGATGACTGCGGTTTTGTTTTCGAGTCTTCCCATGATACGAGTCCTCCTTTTTTTATAACTGTTCCCCATGAATGAGGGGATAAACATACAGGCTCCATTTCTACTAATAAATATGTTAATATTATCTAGGATATATGATTAGGAGGCTTGCATATTTTGAATATACAGCATAAGAAGGAGATTTCGTTTTATTGTTATGCCATTGTTCCTATGGGTTTTGCTATTTCTACCATTATCTCTATTTTATCTCATGACATCACATTCCCTCTCACGGTAAAAAATGTTTTGAATGAGTCTTTGCGAAACATATGGTTTCTTTTCTTATTTAGCTTGTTTTTCTACCCGATATACATATGGATGAAGCAAGTATTTGGCCGCTGGAAGGAAGAAGAAAAGAGAGGATGGTAAAATTCTCTTATTTCATCTGTAAAATGTAATAAAGAAAAAGCTTACTTCTATATTGTTCTTATGAGAGTGGAAAACCGCAGTTATAAAAAAAGGTGAAAATAACCGAATAAAATGTTAAATTTACATATATATGCATCTATCAATCGGATTGACAATTGCCACCGGATGTGATAAATAGATGCTGAAAAGAGTTTACATAACACAACAACATATAAAAAGGAGCGATCTAGAGTGGCGAAAAAAGAGTTTAAAGCAGAGTCCAAACGACTGCTGGATATGATGATTAACTCCATTTATACCCAAAAAGAAATTTTCCTGCGTGAGTTAATCTCCAATTCGAGTGATGCGATTGACAAAATCTATTACAAAGCACTGACGGATGATGCGCTTACGTTTGATAAAGACAGTTACTACATAAAGGTCACAGCTGACAAAGATGCGAGAACGTTAACGATCTCTGATACCGGAATCGGGATGACAAAGGATGAACTTGAGCAGCATCTCGGCACAATTGCAAAAAGCGGTTCCCTTGCGTTTAAAAAGGAAAACGAGCAGAAAGACGGCCATGACATCATTGGACAATTTGGTGTCGGTTTTTACGCGGCGTTTATGGTTGCCGATGTCGTGACGGTCATCAGTAAGGCGCTCGGCAGCGAAGAGGCGTATAAATGGGAGTCTGCGGGCGCAGACGGCTATACGATTGAGCCGTATGAAAAGGATGCTGTCGGTACAGACATCATCCTGAAAATCAAAGAGAACACAGAAGATGACAGCTATGACGAGTTTTTAGAGGAATATCGTTTAAAAGCAATCATCAAAAAGTACTCCGACTTCATTCGCTACCCGATCAAAATGGATACTACCATTAATAAGCCGAAGGAAGATAGCGAGAATGAATTTGAAGAGGTGCAGGAGGAACAGACCGTCAACAGCATGGTGCCGATCTGGAGAAAAAACAAAAGCGAGCTGACAGACGAGGACTATGAAACGTTCTATGCTGAAAAGCATTACGGATTTGATAAACCGCTCTCACACGTTCATATCAGTGTGGACGGCGCCGTTCGCTACAACGCGATTCTATTTATTCCTGAAAATATGCCGTTTGACTATTATTCCAAGGAATATGAGAAAGGCTTGGAGCTGTATTCCAATGGCGTGCTGATCATGAACAAATGCGCGGACCTGCTTCCGGACCACTTCAGCTTCGTGAAGGGGATGGTCGATTCTGAGGATCTGTCACTGAACATTTCCAGGGAAATGCTGCAGCATGACCGCCAGCTGAAGCTGATCGCGAAAAACATCAGCAAAAAAATCAAAAGCGAGCTGCAAAGCCTGCTCAAAAAAGACCGTGAGAAATACGAGACGTTCTACAACTCATTCGGCAGACAGCTGAAATTCGGGGTGTACAATGACTTTGGCGCGAATAAAGATCAATTGAAGGACCTCTTATTATTCTACTCTTCGAAAGAGAAAAAACTGGTCAGCCTAGATGAGTACGTATCCAGAATGCCTGAGGAACAGACATACATTTATTACGCGACTGGTGATTCCTACGATCGCATTGAGAAATTGCCGCAAACGGAAATGGTAGCGGACAAAGGCTATGAAATCCTCTACTTCACTGAGGACATCGATGAGTTTGCGATTAAAATGCTGGCATCTTATCAGGAAAAAGAATTCAAATCCGTATCGAGCGGAGACCTTGGCATCGACACGGAGGAGGATCAAAAGCAGTCCGAGGAAGAGGAAAGCAAGTACAAGGATCTGTTTGAGGAAATGAAAAGTATATTGTCAGACAAAGTGAAAAACGTCAGAATCTCAAAACGGCTCAAATCACATCCAGTCTGCCTTGCTGCTGACGGCGAAGTGACAATCGAGATGGAAAAGGTGTTAAACGCGATGCCGGACAGCCAACATGTACAGGCGGAAAAAGTGCTGGAAATCAACCCGAATCACGAGGTGTTCAATACGCTGCAAGACGCGTTTGAACAAGATAAAGAGAAGCTGAGCCTGTACACGAACCTTCTGTATAATCAGGCGCTTCTCATCGAAGGCCTGCCGATTCAGGATCCTGTGGAATTTACGAACAACATGTGCAAGGTGATGGTGTAACTGAGAAAGGAATCGTCCTGTGGACGATTCCTTTTTTATAATGTACGCTCGTTCAGCACTTGGCTTTGCGTGCTGTTCTTCTTTTTAAACCGTTGTTTCAGGCTGGCTTCAATTTCCTCCAAGCTTTTCCCTTTGGTTTCAGGAACGATGTAGAAGGCGAAGAAAAACGATAGCAGGCAGATCACTGAAAAAATGGTAAAGACCCATGCGATGCCCATGGCACTGAGCATCAGCGGGAAGACGAGCGACACAATCAGGTTGGTTGCTGATAAGACCAATGTTGTAAAACCTGTTGCAGCCCCGCGCACTTTGGATGGGAAAAGCTCAGGCATCAGAACCCATACAACCGGTCCCCATGTTGCCTGGTAAAACACGATATAGACGCCGAGAAACACGACGGTCAGCCACGCTGTTGATGTAGAGAGACCCAGTGTAAGGAGCACAGCTGCTAGTGCAGCCAAGCTCAGTGTAATGCCGACGCTTCCCCAGATCAGGAGCTTTTTGCGCCCGACACGGTCAATTAAGATCATGGCGGCGATACACATGATGACGTTGAGGACGCCGATCCCCATTGTGCCGAGTACTGATGCCGATGTGCCGAGACCGGCCTTCGTAAAGATAGTCGGCGCGTAGTAGATGACCGTGTTAATGCCGACGGCTTGCTGGAAAATGGCAAGACCGACGCCAATCAAAAGCATAGGGCGAATCCATTTTGCTTTCAGTAAGCCGAGTGTCGTTTCCTTTTTCTCTGCTTCCCCTTGCTTCATCTCCGCCAATTCCATTTCAATATTCTTGGGATCATGAGTGATGTTCATGATCCGTCTCGCTTCATCTTCACGCCCGCGTTTCACGAGCCATCTTGGTGATTCAGGCATAAATGCGATCCCGATTAATAAAAGCACGGCAGGAACGGCTGCCAGCCCTACCATCCAGCGCCAAGCTTCAAATGGCGTGAACAGATAGTTTACGATATATGCTAATAAAATACCGGTAACAACTATTAAGTTGTTCATTGTACCGAGTGTCCCGCGAATTTTCGTTGGTGCCATTTCTGACAGGTACACGGGTACAAGCGCCGTTGAACCGCCGACGGCCAACCCGAGAACCACCCGAGACGCAATCAGCATGCCGATCGTTTGAGAAAACGCGCAAGCGAGCGCGCCGATAATGAAAATGATGGAAAGGACAAATACTACTTTTCTCCTGCCCCAGCGATCTGAGCATGTGCCGCTTAAAGCCGATCCGAAAATCGCGCCAAGAAGCAGCATGCTGACGACCAGTCCCTCGGTCAATGTCGTTAGGGGAATGTCGTTGTTGATAAACAGCAGCGCTCCAGAGATGACGCCCGTATCGTAACCGTAAAGCAGCCCTCCTAAAGCGCCGAAAAAGTAGATCATATATTTCCTTATGTCTTTCTTCACAAATGTTCCCCCTCAGCTGTTGAGCCAATAAGCACCTCATATATGTTTAACAAAGTTAATAAATGAGTACCCTTTTCCTATCTGATTTGAAACATTTGTTTTGAACATTAAAGCCAAAATGCGGGATACTGGCGATTTTTGCGCAAGTTATTAATAACAAGAGCGATGATCACGATGATAACAGATCCAATAAGTACGGGAAATACTAAATAGCTCCAAGCATACGCCCCTTGAATGACAACAATCGGATCCGCACCGGCAGGAGGATGAGTGGTTTTGGTCAGCATCATCAAGCAAATGGCAAGCCCTGTGCCCAATGCAAAGGTCCATGGATGGGCCCCGAATACCTCAAAGACAACAATCCCTGTAAGTGCAGAAATAAAATGGCCGCCAATCACATTTCTCGGCTGTGATAATGGAGCATTCCAAGCGCTGAATACGAGCACACAGCTTGCTCCAAAAGGCGCCATTAACCATAGGCTTGAGGTATAAGCGGTCAGCGAGGCAAGTGCGAGTATAGTGATAAATCCTCCTATAAGCCCTGTCACAGCATCTTTGCCGTTTACCTGTAAAGGTGTTTTTCCTTTTCCTTTCATTTTCAAAAAGTAGTTGTTTTCCAAATAAATCCCTCCAGTATGTATAGAATAATAGTTGATAACTAACCTGTCAATATTATTTTTAGTGGTTAGTTTGTTTATAGCAATAAAAAACCCATTCACTGGGGAACGGGTTTTCACTCATTATTGATCTTTTTCTGATGGCGCGAGACCTTTTGCCTGTTGCCGCATATTTTCATGGAGCACCATTTTCGCCTTCCTGTTTTATCAAGAAAGAGCAAAATGCATTTTTCGTTTGCGCACCGTTTCAGCTGTTGGATTTCTTTTGTATGAATCAGCGATAGCGCGTCGTAAGCGATAAGCGATAAAATAGAGTGATCGAGTGTTCCATTCGGAATGCGGGCAAGCTTTTCCTCTATGAGTTGATAAGAAAAGGGAGCGGCGGCAATTTGATCTTGCAGGAAAGAGATAAAAGCTTGGGAAGGTTCACTGCCCTCGGCGATACGCTCAAAGTGTTTTCTCAGCTCAGCGCGGAATTGATGAATCCGCTGCAACACGAGAGAACCGTGTTCTTGGACTTGCTGTAACGTAAAAGAATGGAGAAAAGGAGCTGTTACTCCCATTTGGTCAAACCATTCCATCAAATGAGTTGCTGACTGGATGAAATCGTGCCGTTTATCATAGCTTATGATTTCAGTATTCACGAGATCGAGAGAAAGGTTTTGTGTGATCAGAGGAAATTGAGTATTTGCCATTGTAATCATTCCTTTCAACATTATTGTAAGCGCCAAAACCTTTTTCACGCAAGGATATAAGAAAAAGGAGGCTTTTCTATGTTGAAAAAGCAAATGCTTAAGACGTTTAGCAACCAATTGGTTTTTTTGCCACATATCAGTATTCAGGAATTTCACCAGCCTGATTCACAATCATTCGTTTTTTTCTTAACAGCTGAACGACCAGAAGAGAGATCGGTGGAAGACGTCTTTTGTTTATTGATGGAGAGGGAAGAGTACGCGGAAGAAGGCTGGGAATGGAACAGAGCGGCGGTAGAGAAAAACAGAGATGCTGTAATCACCAAAATAATGGAACCGGTGATAGAGCATGGGATTTTTTTGGACATCGATGGAGTTTCTGTTTTACAGCGAATCCTTGCTTTTGGCCATAAAGGCATTCAACTTGATGAGCGGCTGTTTACAGATGAAAGCAGACATGTCGTCATCTATGATGAATGGAATTTGTTCGTAGTGTTTGGATATGAAGGGACGAGAGCTTATTTATATACGTGGTTTACAACAGCATAGAGAGATGTTCTTGTGATTGTCCTATGCGAAATCGTTTTGGCTTGTTCTTCGATGAGGAACATGCATGAAAAAACCTTACTCCTCATAGGGTAAGGTTTTCATTCTTATGCTGCAGGTGTAACGATTTGATTTCTTTCTAAAATCGCTTGGGATTCTTCGTTTGCCGGGCGGTATCCCTTTTCAATGAGTTCTTTTATGTAGAGCTTGTTATAAATAAATGAAAAAACAATGCCGCTGACCCAGCCGCCGATTCCTAATGTAAATGAACCAAGGGCGACAGAAATAATAAACATGATGGCAGCCCATTTTAAATCACCGCGGAATAACGCAGGGAAAAACCCGAAGAAGAAAGTCGTCCAGCTAAATCCGACTTTTACTTCCTTTGTCAGTCCGCCTTCATTTTTCAGCAAAACCTTCATCGTATTCAACCTCTTCTCTAAGATGATAGTTGTAAGCAGAATTTAAAAAATAAGACAATAGAAAGATTGCAATGTGCATTTTCTGCTCAACAATTCCTATCATACTATGACTTTAGGGAAAAAGTAACTTCAATTTTTAAAAAATGAAAAAATCGAGTGTATAAATCCATTTCAGTTTAAATATGGAAAATCAAATAAACCCGCCTTTAAACGTGAAGGCGGGTTTATTTATTATGAGAACAGCTTATCAATAAATGAAATATCTTCTTGAGAAAGCGTGACGTCGGCTGTTTTGATGTTATCAACCAGCTGATCGGCGCGTTTTGCTCCTGGGATTAAAATATCAATTTCCGGTCTTGCCAAATACCAAGCCAATACGATGTGCGGGATGTCAACGTTGTGCTTTTCGGCAATTGGCGCAAGCTTGTTGACCTTTCTGATATTTTCTTTGAAACGCTCGCCCTTGAAGTGTTCCTGTTCGTTTCGCAGGTCTCCTTCAGGGAACGTTGTATCTTCTGTATACTTTCCTGCCAGTAATCCTGATACGAGCGGGAAGTAAGGGATAAATGAAATATTATGCTCCTTCGTATACGGGAAGAATGTCTTTTCCGCTTCACGGTTTAACAGGTTGTATTCGCCTTGCAAGACATCTACCAAGCCGTCTCTGTTAGCTTCTTTCAGCTGCTCTAAAGAGAAGTTGGATACACCGATGGAGCGGATTTTCCCTGCTTGCTTCATTTCATTCAGCGCGTTGACCGCTTCATCCTTCGGCGTATGTTCGTCCGGGAAGTGAATGTAGAACAAATCGATATAATCCGTATTCAAACGCTTCAGGCTATCATCAACTGATTTCTTAAGGAATTCTGGTGAATTATCAAAGACAAAGTCATTTCCTTGTTTTTTGTGTGCCGCTTTCGTCGCGATGACCACATCTTCACGGTTGAATTCGCTTAGCACTTCACCAATTAATTCTTCGGAACGGCCAATCCCATAAATGTAAGCGGTGTCTAACATGGTCACACCATTACGGATCGCCTCGCGCACCAATTCTTTTCCGGTTTCTTCATTCAGGTTCGGGTAGAGGTTATGTCCTCCGACAGCATTTGTTCCTAATCCGATAGGGAATACCTGCAAGTCTGATTTTCCGAGCGTAGCTTTTTTCATGATCTGCCTCCTAGAATAAAATGGATGAAAGACTCTCAACACCATTGTAGCGTGTTAGGCTAGATGAATGCCGATTTGGTGCTCATTGCAGTACTGTGTGTACTCGTCATCTAATGGCTGGGATGTCACAATGCAATGCAGCCTGTCAAACGGCGCATACGTCAAAAGCGTTGATGTTCCGAATTTAGAATGGTCAGCCAATAAATACACTTCTTTTGCTTTTTCCGAAATCCTTTTTTTAATTTCGTACTCCAGCAGATCCGAATTGGTCAATCCATGTGTCAGCGTTGTTCCGGTTGCGGACATAAATGCTTTGTTGATATTGTACTTATCAAGCATTGCCGGGTCGTCCATGCCGACAAAGGAGCGCGTTTTTCTCTTATAGTTGTTTCCGATAATGATTAAGTTGATATTCTTTAAAGCTGATGCCGCATTGATAATGTCCAAACTGTTGGTTAGAATGGTGACATTTTTGGAAGGATCAAGCGTATCGAGAATAGACTTTGTTGTTGTTCCTGAATCAATGAAGATTAAATCATGATCTTCAATAAAACGTGAAGCATAATGGGCAATTTTTGTTTTTTCATCTTGATTCTGAATGGTGCGATTTTCAAAAGGAACCAATGCGGTTTTTTCGATAGATGTTACGCCGCCGTATACTTTTTCAATCGCGCCCTTTTCCGTTAGCTTGTTGATATCACGTCTGACTGTGTTTTTAGAGACATTGAACACTTGGCACAGCTCATCTAAGGAAACAGTCCCATGCGATAAAATGTACTCCTCCATTTCCTGAATCCGCATCAGTTTCATATAAATAAACTCCTTCTTGAATCTTTACGTAACATAAATATATAATAAAACCCAAGAGTTGATCAATAGTTGGTTAAAAAATGATAACATTGGTGTATATCTTTTGCAAGATTCGACGGGCTTCTCGTTACTCTATTTAGTAGTTAAAAGATTAGTATCATAAAAATAATGAAAAAATTTAGTGTTTATGATTGACTTATGGGTATTATGCGATTAGAATATAACCAAGAAATGACCAAAAAGTAACCTGATTTGCATGAAATGGTTGCTTGTATCTAACATTGCATCGCCATTTATTTTTTTGGTTTTTATGAAAGCGTTTAATTCTTGGCTTACTGAAACAGTGGATATTGATATGAATCTATCCTGAACCATCCATACAAGTGTATGTGTTTACTAATGAAGGAGGCAATAAGAATGGCAGAAATCAGAAAATTAAAAAACTATATCAACGGTGAATGGGTTGAAAGCAAAACAGATCAATACGAAGACGTTGTGAATCCGGCAACGAAAGAAGTGCTTTGCCAAGTGCCGATCTCTACAAAAGAGGATATTGAGTACGCTGCGCAAAAAGCGGCTGAGGCATTCCAAACATGGTCAAAAGTGGCGGTTCCGCGCCGTGCCAGAATTCTATTTAACTTCCAGCAGTTGCTTTCTCAGCATAGAGAAGAACTTGCTCATTTGATTACCATTGAAAATGGCAAGAACACAAAAGAAGCGCTGGGAGAAGTGGGACGCGGAATTGAGAACGTTGAGTTCGCGGCTGGAGCACCTTCCCTGATGATGGGCGACTCGCTTGCTTCCATCGCAACGGACGTTGAAGCGGCAAACTACCGCTACCCAATCGGAGTAGTCGGCGGAATCGCGCCATTCAACTTCCCGATGATGGTTCCTTGCTGGATGTTCCCAATGGCAATCGCACTCGGAAACACATTTATTTTAAAACCATCTGAGCGGACGCCGCTGTTAACAGAGAAATTGGTTGAGCTTTTTGAAAAAGCGGGCCTTCCGAAAGGGGTATTCAACGTCGTATACGGTGCGCATGACGTGGTGAACGGCATCCTCGAGCATCCTGAAATTAAAGCGATTTCATTCGTAGGCTCCAAGCCGGTCGGCGAATACGTCTACAAAAAAGGAAGCGAAAACTTAAAACGCGTTCAATCTTTGACAGGAGCGAAGAACCATACGATTGTCCTGAACGATGCGAATCTCGATGATACGATCACAAACATCATCGGAGCAGCCTTTGGTTCTGCCGGTGAACGCTGCATGGCTTGTGCGGTTGTAACGGTTGAAGAAGGGATCGCTGATGAGTTTATGGCGAAGCTTCAGGAAAAAGTGGCTGACATTAACATCGGAAACGGCCTTGATGATGGTGTATTCTTAGGACCGGTTATTCGCGAAGACAACAAGAAACGCACACTCAGCTATATCGAAAAAGGTTTGGAAGAAGGCGCGAGACTCGTATGTGACGGACGTGAAAATGTGTCTGACGAAGGCTACTTTGTCGGCCCGACGATCTTTGACAATGTCACGACAGAGATGACGATTTGGAAAGATGAAATTTTTGCTCCGGTCTTATCGGTTATTCGCGTGAAAAACCTGAAAGAAGCGATTGAGATAGCCAATGAGTCTGAGTTTGCGAACGGTGCCTGCCTGTTCACATCCAACTCAAACGCAATCCGCTACTTCCGTGAAAACATTGATGCGGGAATGCTCGGGATCAACCTGGGTGTGCCGGCTCCAATGGCGTTCTTCCCATTCTCAGGCTGGAAGTCTTCATTCTTTGGAACGCTGCATGCGAACGGAAAAGACAGCGTCGACTTCTATACGCGTAAAAAAGTGGTAACGGCAAGATATCCGGCACCTGATTTCAACTAAACGATGAACAGCCGAACGGCGTCCATGTGCGCTGTTCGGGCTCATTCTTACAATAGAAAGAGGAGGGCTTCACTATGAGTTATTTATTGCGTAAGCCGCAGTCGAATGAAGGCTCGAATGGGGTCAAGCTGGTGCACGAAGTAACGAAATCCAACTCTGATCTCACCTATGTAGAGTTTAAAGTGGTAGATCTCGCTTCCGGTTCCAGTTATGCAGAAGAGTTGGAAAAACAGGAAGTCTGTATTGTAGCGGTTACGGGGAAAATCACTGTGAGCGATCATGAGTCGATTTTTGAGAATATCGGCACACGTGAAAGCGTATTCGAACGGAAACCGACAGACAGCGTCTATATTTCTAATGACCGTTCATTTGAGATCACAGCGGTCAGCGACGCAAGAGTGGCGCTGTGCTATTCACCGTCGGAAAACCAGCTTCCGACCAAGCTGATCAAAGCGGAAGACACCGGAATTGAGCATCGCGGGAAGTTTTCAAACAAACGTACTGTTCACAACATTCTTCCGGACTCCAATCCTTCAGCTAACAGCCTTTTAGTAGTTGAAGTCTATACGGACAGCGGCAACTGGTCCAGCTATCCGCCACATAAACATGACCAAGACAATTTGCCGGAAGAATCTTTCTTAGAAGAAACGTACTATCATGAGGTAGATCCGGGACAGGGCTTTGTGTTTCAGCGCGTATACACAGATGACCGCTCCATTGACGAGACAATGACCGTAGAAAATGAAAACGTTGTCATTGTTCCTGCGGGATACCATCCGGTAGGCGTTCCGGACGGATATACATCCTACTATTTAAATGTCATGGCAGGGCCGACGCGGAAATGGAAGTTTCATAACGACCCGGCACATGAGTGGATTTTAGAACGCTAACAAGTGAGGAGTGGCTGTTTACGATGAAGTATACATTCAATGAAGAGAAGGCTTTTGATATTGTTGCCATCGGCCGGGCATGTATTGATTTGAACGCAGTGGAATACAACCGCCCAATGGAAGAAACGATGACGTTTTCGAAATACGTCGGCGGTTCACCTGCGAATATCGCGATCGGCAGCGCGAAGCTTGGCTTAAAAGCGGGCTTCATCGGCAAAATTCCAGATGACCAGCATGGAAGATTCATAGAGTCCTATATGAGAAAAACCGGTGTTGATACAACACAAATGATTGTGGATCAAGATGGTCATAAAGCGGGCCTTGCATTTACAGAAATCCTCAGCCCAGAAGAATGCAGCATCTTAATGTATCGCGATGATGTGGCGGATCTTTATCTTGAGCCTTCAGAGGTAAGCGAGGACTATATCGCAAATGCGAAAATGCTGCTTGTTTCCGGTACAGCGCTCGCCAAAAGCCCGTCACGGGAAGCGGTGTTAAAAGCTGTTCAATACGCGAAAAAGCATCAGGTCAAAGTGGTGTTCGAGCTCGATTACCGCCCGTATACGTGGCAGTCAGCTGATGAAACAGCCGTTTACTATTCTTTGGTCGCCGAGCAGTCTGATGTCGTCATCGGCACACGCGATGAATTTGATGTAATGGAAAACCTCACAGGCGGAAGCAATGAGGAATCCGTCAACCATTTATTTGAGCATTCAGCCGACCTCGTTGTCATCAAACACGGCGTCGAAGGCTCTTACGCATACAGCAAATCCGGCGAGGTATTCCGCGCCCAAGCGTACAAGACAAAAGTGCTGAAAACCTTTGGAGCCGGTGATTCTTATGCATCAGCCTTCATCTATGGCCTTGTCAGCGGAAAAGATATTGAAACGGCATTGAAATACGGCAGCGCTTCAGCCTCCATTGTGGTGAGCAAGCACAGTTCGTCAGAAGCGATGCCGACTGCGGAAGAAATCGTACAGCTTATTGAAGCACAGTCATAATTGAAAAAGATCGAGTAAAGGTGGGATCGTTTGTGGGTCAGAAAATTCGCTTAACAACAGCACAAGCGCTGATTAAATTCTTAAACCAGCAGTACATCCATGTAGATGGAAGGGAAGAGCCTTTCGTTGAAGGGATTTTCACGATTTTCGGTCATGGAAACGTACTGGGGATCGGGCAGGCGCTTGAGCAGGATGCAGGCCATTTGAAAGTTTATCAAGGGAAAAATGAACAAGGAATGGCGCATGCCGCAATGGCGTACAGCAAGCAAATGCTGAGAAGAAAAATATATGCGGTCTCTACATCCGTCGGACCGGGAGCGGCCAACTTAGTGGCGGCGGCCGGCACCGCATTGGCAAACAATATCCCGGTTCTCTTGATTCCGGCAGATACATTTGCGACAAGACAGCCAGACCCTGTACTGCAGCAAATGGAGCAAGAATACAGTGCGGCGATTACAACAAACGATGCATTGAAACCTGTATCGAGATACTGGGACCGCATTACGCGCCCTGAGCAGCTTATGAGCAGTTTGCTGCGGGCGTTTGAAGTCATGACTGATCCGGCAAAAGCAGGTCCGGCAACGATTTGTATTTCTCAGGATGTTGAAGGAGAAGCGTACGACTTTGATGAAAGTTTCTTCGTCAAACGGGTTCACTATATTGATCGCATGCAGCCGAGCGAGCGCGAGCTTCAAGGTGCGGCGGAGCTGATCAAAGCCAGCAAGCATCCTGTGATCCTCGTCGGCGGAGGCGCAAAATACTCCGGTGCGCGCGATGAATTGGTCGCCATTTCTGAAGCGTATCACATTCCGTTAGTTGAAACGCAGGCAGGAAAGTCGACCGTTGAAGCTGATTTTGCGAACAACCTCGGCGGAATGGGCATCACAGGTACACTTGCGGCAAATAAAGCGGCCCGCCAAGCTGATTTGATAATCGGTATCGGCACAAGATACACGGATTTTGCGACATCCTCTAAGACCGCTTTTGATTTTGATAAAGCGAAGTTCCTGAACATCAATGTCAACCGAATGCAGGCGTATAAACTCGATGCGTTCCAAGTGGTGGCGGATGCGAAAGTGACGCTTGGCAAACTGCACGGCTTGCTTGAAGGCTATAAGAGTGAATTCGGCTCAACGATTAAAGAGCTGAAGGACGAATGGCTCGCTGAACGCGAACGCCTCAGCAAAGTGACGTTTAAACGGGAAGCGTTTGATCCGGAAATCAAACATCATTTTTCTCAAGAGGTTCTAAATGAATACGCTGACGCGTTGAATACAGAGCTTCCGCAAACAACGGCATTGCTGACCATCAACGAGACGATTCCAGAGGACAGCGTGATCATCTGTTCAGCAGGCTCCCTTCCAGGAGATTTGCAGCGCCTGTGGCATTCTAATGTTCCGAATACGTATCATCTGGAATACGGGTATTCCTGCATGGGCTATGAAGTGTCCGGGACACTGGGCTTGAAACTGGCCCACCCTGACAGAGAAGTGTATTCCATTGTCGGAGACGGCAGCTTTCTAATGCTTCACTCCGAGCTGATTACGGCGATTCAGTACAACAAGAAAATCAATGTGCTGCTCTTTGATAACTCTGGTTTTGGATGTATCAACAACTTGCAAATGGATCATGGCAGCGGCAGCTACTATTGCGAGTTCCGCACAGATGACAACCAAATTTTGAATGTTGATTACGCAAAAGTTGCGGAGGGATACGGCGCGAAAACCTACCGTGCAAACACAGTAGAGGAGTTAAAAGCGGCGTTAGAGGATGCGAAGAAACAGGACGTATCAACGTTAATTGAAATGAAGGTTCTGCCAAAAACAATGACGGACGGCTATGACAGCTGGTGGCACGTCGGCGTGGCAGAAGTGTCTGAACAAGAAAGTGTTCAGAAGGCATACGAAGCAAAAAAGAAAATGCTGAATTCTGCGAAGCAGTATTAGGGGGGAGGCTCATCGATGGGCAAAGATAAGATCCTGTGGGGCATTGCTCCAATAGGGTGGCGGAATGATGATATTCCTGAAATCGGAGCGGGAAATACACTGCAGCATTTGTTAAGTGATATTGTTGTCGCACGTTTTCAAGGCACGGAAGTCGGGGGCTTTTTCCCCGAACCTGCCATCCTGAACAAAGAGCTGAAACTTCGAAATTTAAGAATCGCAGGAAAATGGTTCAGCAGTTTTATCTTGCGTGATGGACTTGGTGAAGCGGCAAAAGCATTTACCCTGCATTGTGAGTATTTACAGCAAGTAAACGCGGACGTCGCTGTCGTTTCTGAACAAACCCACAGCGTACAAGGCTTAGAGAAAAACGTCTTCAAAGAGAAGCCGCACTTTACGGATAATGAATGGGAACGGCTTTGCGAAGGGCTGAATCACCTTGGCAAAATTGCCGACAAGCATGGCTTAAAGCTCGTCTATCACCATCATCTTGGCACTGGTGTCCAAACGGCAGAAGAAGTCGACCGGCTGATGGCAGGAACAGACCCTGCGCATGTACACCTCCTTTATGATACAGGGCATGCGTATATTTCTGACGGTGACTACATGGGAATGCTTGAGAAGCATATCGGACGCATTAAGCATGTGCATTTTAAAGATGCCCGCCTAAATGTCATGGAACAATGCAGACTCGGAGGGGAGTCGTTTCGGCAATCATTTTTAAAAGGCATGTTTACTGTCCCCGGCGATGGGTGCATTGATTTTAGAGACGTATATCAGCTGCTGTTAAAGAACAATTATTCCGGATGGATTGTCGTTGAAGCTGAACAGGACCCCGATGTCGCAAACCCGCTTGAGTATGCATTAATCGCAAGAAACTATATTGATAAGCAGTTGTTGGATCTGGTTTAATGGGGACTGAATATATGGGACATACCAAAGCGGATTCAGCCTTCAATAAACGGACAATCGCAGCGGCATTGGCCAATTATATTGACGCCGGTTCCATTGTAGCTGGATCTGCTGGTTTATCGTTATGGGTCAGTTACCTCAAGTTATCTGATACGCAGATCGGGCTGCTTGGCGCGCTAAGCGCAAATGCAATTTCAGCCGCTGTCGGCGCTTTGTTAGGCGGGTTTCTAGCAGATAAAATCGGACGGAAGGCTGTTTATACCAATAGCATGCTTGTGTATGCGCTAGGGATTTGTTTGGTTCTGTTCGGGGCTAATTTCCCCATGTTGTTAAGCGGTTACATGATTATCGGTTTATCAGTAGGGGCCGACATTACCGCGTCATGGACAATTATCGCAGAAAATGCGCCAAAGAAAAATCGGGCCCGGCATTGCGGCGTCGCACAAGTCGCCTGGGCCGCGGGGGCTGTGGTTGTGCTGCTTCTCTCCGTACTGGTCGGTGATTTAGGCCTTCTGGGCAATAAAATTGTATTTGCCCATCTGCTTGTCATCGCGCTGATCACGTACGTGCTGAGAATCAGGCTTCCAGAGTCAGATGCCTGGCAGCCAAAAACACAGCCGGGACATTCGCAGGCAGGGAAGCCTGCCATACTGAACAAAACATCGTATTTTGATTTGCTCAAGCCGATGTATCTGAAAAACATACTGTTTTTAATGGGTGTGTTTCTGGTTTGGAATCTTGCAGCCGGCGTGATGGGCTTCTTTATGCCATACATTTATCAGCAGGTCGGCGGTGTATCGCCCACTACGGCAAACCTTTTGCAAATGGGGCTGTTTATCTTCACAGGGTTAGGGGTCGCCTTGATCTTCATGCCCTATGCTGACAAGTATAGAAAAACTGTATTTGGAATCGCGGCCTTTATGGCGGTGATTGGATGGACACTGTTTCTGCTGCCGGTTGAGGGCATGCCGATTCTGCTCCTGTTTATTGTTGTGATCGGCATCAATAACGGAGCCGGGCAGCAAGCAAACTATCAGTTATGGGCCAGTGAAATCTTTCCCACGCAGTATCGTGCATCTGCACAAGGACTGATGTTTTTCCTCGTCCGTATTTCAATAGGGATTTGGAGCTTGTTTGTCCCAATGGTTATGACCAATTTCGGCATTGGAACAATGGCTGCAATTCTTCTCGGATGTGTGACGGCCAGTATGATCATCGGGCTTCTCTACGCGCCGAATACGTCTGGCAAGTCGCTTGAAGAAATTCAAGAAGAACTCTACGGCTCTCATCGGAGCCAGGTAAAGCAAGGAACAGAAAGCAAAATCATGTAACCAACAGAAGGAGTGGCTGTCAATGAGTTTACGTATTGGCGTAATTGGAACTGGAGCAATCGGAAGAGAACATATTAACCGGATCACGAACAAGCTGTCCGGCGCGGAAATCGTTGCTGTAACCGATGTGAATCAAGAAGCAGCACAAAAGGTCGTTGAGCAATACCAATTAAACGCGTCGGTTTATCCGAACGATGACAGCCTGCTTGCAGACGAAAATGTAGACGCTGTCTTAGTGACAAGCTGGGGCCCTGCGCATGAATCGAGCGTATTGAAAGCGATCAAAGCCCAAAAGTACGTGTTCTGTGAAAAACCGCTCGCGACAACGGCTGAAGGATGCATGCGGATCGTCGAAGAGGAAATCAAAGTGGGCAAACGCCTTGTTCAAGTCGGTTTCATGCGCCGTTATGACAGCGGTTACGTACAGCTGAAGGAAGCGCTCGATAACCATGTCATCGGTGAGCCGCTTATGATTCACTGCGCGCACCGCAACCCAAGTGTTGCCGAAAATTACACAACGGATATGGCCGTTGTTGATACGCTTGTTCATGAAATTGATGTGCTGCACTGGCTCGTCAATGATGACTACGAGTCCGTTCAAGTCATCTATCCGAAAAAATCGAAAAATGCGCTTCCGCATTTAAAAGATCCGCAAATCGTAGTCATTGAAACAAAAGGCGGCATCGTCATCAATGCAGAAATCTATGTGAACTGTAAATATGGCTATGACATTCAATGTGAAATCGTCGGAGAAGACGGTGTCATCAAGCTCCCTGAACCATCAAGCATCAGCATGAGAAAAGAAGGGAAATTCAGCACGGATATTCTGATGGATTGGCAGAGACGCTTTGTGGCTGCGTACGATGTGGAAATTCAAGACTTCATTGATTCGATTCAAAAGAAAGGCGAGGTCAGCGGACCGACGGCGTGGGACGGCTATATTGCCGCTGTTACGACTGACGCGTGTGTAAAAGCTCAGGAATCCGGACAAAAAGAAAAAGTTGATTTGAAGGAAAAGCCTGAATTCTATCAATCTTATACAACAGTTGAAAACTAAAATAATAGAGGAGTGAAAATATGAAATTAGCATTGGATCCATCGATGTATCGTGATGATTTAACGTTGGAGGAAATGGTTTATAAAACGGCGGAGCTTGGCTATGAATATATTGAGCTGTCGCCTCGTGAGGATTTTTGTCCATTTTATAAATATCCGAAGGTCGATTCAGCAAAAATCAAACAATTAAAGCGGCTTTTAAAGGATACAGGTGTTAAGCTTTCATCTCTCCTCCCTCTTTACCACTGGGCGGGCCCTGATGAAGATCGCCGCCAGGCTGCGGTGCGCAATTGGAAAAGGGCGATCGAAATTGCGGTTGAACTTGAAGTGGATTTGATGAACAGTGAATTCAGCGGTTCAAAATATGATCCTTTAACAAGTGAAGAAAAATTTATCAAATCGATGGATGAGCTTCTGCCAGTCTTTGAAAAAGAAGGCGTTAAACTCAATCTTCAAGCCCATCCATACGATTTTATCGAAACGCACAAAGGCGCGATGGATATGATCCGCGCGCTAGACAAGGATTGGATCAATCTTGTCTACTCGACAGCGCATACGTTCTTCTATGATGACGGCAAAGGCGACATCGAGACCATGTTTGACGAAGCCGGCGACCGCCTTACACATGTTTTATTTGCGGATACCTATAATCACAAAGCGGCTCATGGCCTGCGCTATATCGTCAACCCGCCTGACGCCAAAGTAACGGTTCATCAGCATTTAGACATTGGCCAAGGCGAAGTTGATTTTGATACGATTTTCAGAAAGATGAGAGAAATGAAGTTCGATGGAATTGCGACCAACGCCGTATTTGCTTGGGTTGATAAAAGAGCGGATGAATCAAGCCGTTTTATGCTTCAAAAAATGAAAGAAGAATTAGGTCTGGCATAAGCTGAGCATGGAGTTCGGCGGGATATGGTAAACAGCCTTCCTGCCGAACTCCCTTCATATCTAAAACGCAGATGGGGGAGTCTGACATGAAACTTTGTTTTAATGAAGCAACAACATTGGAAAACTCAAATCTTAAACAGGATTTAGAACTATGCGAAAAGCACGGCTATGATTATATTGAAATCCGCACATTGGATAAGCTGCCAGAGTACTTAAAAGACCATACATTGGACGATCTGGCGAAGTATTTTCAAACCCATCACATCAAACCGCTTGCTTTAAACGCACTCGTTTTCTTCAACAACCGTGATGAAAAGGGGCACAATGAGATCATCGCTGAATTTAAAGATATGATGGAAACGTGCAAAACCCTCGGTGTGAAATATGTCGTGGCCGTTCCGCTTGTGACTGAGCAGAAAATTGTAAAAGAAGAGATCAAAAAGAGCAGTGTAGAGGTGCTGACTGAGCTCTCAGATATCGCGGAGCCGTACGGCGTAAAAATCGCGTTCGAGTTTGTCGGCCATCCACAGTGCACAGTTAACACATTTGAACAGGCATACGACATCATAAACACGGTCGACCGTGACAATGTCGGGCTTGTCCTTGACAGTTTCCACTTCCATGCGATGGGGTCAAATATCGAGAGCTTAAAGCAGGCGGACGGAAAGAAAATTTTCATCTACCACATCGATGATACCGAAGATTTCCCAATCGGCTTTTTAACGGATGAGGATCGTGTGTGGCCTGGCCAAGGGGCGATTGACTTAGATGCCCACTTATCAGCCCTCAAAGAAATCGGGTTTTCTGATGTTGTATCGGTTGAGCTCTTCCGTCCCGAATACTATAAGCTGAGTGCCGAGGAAGCTATTCAAACAGCGAAAAAAACAACGGTTGATGTTGTTTCAAAATACTTCAAGATCTAATGGATAAAGGAGGGGTGAACATGGCTTTTGTATCGATGAAAGAGCTTCTTGAAGATGCAAAGCGGGAGCATTACGCAATCGGCCAGTTTAATATCAACGGCCTGCAGTGGACGAAGGCGATTTTACAGGCTGCGGAGGAAGAACAGTCGCCTGTCATTGCTGCGGCGTCGGACCGGCTGATCGACTATTTAGGCGGATTCAAAACCGTAGCCGCGATGGTCAATACGCTGATGGAAGAATTGTCAGTTACCGTTCCCGTTGTCCTTCATCTTGATCATGGAAGCAGTGTGGAGCGCTGCAAACAAGCCATTGACGCAGGGTTTAGCTCGGTGATGATTGACGGGTCACATTCGCCGATTGATCAGAACATCACCATGACGAAAGAGGTAGCGGACTATGCGAAGCTTCACGGTGTGTCAGTGGAGGCTGAAGTCGGCACAGTAGGCGGCATGGAGGACGGCCTTGTGGGCGGTGTCAAATACGCTGATCTTCATGAATGCCAGCGTCTCGTGGAAGAAACCAATATTGACGCCCTGGCGGCTGCGCTCGGATCAGTACATGGCAAGTATCAAGGTGAGCCTAAACTCGGCTTCAAAGAGATGGAGGAAATCGCTAAGACCACGAACATTCCGCTTGTTCTTCACGGCGCATCGGGAATTCCGGCTGATCAAATCGCACGAACAATCCAGCTTGGCCACGCGAAGATCAACATCAATACAGAATGTATGGTGGCATGGGCAGAAAAAACGCGCGTCATGTTCGAGAACAATCCTGACTTATATGAACCCCGCGCTTATATGACCCCGGGAATCGACGCGGTAAAAGAAACAGTGAAAAGCAAAATGAGAGAATTCGGCTCAGCGGGAAAAGCCGCTAGACAGCAAGTCAGCTGAAGAAAAAGCACTCAC
Organism: Bacillus sp. MSP13; assembly: GCF_000815295.1. Classification (NCBI taxonomy): domain Bacteria; kingdom Bacillati; phylum Bacillota; class Bacilli; order Caryophanales; family Bacillaceae; genus Bacillus; species Bacillus sp. MSP13. The sequence goes on from NZ_JXAQ01000009.1 coordinate 146,859, forward strand.
GTCAGCGTGAGTGCTTTTGTCATGCCATTTTTTATTTTTGGTTTTCTTTCTCGCGCTTCACCAGCATATCAGCAATCAAATCAACCTGTTTGCTGACGGAGATCGGGTCGTACGGGTAGAATGTGTCAAAATCGTTGATGAACACACGGTTATGTTTGACAGCGTCTAGGTTTTTCCAGATAGCGGATTCCTTTAGCTTATCGAGTGTGTTGCTTTCGCCGTTCGGATTGTAGTCCGTAATGAACATATAATCTGCGGCATACTCAGGAATAACCTCTTGAGAGAGCTGTTTCATCTCTCCTTTTTTAATGACATCCTGTTCGATTTTTTCAGGCGCTCTTAACCCAAGCGCGTTGTATACAGCTTGGCCGCCGCGTCCGCCATTATCATTAAACACCCAGAATTCGCCCTTGTCCGTGTTTTCATATATGCCGAAGGTTGCATCCTTGTCGATGACGCCGGCCACTTTCTTTTTGGCTGCTTCCGCTTTTTTGTTAAAGTCAGCCATAAATGATGCTGCTTCATCTTTCGCTCCGGCGATATCCCCGAACATGCTGACTGTATCCTGTACATTTTTCGCTGTGTTATAAGGAACAACAACAGTTGGAGCGATTTTCTTTAATTGATCGACATTCTCTTCATTCATGACAACAATTAAGTCAGGCTGAAGCTCCATCACTTTTTCAACGCTGATTGGATCACCGATATTCTTCACATCTTTTAGCTTTGATGTTAAAAACGGATTATCAAATGACCATGAGCCCGAGCCGACCACATTCGCTCCGACAGACAGCAATTCTCCAGCATAAAAATCAGTGACGATGCGTTTTGGATGTACCGGAATGTTGACGTTCCCTTTTGTTGATTTGTATGTTCTCATTTCTGTCTTTTCGGTATCTGAATCACTTGAGCTTCCTTTCGAAGCCGTGCCGCTGCAAGCGCTGGCAAACATAAGAAGCAGCACCAGCATGCCCACGAGCAATATGTTCTTTTTCATCAAGACCCCCCAATATGTATGGTGATTTCATTAATAATGATTATCATTATCAATTAATAATATAGCAAGAAACCTGTTCTCCGTCTATCTCTATTTTAGGGAGAGAAAGTTTTTTTCGTTTACAGATGACGCGGTATGCTTAATCAATTATTATAGGTGAATGGGAGGAGAAAAATATGGGAATCACAAAAAGAGGTGCCGCGTGGGAGTGGCTGAATAGCTGGTGGATGCTGTTTATTTTCATGCCTTTTGCCATAACCAGTTTTTTTGCTTTTTTATTTATTGGCATCAAGGTCAGAAATAGAAAGTGGATCATGTATGGAATCATTTATTTTTTCGTATTTGCATTTGGTTTTGTGCTGCCCGATGAACCAGGAATTTTTGTTGTTCTCCCATTATGGGCTGTGACGATTATTCATGGTTTTAAAGTGCGTCCGCTGTATCTGATTCAGCTCGATGTCTACAAAGACAATGTGGAGGCACGGGCCTTTGCTGAGGCAAGAAGTGAAGCCGAGAGCAGATTTCATGCTCCGAAGCAGTCTATTCAGGATATACATATTCGCAAGGAACGGTAAGAAAAAGCTCAACACGAACAGGGTGTTGAGCTTTTTCTGATGGCAAAGTCCGGCTGAGGACAAAAGATTTCATTTTCACCTTGTCATGAAAACGCGTGCAGACAGGAATGGAGAGCGTTGTTGGGCACGATTTTTACAGGTGACGGCGTTGTTCAAGCATCACGTTTGGTCGATTGCCTTCTTTTTTTATTTATTTCTCATCTTTCTAAGTATCGAATGAGTGCGTTTCTAACGATTCGAAAGATGCAATGACGGAAGCCAAGCGCGGTTGTTTGTACCATAACTTTTGCTCTGGCCCATATCCTCAAGGGACCCATTTTGATAATGAATAGATAAAACCAAGTCGGGAATCGTATCATAACCAACCGATGCAAGGTGCCTTACTTCAGAACCGTAATGAGATAACGCTACTGAGGTAAAGTCTTTCGTTAATGGATCTTTTTCTAAAGCTTCACGATACACATCCAAAATATCACGACCATCCTCTGTCATGAACGTTCCATTTTGTGCTTGAAGATCACCAAGAAGATAACCGGTTTTTTCATATATTTCTCGAACGGCTTGATACTTGTCGTATGGCTCTTTCTCAAATTGTGCAGAATCATCTGTTTTGCTTCCCATGATATGTTGAAATAACTCTTTGCCGTTATCACCGCTATTCAAAAGTGCTTCAATGGTATCAATGATATGTTGATCATCAATTCCAGTTACTGTTGTAGCATAATCAAATGGTGTAATGGTAAATGTTAATTGTGTATTCTCCGGAATCGTCAAGTTTTGGCGATCAAAGAGAAGACCCATTTGTTGATTCACGATATCTCGCTGAAATGCTTTTGCTCGATCATCCTCATTTGGTGCAGACATATCCACATGACGAAATGCCGCATCACGCATATTGTAATGTTGTGCTTTCCCTTTATAAAGCCACTCTGTCTCATTGTCATATGCTGCTTGTCTCTCTTCACTTGTTAAATCATGACGAAAATATGGTGAATTGGCATTTTTATATTTATCGCGTATATAATCAAACGGATACTCTTTTGACAAATTGATTTTATTGATTCGACTATATTTTTCATCAAGTATTTGAAGTTTAATGTCACTTTCGGAAACATATGGATTTCTACTATGAATTAACGTTTCCTCACCTGTATCTACAACTGTTTGCTCATTCGCTCGTTGATAGCGTTTTGCCACATCAGTCTTATCACTCATCACCGATTCTCTAGAATAATTGATTCGTTTCAGACTGTTGTTCTGTGCGGGCGATGATTTTATGTAAGCATGGAACTGATTCTCCTGTTTTGCCACTGTATCTTTTTTGCGGATGGATGTATGACTTTGTTTATTGATTTGTTGTGCAAAGTATTGCAGCTGGACAATATCCTTTATGTGCATACCATTTCCTCTTTTCATCTTTTCGTTTGTTATGGATGATATCGACAAATAAATCAATTTTTTAACATAATATAGGTGAATTTGTAATTATGAGTTATTAGCGGAGATAAAACTATGGATTTGCCTTTTTTGTGGTAAACGCAGATAAAGATCATCTTGAAGGGTCTAAAATCGTGTTCAATGCAGGCCGTTTTTGCTGTCATGAATCGTAAAGAAATGATTAAATTGAAATAAAAGACCCCGCCTCAAATCAAAATTTGAAGTGGGGGTCTGTCTTCGGTCTGAGCTCAACACGAACAGTGTATTGAGCTTTTTCTATGGTTACTGCTGATAGGAATGCTGCTGGAATGACGTGTTTTGGCCGAACGGAAGTGTAGAAACATTCGTATTCATCACGCTGGATTGTCCAGTGAGTTCCTGCTGCATTTGGTTGCACATATTGACAACTTGCTGGCATTTTTGAATGGCCGTGTCATGTCCGTGCAGCGCTTGCTGAATGGTATGTGCAGCTTGTTGTTCGTGGTTTAGAATTTGCTGCAGCATTTGGATGTTTTGCTGTTCCTGATGAAGCATTTGACGATATTGCTGGCTGCTTTGCTGTGTTTGCTGAATAAGCTGCTGAGCAGTCTGGCGGGCTTGGTTCAGCTGCTGCAAGCCGTGTTGTATATTGTGCATGAGTTATCCCTCCATGTGATCGATTGACGTGAGTCGGTATTATCATGCAACCTGATTGAAAAGAAATTCCTCAAACGAGAAACTACAATTATTTTCCTCAGTTTTTCTTTCTTTGAACACAGTCGGTGTAGAATTGTATACTTTGTACAAACCCTTTTTATGTAAATGTTCCGCTATTCATACAGTAAGGATGGCGGAAAACGAAGCCCTGAAATGGGGGAGTCGTCTTCCGCTTTTTTGTTTGCCCGCTTCAAAAACCGCCTTCACCCGCGGTAAATGGGATATTCAGCCTGTTTTCGACTGTACGGAGGCGCTGATTGAGCCGATTTAAGCGGCGGGTATGGCGTTCAATAGCTTGGCTTAACTGACTGACCTGTTCGGCCATCCGGGCAATTTCTCGATTTTGGCGCCGGTCTTCATTTGTGAGCCGTGTCAATTCCCTTGTTTGTTGTTCATTCTGCCGTTCAAGAGCTGCAACTCTTCTTTCTAATGCCGGCGGCTGTCTGTCTATGGGTTGTGGGTTGTATTCATCCTGCCGCGGATGAGGATTGTATTCATAGTGGCTATAGGAAGGTTCCTGCTGATGCGGCTGCGGGCCGTAATATGGATAAGGGTACATGTGATCAATCTCCTTAAAAATGTAATGTATGGGTGAATTCTTTATAACTTATGTAGTCATTGGCACAGTGCCACGGCATTCACCCAACAAGGAGAGAAAGGACGGTGATCGCCATGAGAAAAAACTGTGTCATGTTACTAGCGGCTTTATGTTTCATGATAGGGGGCTGCCAGCAGCAAAAGGAGGAGACGCCGTTTTATTACGGAACGTGGGATGAGGGAATAACCCCAGGACCTATGGATGGCGTGAGGTCAGCAACGGTTACATTTACCAAAGATGAGGTGCTGGAGACGGAAATGATAAAAGGAAGAGGAGAGGTACAGCTCCCTTCTAATGCATACAAGGTGTTGTCCCAAAGCACTGACGGGTCCATCGAGATTCAGTATCTCGGCTCCTATTATCCGATCAAAAGCACGCTGAAAAGAGGAGAAAACGGGACGTTGATATGGGAGCAAAATGGCCAGACAAAAACAATGACTAGAATAGAATCAAAGGCTGGCAAGGAGGAGACATATGAGAAATAAAAAAGCTGAAAGCCTGGTGTTAACAGGACTTATTTTACATATCATACAATGGACCTTGATAGTAGGGGTTTTTCTCAAGATGAAACATTTATTTAGTGACTATACGATCTATAACCCAAATGTCATCAGCGGATCTATGCAATCCTTATCGTTTATCCAAATGATGCGCGCTATGATGTACTCAGGGGCTTTCGTCAATTATATTTTGTTTTTTGCGCTTGCCTTTCTTATTTATTGTGTCGTGTTGCATGCCATCTTGATTGTGATGGAAGTGGCCGCTTACGTCATGATTAGACGGGACCCTGCATCATCATGGTCAGTCTTTTTGGCGGCGGCAGGTGTGAAACTCGCCATCTTGAATATAACCGGCATTCCTTTTTTAGCTGCCGGCTTCCTGTTGATGAAACAGAAAAAAGCAGAAAACGGCGAAATGGTGACAGAAAGAAAGCGGAAACCGCGCACGCGCATCAGAAGACAAGGCCGGCGTCTTAATAGAATCAGAAGAAAATCATCTCTTCCAGTTGAATATCAAAAAGAAAAAACGATATGATGGGACTATAGCCGGAAAACGACACGAAGGAGATGCAGGATGTACAAACTAATTGCAATTGATATGGACGGAACACTTTTAAATGACCACCATGAAGTAACAGAGGAGGTCCGCAACGCGCTTCACGCGGCAAAAGCGGAAGGCGTTAAAATTGTGCTTTGCACCGGGCGGCCTATCGGGGGAGTGCGGAGATATTTAGATGAACTGAATCTAATTGAAGAAGGCGATTATGTCATCGCATATAACGGAGCGCTCGTTCAAAACACGCATACAAATGAAGTGGTTACGGAGCTGTCTCTCGGATATGATGATTTGACATCATTATATGACCTGAGCTTAGAGCTGAAGACGCCGATGCATTTCTTTGATTCATCTTCTTTGTATACGCCTAACCGCGATATCAGCGAATTTACCGTATACGAATCCTATGTGACACAAGTGCCGCTTTACTACCGAAAAGTTGACGAAATGCCAAAAGACATCCTCATCCCGAAAGTGATGTTTATTGATAAACCGGAGAACTTAAGCCACGTCATTACATCGATTCCTACAGACGTGAGAGAAAAATACACGATGGTTAGAAGCGCGCCTTTCTTTTATGAAATTCTGCACCCTGAAGCCAGCAAAGGAAATGCAGTACGCCAGCTGGCGGAGTTGCTTGGAATTGAACAGGCCGAAGTCATGTCGATTGGCGACAACGGGAACGACCTGACAATGATTGAATGGGCGGGCTGCGGCGTTGCCATGGCAAACGCCATTCCGGAAATATTGGAGGCAGCAAACTTTCAAACGCGCTCCAATAATGAACACGGCGTTGCGCATGCGATTCAAGAGCTTGTGTTGGCGAAATAAGAAAATCCAGCCTTTTAGGAGGCTGGATTTCCTGTTTAGTCAGTTCAAAACACAAACATAGAATTCTTTTTTGCACAAAACATATTTGCGTGCAAACTATCATTCCAATGTGTTTCTGTTCCTCTGTTAATGAAAAATCAATCAAATGTTACATCTCCTTATTCATTGCAAAGTTCAGCAGTATTTTTCCATCCAAACCCGGCTTTTCATAATGTTTCAAGGCATCATGAAAATTTTCAAAATCATATATCTTTTCTGGAGCACTCATTACCATTTTTCCGCTCTTGAAAAGCTTAATGACCTCCGAAAAGCGATTGCGATATTCAGAAACGGAATGTCTCTCATTCCAGAGTCTTAAGGCGAATAATTGGGGTGACACGCGGTATACATCATGAAACCTTTTCCAATTATTTGGTATACCTGACAAAAGCCCAAAACTGATAAATGTTCCTTGAGGTTTTAACGCCCGAGCTAACAATTCGCCGCTTTCTCCTCCAACAGAGTCAATTGCATGGTCAACAGATCTGCCGCAATAATCAGAAATCTGTTCGGGTACAGAACCCTTGGAAGTATCGATCACTCTCCATGCCCCAAGTTTTTGAAGTTTGCTTACCTTGCGGCTGTTTCGTGTAATGACGACTAAGCGGAATCCCAGTAAAGTAGAAATCTGTGCAAACAGCCCTGCGATAGATGTACCTCCGCCATTCATTAAAACTATTTCATTTGGTTGAACTTGTAATGATTCCGTGCAAATGAGCCAAGCTGTTAATGGATTAATATACAGCTGACTAGCATCTTCATCACTGATTGATGGAGGAACCTCTAATGCATAATTAGATGCTGTGGTTACATATTGTTGCCAAGTTCCTTCTCCTCTTACAGGAAGAACCCTTTTTCCAATCATCGACCCTGAAACCTCTTTACCATGATCTACAACAATACCTACGCCATCATAACCTGCAACTGACGGCAGCTTAATTCTATGAGAATAGGCCCCTCTAATTGGAATTAAATCAGAAGGATTGAGAGGGCTAGCAAGCATTTTGACAAGAATTTCATTTGGCTTGAGAGGTGATTTCTTTCCATTGCTAAGTTGTAAGTTTTTTAACGGGTCACCGAATTCTTTGTAAACTAAAGAAACATTATCCATTACTTATTCACCACCTTCAAAGTAAATAACTTCATAGTTAAGCGTGCACTTTTTTTGAATTATGTCAATATAATCTGTCGTTACAAATTAGTGATGTTCTAGAAAAACACCGTTTGGCATGTGAGAAAGGAAAATCGGATTGAGCTAGATCAAAAGAGGCAATGAAAAATGAAAAAGAGTAAACATGGTAAGTACGGTATTCACTGAAACATTATCGGAATGAGCAAATAGTGGTGGTTTTGTGGCAGGTAAGGAAATAGAATCGCAACAGCGATGTGCATAGGAAAACTAGCAGGCGATATGACGGGCAGTAGCTGCTGTTGCATGGTCAACACCATTATTCAGTCCAGAACTATCATCAAGCTTCAGGAGTCCAGTTGAATATTACGATTAATATGCGGTTTATTTCTTCTTGCTGTTTCAATTTTATCCAGACGGGAATGATTTAGTAAGTTTTTGGCGAGAGAGGTTTAGCACATGGAATCAAAAGAACGGTGTTTTTCTAAAATCAAACAAGAAACCAAGCCTTGGATTAAGAGGTGCGGGAGGTTTGGTTACTTTGCATTTGGCGGCGTTTTTATCCTGCTCGGGATCTTAGCGTGTATGACGGCAGCTGGAGCGGGAAGCGCGAAAGATTCGAGCGGAGCGCTCCACATGTTATCACGCATGCCGTATGGACCGATCTTGCTTTTGCTCATTGGCGTCGGTCTCACCGGCTATGTGATATGGATGGTGTTGAGCGCGTTCAAAGACACAGAGGGACACGGAACAAGCAGGCGTGGGCTGTCGCGGAGGATGGGAAATCTTTTTAGCGCCGCTGTATACGGAACCATTGCTTGGAAAGCCTTGCGATTTATATTTGGCCAAGGGGGAGGAAGCACGTCAGAACAGACGTGGTCCGCTTATGTATTGGCACAGCCGTTTGGCCAATGGCTCACAGGGCTTACGGGTGCGGGTTTTGTCCTATTTGCGATCGTTCAATTTGTGAAGGGCGTCCGGGCTTCATTTATGAGAGAATTCGATACATCAAAAATGAACAAACAGATGATATGCATCGCGAAAAACACCGGGCGCGCAGGCCATATCGCCCGAGCGATTATTTTCTCGGCCATCGGCTATTTTCTCATTAAGACAGCCATGACCGCTGACCCTGATGATACAAGAGGCTTTGACGGCGCGCTCGCCGAACTCGCACAGCAGCCGCATGGCAAATGGATTCTATCTATGTTGGCGTTCGGGCTGATTTTATATGGAATGTACGCCATTATGAAAGGCATTTATCAGTCTATGACATGGAAGAAGTGAGCTCTGGACAGGTCCGCGTTTAGAGCGTTTTTCAATTTCTCTGAAATCAGGTGGATGAAAGCCGGCGTCAGCCTGTATAATAAAAGCAAATCGAAAGCAGTTTCAATATGAACTGATCCACAGGGAGGTGCGGAATGGATCGGGAAAAACAACAATTAAGCATAGAAGCGGCAAGGCTCTACTATCAGTCTGATTACAGTCAGCAGCAAATTGCTGAGCAGCTCAACATTTCAAGGCCGACCGTTTCCCGGCTGCTGCAATATGCAAAAGCAAAAGGGTTTGTCCAGATTCGCGTCATGGACCCGTTTGAGGATTTGGATGCCCTCGGTTCAATGCTTGAAGAAAAGTACGGGCTTCTCGAGGCGCATGTTGTGTTTTCCCCGACACCCGATTATGCAGGAATTACACATGACCTAAGCCGCTATGGTGCAGAATATATGCATGAAACGGTGAAAGACGGCGACATTGTCGGTGTCAGCTGGGGAACCACGATGTATCAAATTGCGCAAAACATGCAGCCGAAGGAGGTAAAAGGCGTCGAGGTCGTCCAGCTGAAAGGCGGCATCAGCCACTCCCGGGTGAACACGTATTCTGCTGAAACGATTCAGCTGTTTGCAGAGGCTTTTCAAACGATGCCGCGCTATCTCCCGCTTCCCGTCGTATTTGATCATGCGGATGTAAAGCAAATGGTGGAGAACGACCGGCATATCGAACGGATTATCGAGATGGGCAAGCAGGCGAATATCGCTCTCTTCACGGTGGGAACGGTCCGTGACGAAGCGCTGTTATTCCGGCTCGGGTATTTTAATGAAGAAGAGAAAGCTCTTTTGAAAAGGCAAGCTGTCGGGGATATCTGTTCACGCTTTTTTGATGCAAAAGGGAATATTTGCAGCAGCGCCATCAATGACCGGACCATCGGCGTCGAGCTTGAAGACCTCAGGCAGAAGGAACGCTCCATTTTAGTGGCCGGCGGGAGCAGAAAAGTGTCCTCCATACACGGGGCGTTGACAGGAAAATACGCCAACGTTTTAATCATCGACCAGCATACCGCAAGGGCGCTTGTTCATGATTTGTGACATGTGCTAACCGTTCGCTGAACAAAATTTCAATTACCAATTTACATATGTTCAAAAGTCGGTTATGCTAAAAAATATCTTAACAAAAAAGGAAGTGTGGGACGGATGTCATTAGCTAACATAATTGATCATACAGCTTTGAAACCGCATACACAAAAAGCGGAAATTCTAACATTAATCGAAGAAGCGAAAACATACAAATTTGCTTCTGTATGTGTCAACCCGACATGGGTGCAGCTTGCTGCAAAAGAGCTTGAGGGAACTGGAGTTGACGTTTGTACGGTCATCGGCTTCCCGCTCGGTGCCAGCACAACTGAAACAAAAGCGTTTGAAACAAAAGACGCGATTTCAAAAGGCGCCACTGAAGTGGACATGGTCATTAACATTGCCGCTTTGAAAGACAAAGAAGATGATATGGTTGAAGCGGACATCCGCGGTGTGGTGGAAGCTGCAGCCGGAAAAGCGCTTGTCAAAGTCATTATCGAAACATGCCTTCTGACTGATGAAGAAAAAGAGCGTGCATGCCGTTTAGCGGTTTCTGCGGGAGCGGATTTCGTGAAAACATCAACAGGCTTCTCTACAGGCGGCGCAACGAAGGAGGATATCGCCTTAATGCGCAAAACAGTAGGCCCTGATATCGGCGTGAAAGCATCCGGCGGCATCAGAACGAAAGAAGATGTTGACACAATGGTCGAAGCGGGAGCGAGCCGAATCGGCGCTAGCGCAGGCGTTTCCATTGTAAAAGGGGAACATGCATCTGGCGGAGACAACTATTAAGAAGCTGACGGAAGGCTGATTGCTTTCCGTTACTCTTCTATTATTCACGGGGAAATATTATTGTAAGCGAATACAGATAAAGGAGAACACATATGAAGTATTTGATTGGGATTATCGGTTTAATCGTGTTTTTAGGCCTTGCATGGATCGCAAGCAGCGGAAAAAAGAGAATTAAGATCCGCCCAATTGTTGTTATGCTCATTTTGCAATTTATACTCGGCTACATTCTCCTCAATACCGGTGTAGGGAATTTCCTTGTAGGAGGATTTGCAAAAGGATTCAATTACCTGCTTGAATACGCGGCAGAGGGAATCAACTTTGTGTTTGGCGGTCTGGTGAATGCGGACCAAACGACGTTCTTTATGAATGTTCTCTTGCCGATTGTGTTTATTTCCGCACTGATTGGGATTTTGCAAAAATGGAAAATACTCCCGTTCATTATTAGATATATCGGTCTTGCTCTCAGCAAGATAAACGGTATGGGAAGATTGGAATCGTATAACGCAGTCGCTTCTGCTATTTTAGGGCAATCTGAAGTATTTATCTCCTTGAAGAAAGAACTCGGTCTTTTAAATCAGCAGCGCATGTACACGCTTTGCGCCTCTGCGATGTCAACCGTATCCATGTCAATCGTCGGCGCGTATATGACGATGCTAGAGCCGGAATATGTTGTAACGGCGCTGGTCTTGAACTTATTTGGCGGTTTCATTATTGCTACGATTATTAATCCTTACGATGTGGAAGAAGAAGAGGATATGCTGCGTGTTGAAGAGGAAGAAAAGCAATCCTTCTTCGAAGTGCTCGGAGAATACATCCTTGATGGCTTCAAGGTAGCGGTTGTTGTCGCTGCGATGCTGATTGGATTTGTCGCGATCATTGCCTTGATTAACGGTATTTTTAACGCAGTATTCGGTATTTCCTTCCAAGACATTCTTGGATATGTGTTTGCTCCATTCGCTTTTCTTGTGGGGATCCCATGGAATGAAGCTGTTAATGCGGGAAGCATTATGGCAACAAAATTGGTATCTAATGAATTTGTCGCCATGACGACATTAACGCAAAACGGATTCGAATTCAGCGGCCGAACAACAGCGATCGTATCGGTATTCCTTGTGTCATTTGCGAACTTCTCCTCAATCGGGATCATCGCCGGTGCCGTAAAAGGACTGAATGAAAAACAAGGAAATGTTGTTGCTCGTTTCGGCTTGAAATTATTATACGGCGCAACGCTTGTCAGCTTTTTATCAGCGGCAATTGTGGGCTTGATTTACTGAACATAATTGAAAAGGATCGGTGACCATAATGAGAATGGTAGACATCATCATCAAAAAACAAAACGGAAAAGAACTCACCACAGAGGAAATTCAATTTTTCGTGAACGGCTATACGGACGGAAGCATTCCTGATTATCAGGCAAGCGCGCTTGCCATGGCGATTTTTTTCCAGGATATGAGTGACCGCGAGCGTGCGGACTTGACGATGGCTATGGTGAACTCTGGTGAAACGATTGATCTTTCTGCCATTGAAGGGATTAAAGTGGATAAACACTCCACCGGCGGCGTCGGCGACACGACAACACTCGTTCTCGCCCCGCTTGTTGCGGCTCTTGATGTGCCGGTAGCCAAAATGTCAGGACGCGGCCTCGGCCATACGGGCGGAACGATTGATAAATTAGAGGCCATTGACGGGTTTCACGTGGAACTGTCGAAGGACGAATTTATTAAGCTCGTGAACCGCGACAAGGTTGCCGTCATCGGCCAAAGCGGCAACTTGACGCCGGCTGATAAAAAATTGTACGCGCTGCGTGATGTAACGGGAACGGTTAATTCCATCCCGCTCATTGCAAGCTCGATTATGAGCAAGAAAATCGCTGCCGGAGCGGACGCCATCGTACTAGACGTCAAAACGGGAGCGGGCGCCTTCATGAAAACGGAAGAAGACGCCGCTGAACTCGCCAAAGCGATGGTGCGTATCGGAAATAACGTCGGCCGCCAAACCATGGCAGTCATTTCTGACATGTCCCAGCCGCTCGGCTTTGCGATCGGCAATGCGCTTGAAGTCAAAGAAGCGATTGACACGCTCAAAGGCGAGGGTCCTGAAGATCTTCATGAGCTAGTTTTAACGCTCGGTAGCCAAATGGTTGTGCTTGCGAAAAAAGCCAATACATTAGACGAGGCGAGAGCGAAGCTGGAAGAAGTCATGAAAAACGGCAAAGCGCTGGAGAAATTCAAGGACTTCCTGAAAAACCAAGGCGGCGACTGCTCGATTGTTGACGATCCGTCTAAGCTTCCGCAGGCTGCCTATCAAATTGATGTGCCTGCCAAAGAAGCCGGTTTCGTCTCCGAAATCGTCGCGGACGAAATCGGCGTCGCAGCCATGCTGTTAGGTGCTGGACGTGCCACAAAAGAAGACGAAATCGATTTAGCCGTCGGCATCATGCTCCGCAAAAAGGTCGGCGACAAGGTAGAAAAAGACGAACCGCTCGTCACGCTTTACGCCAACCGTGAGAACGTCGATGAAGTCATGGCGAAAGTCTATGACAACATCCGCATCGCAGCGGAAGCGAAGGCGCCGAAGCTGATTCATACGTTGATTACGGAATAAAAATAAAGCACATCCCATCCTGAGTGGGGTGTGCTGTTTTTATTGTTTTTGTATTCCCTCTCGGCTGCTTTTTTGAAAAGATGGGATCAAAAGTGAGGACGATGCAAGAAGGCATAAGAGGTTAAAGCGGTGTGCGAAAAGTCAGATCCTTTACTTTCTCTCTTTTTTAAGATTCTCTTTCTAAAGTTAGCGCTCGCATTCTCATCTATATAGGAAGGTAAAGGCCCCTGATTGTTTAAGCGACCGAGCTAAATGAAATCTAGGGTATCGCCAAGTTGACTGAAACCGTAACGATCAGTCAGGTATGATAATAAAAAATGTCACGAAAAGGGAACTGATCCTGAAGAAAGCCGCTTTGTTATAATCTATGACGTGACAAGACCGGCCGAAGGTTTGACACATGTGGATGGAAAAATAGAAAACATAAAGAAGGAAAAACGGCAAAAGGGTTGAATTATGAAGTAGAGGATATGTAAGCGCTTTAAATTTTAATAAAAAAGTGAGGCGAATTGTGCAGATGTTCAATCGATTATTCCGTGTATGTTTTCTTGCAGCCCTTATCATGGCCTTCACCCTGCCAAACTCCGTGTATGCAAAAAAGGAAGAAAAACCCGTTTTTACAGAAGTCAGTGTCCATGACCCTTCTGTCATTGAGACAAACGGCACCTTTTATGTTTTTGGATCTCATCTTGCTTCAGCAAAAACAAATAACCTTATGCAGTGGCAGCAGCTGACGACCAGTGTAAGCAACAACAATCCTTTGATTCCGAATGTCTACGAAGAATTAAAAGAAACCTTTGAATGGGCCCAATCCGATACCTTGTGGGCGGCTGACGTCACACAGCTGGCGGACGGCAAATACTACATGTACTATAACGCCTGCCGCGGCGATTCGCCAAGATCAGCCTTGGGTGTTGCCGTCGCTGATCACATTGAAGGCCCTTATAAAAACAAAGGCATCTTTTTGAAATCAGGCATGGAAGGCACAAGTGACGATGGAACACCGTATGACGCGACCAAACATCCGAATGTTGTCGATCCGCATACCTTCTTTGATAAAGACGGCAAGCTGTGGATGGTATATGGATCTTACTCTGGCGGCATTTTCATTCTAGAAATGAATCCGAAAACGGGCTTTCCGCTTCCTGGCCAGGGATACGGTAAAAAATTGCTCGGCGGCAACCACAGCAGAATCGAAGGCCCGTATGTTCTGTACAATCCAGAGACCAAGTACTACTACTTATACTTATCATATGGCGGTCTCGACGCAACAGGCGGCTACAACATCCGTGTGGTCCGCTCCAAAAAACCGGACGGTCCATACTATGACGCAGAAGGCAACCCAATGATTGACGTCCGCGGCAAAGAAGGCACAGTCTTCGACGACCGCTCGATCGAACCATACGGTGTCAAACTGATGGGCAGCTATTCGTTTGAGACAGAAAATGAAAAAGGAACAGGATACGTCTCGCCAGGCCACAACTCGGCATATTATGACGAAAAAACCGGACGTTCCTATTTACTCTTCCACACCCGCTTCCCGGGCAGAGGTGAAGAACACCAGGTCAGAGTCCATCAAATGTTCATGAATAAAGACGGCTGGCCGGTAACAGCGCCATATCGCTATGCGGGTGAAACGCTGAAAGATGTAAAACAAAAAGACATCACAGGAACCTACAAGCTCATCCAGCACGGAAAAGACATCTCAGCCGACATCAAAAAAACCATCAGCATCCAGCTCAACACAAACGGCACCATTTCCGGGGAAATGACCGGAACATGGAAGAAAACCGGGGAAAACACAGCCGACATCACGTTAGCCGGCAAGAAATATAGCGGAGTGTTTTTACGGCAGTGGGATTCGGTGAGAGAGAAGAACGTGATGACGTTTAGTGTGCTGAATGGCAGTGGTGAGGCTGTTTGGGGAACTAAATAAAATGGAGAAACGCCTTCGTAGGAAGGCGTTTTTTTATCCGCTTTATTGACTAGAAGTAACAGTCCAAAGGAAGAAAAACCAGAGGATCGGTAAGGAATAAAGACCTAAATAAAAAGTCCTCTCTATTCTAATTATCCTCCTTATAAAATCATCAAAAGTGAGTTTTTAGCATTTTTGAACTAACCACTCCTCCTCTAAGATAAAACTTTACACCTATTCATCCGATATGACCCATCATGTAATATGAAAATAGTCTGTATTGTAAAGAATTAACACAGTTTGATAGAAACATGAGGTGTTGCGGCATGCATAGTGAAATGTTGTTACATTCGGTAAAAGCCGATTTATATGATAAGCAGGAACAGATCCATCAGTTAAAGCGAGTGCTACATGAAATCAGACAAATCAAACATGATTTTTCCAAAGTTCAGCACTTCATCCACCAGCCGCACCTTGACCGGAATGCATGGAGAGGAAAACATGCTGAGCGGTTTGAAGATATTCGTGATGGAATGAACAAAATGTATGATCAAATCAAAAGCCAACAGGTCAGCGGAATCATGAAAAGCATAGAAGGGAAAATCAATTCATTAGAGGAAGACGTCTATTTCATAAGACGTCAAATCACAAAAATAGAGCATGAAATAAAAATTGAAAAACATAGAAAGTGAGGTGCGCACAAATGGCACAGGAAATTAAAATGGTGTATGGCACAGTGAAGCAAGGGCTTTCCCAGCTCAAGAATTCAGCTGAACTCAAGTCCTCCGTGCCCAGCCATATCTCAGGCAGAAACCATTTAAACGTTGTGAAGTCCATCGAGCAATTAAATAAGGACATCAAAAAGCTCACTGAAGCATATGCGTCCGTTCTGGCCAAGCATATCGCACAAACGGAAAGCGCGGTAAACGCCATGAAGGAAACGGACGAGAACGTATCATCTTCCATGAAATAAAGCGCGGGAGGACAAGGGATTGAAAACATTAGATGTCCACGCTCTTCACGAGGGTATTCAGCATACAATTGAGAAACTGGACAAGCAAAAACAGCAGCTGGAGAAGCTGGAAAAAAGCGTTGAGCATCTGGCAGGCATGAAGGATGCGTTAAAAGGAAAAGGCGGAGATGCGATCCGAACCTTCTACGAGGAGTGCCACAAGCCCTTTCTCCTTTTCTTCGGCATGTTTATCGACGAATACAAAAAAGTGCTGAAACAAACGCAGCATGCGATTTCCTCTGTAGAATCTGACTCCCACGGCATAATTGCGGAGGCTTTTCTCTCACAAGATGCAAGACACGGGGTCAAACATGCAAGAGAAGTGACAGAACAGCTCACAGACGCAGTCAATCGTCAGACATCGACCATTGGCCACATCATCAGCCTGCCAACAGTCAATGACTCCTTTTTTCAGATGGAAACAGAACAGGCTGAACGGATTATTACAGACGCCCTGCATAAGCTCATTCGATTTGAAGGCCAGCAAACCTACGTGCTAGAAACAGCAAAAACAGATTTTCAAACGATGAAAAAGTACATAGATCAGCTCGAAGCGATGTACACCGGCCCGGAAATCGGAATCACAGGCTACAAAAGCGGCTCCATCCTGAAATCGCAGGAAGAAGAAAACATCAACCAAACCTTCGGCGCCATTAACCCGCAAATGAAGCAGGCGGTTGATTCACCGATGGAGATGATGTTGAAGAAGTTAGACGAGAAAGAAAAGTCTAAAGTCGATTCAGTTGTCAAAACGGGTCATTCTAAAAAGGTAAATGAAAATATCATTGTTATTAATGGTAAAGTGTATAATACGAGTGAACATGTAGAACATGTAGAACATGTAAAAACTGATTTCTCAAATGCAGAGGTTAAGCAAGTTGTTTATAATGATACACTTTACAATGTATACATATCAGGTAATAACATGAAACTTGAACCTGTCGTCTCGCTTTCGGACATCAAAGTGGATGAGAGTGGATATGTGAAGATCATAGAGACAGCTGTAGATCTTACCGGCGTGAATGATCTTTTTAAGGCCGTCACAGGCAGAGACCCTATAACAGGCGAAAAAGTCACAGGAAATGACCGTATTGTTGCCTCCATAAACTCAGTACCATTTGCTAAAATAGCTAAGTTAGAAAAGTTAAGAGATATTAATAAACTAATTGATGATGGGAAAAAGGCGAAGAAGGCTAAGGAAGTTAAAAACGTTGCTAAGGGTAAGGATAATCTTAAATATGATGACAGAGTTTTAAGAAGGATGAAAGAAGATATAGGTACACATCATAACTTCCCTACATCTTTTGACAAAACGATTTTATCTAATAAGCCATCAGTTGTTAGACCTGATGGACGTGCAGAATATTTACACACAGGAACAATTAACGGTCAACAAGGTGTGTATCATATAACACTTAAAGACGATGTTGTAACTCATCGTTCGTTTATTCCACAGAGCGATTGGAAAAGGTATTCTAACCGTTGGGAGTTACCTTCTCAAGTTACTCCATAAAACAGGAGGTTGAAAGCACTTGAAAAAACTTGATTATAAAACTTATGGAGAATTTACAAATGAATTGTTAAAACTGAAATACGACTCACAAATAATATATGAGGGATATACAGATGACTTAATAACTTCAGTAGCAGGTGATTTAGAGCTAAAATTAAATTATGGTATGAGTAATACTTCTTCTGTAATCGCTAGAAAATATGGTGACCATATAGTATGGATACCAAAAATTCCTTTAGAATCAGATTATAGATACAAAACTATTATTTTTAATTCAAAGCAGTTTGCAGAATTATGGACATTCTTAAAATATAAGGCAGAAGATGACTTAGAAATAATAAAAAATATAAGTACCGATGAATTAAAACTAATGTGGATGATTGGGGCTAGAGGGACAGAACGAATTGAAGATATATCAAGTCTGATTAAATCAGTTAAAAAGAATACCATCGCACTTTCTACAAGTTTAGAACACGAGGATACAGTCTTTTATAATCTTATTGAAAATCAGTGGGCATTAAAAATAGATAAGATAATAGAAGATCAAGACTATTGGGAAAGTTTTATTGCTTATCTTGATAAGGGAGTATATGAAGAGTGGGAGGCTTTTAAAAAAGATAATAATGATAATCTATATATTCACTTAGGTAATGGATATTGTTTACCGATTTAATACTAGGGGCGGCTATCGAATGATAGCTGTCTTTTTTAGAGTGCGGAGTGCCTAAAAAGCATATATTTTATATACCAATTTTAAGCCCTATATAATATTTTACCGACTGATGATAGTAATGTAACAGTTCTACAGAAAGAAGCAGCAGCCCATCCGAAAGTCTATAATGACATACGGGTGATAGATGATAAACTGTACAATCATAAAAGATTAAAAAAGATAGATACGATTGAAGTGATTGACGAGTTAGAAAGTGATACTGCAAGCATTGACTACGTCGGCGGCAAATATTTTGTATATGAAAACGGGCAAATTGTGAGAGAATTCTATGCTGGAGGGAAAAAGCGGCTAGAAGAAGTTTCTTACATTCCAGAGGATAAAGTTGGCGGAGCTAAGCCGCTTGATTCGTTTCTTTATGGTAATGAATGTAGGTCAAGAAGAGAGACTAAAAGTTAAATTTTACAAACAAGTTGGAGTGGAGTTACTTTAAAATAGTCTTATTCTATTAGAAAGAAGAATATATAAAACAATTATGATATTTTCTCAGATAAATCAGTAGGTGAAGTAGTTGATACTTCTAAATATAATGTTATTGTTATCATACCTTGACTGGCTATATGCCTTTCAAGGTTTTTTAATAACAATAATTTTTTAGAGTGTAGATAAAATAAGAACTTTAGATTGCAATATAAGCCAAAAGAAAAAATGTGGAGAGCTAACTTCACTGAAAATGAAATTACAGTTGTAGGGTCAAAAACAGAATTAAGAAATGTACATGTTGATATTTTAGATTAAAAGGTGGGATATAATTATGTTAGAAATTAAAGCTTTAACTAAGGACTATGAAAATTGGGGAGAAGACGCTGATGATTTCTACATTTCATTTGAACTTGATGTAGGATTACATGATGTCCCTGGTGCTTCTGATTTATTTACTTTTAACATTATAAGCCCTAAAAGATTGGATAAGGTACTTGAAAGTACAGAAATTGAATTAGGTCATGGATATTTCATAATGAGAGATTTTAATATAAAAACTGTCAATTCTACTGTAGAGACTATCATGAATAAATGTAAAGACGATGACTATGATAAGTATATGAATAATTTATCTCAATACTTTAAATTACAAGGATAACAACAAAAGAGTTGTTGGCTAGTTGCTTATAGTTATACATGTTATATGATAAACAATTAGAGGTTTTTCATGTCAGAAGAGAATTAAACTCTCACTTCTTAATTATTTTAATTAAATGGTTTTCAGGACCCTCTGATTTGCTTCCTAGTGAGTAACTTTAGAGTAGTGTAGTGGTAACTGTTTTACCTTGATTGGCAAAGTGCCTTTCAAGGTTTTTTAATAAAAATAATTTTTTATAAAGCTAATCCACAAGCCCTTTCTCCTTTTCTTCGACATGTTTATCGACGAATACAAAAAAGTGCTGAAACAAACGCAGCATGCGATTTCCTCTGTAGAATCTGACTCCCACGGCATGATCGCAGAGGCTTTTCTCTCACACGACGCGAGACACGGGGGCAAGCATGCGCGAGAAGTGACAGAGCAGCTCACAGACGCAGTCAATCGCCAAACATCAGCTATCGACCACATCGTCAGCCTGCCGACAGTCAATGACTCCTTTTCCGGATGGAAACAGAACAGGCTGAGCGACTGATTTCGGATACCCTGAATAAGCTCTTTCACTTTGACGGCCAGCAAACCCAGGCATTAGAAACAGCAAAAACAGATTTTCAAACGATGAAAAAATACATAGATCAGCTCGAAACGATGTACACCGGCCCAAAAATCGAAATCACAGGCTACAAAAGCGGCTCCATCCTGAAATCGCAGGAAGAAGAAAACATCAACCAAACCTTCGGCGCCATTAACCCGCAAATGAAGCAGGCGGTTGATTCACCGATGGAGATGATGTTGAAGAAGTTAGACGAGAAAGAAAAGTCTAAAGTCGATTCAGTTGTCAAAACGGGTCATTCTAAAAAGGTAAATGAAAATATCATTGTTATTAATGGTAAAGTGTATCATACGAGTGAACATGTAGAACATGTAAAAACTGATTTCTCAAATGCAGAGGTTAAGCAAGTTGTTTATAATGATACACTTTACAATGTATACATATCAGGTAATAACATGAAACTTGAACCAGTCGTCTCGCTTTCGGACATCAAAGTGGATGAGAGTGGATATGTGAAGATCATAGAGACAGCTGTAGATCTTACCGGCGTGAATGATCTTTTTAAGGCCGTCACAGGCAGAGACCCTATAACAGGCGAAAAAGTCACAGGAAATGACCGTATTGTTGCCTCCATAAACTCAGTACCATTTGCTAAAATAGCTAAGTTAGAAAAGTTAAGAGATATTAATAAACTAATTGATGATGGGAAAAAGGCGAAGAAGGCATCGAAAGTTCATAAGGGAGCAGGTGAGTCTAGTAAGAAAGCCAGCGGCTCTAAATTTGATGATGTTATAAAAAATGGGGAGAAGATGCCGAAACATAGTGAAGTGAAAAATAAAAATAGTTTGCCTGGAAAAGGTGAACCTAATTCTTCAACTGATCTGTTAAATTCTGATGGAACTGTAAAGCAAAGAAGATACTATGATGAAAAAGGAAGGGCAAAAGAAGATATAGATTTTAACCACTCTGATGATGGAACACATACATTTCCTCATAGGCATAAGTGGGATTGGACTCAAAAAAAACCTAGACAAAAACCAGAATAAGGAGCTAATCGATGATGGAGAAAATCCACGACAGTAAAATTTTAAATTATCAAATAGACTTCGAGTCATCAATAATACAAATACTCTCGGAGAGCGATAACGGAGAGCTATTTAAAATTGTATTTGAAGATTTTTTCGCTTTTCATTTTGAAGACCAGATACCTAATAGTATACTTTTGGATATCTTTGAAGAAGAGATCAATTCGTTTGTTTTAGAGAATGAAGAGTTATTAGAAAAAGGTAAATCCTATTATTGGCCAATGGATTATGATTCTATAGAGGAATTAATGAATCATATTAAGGAAAATAGCTATCAATACTTTAAAATACAAGCTTCTTATGGTTTAAATGGGTGGATATTGTCAAAAAAGGTGCTTATTAAAGAATAGCGCAAACGCTTAAAATCGGATTTAAGTATTATATACCTTACAGAGGAAGCGATGAAGGACTAGAATGGATAAAAGAAAAGTGGAGTGAATTGGATTTTATTATATGAGGAAAAAGCATTGGCTACATACATTTTATTACTAAAGGAATTTGAAGATGAGGAAAGTGTGGTTTACAAATTTGGGCCTAATAAAAATACTATGGGCAAAGTCAAATTAAATAAAATAACTAGAAATTTTTAGAGTTAGAAGAAATTGCTGATAAAGATCTCCCGTCAACATTTTATTTTGATCGAGCTGCACAAAGATTAGCAGGTTGTTTAGTAAGAAAAGACGGTGTAATTTACAGAAAAAATGTCTTTTGAGTCTTAGCAAATGATAAAACCTTGATTGGCAAAAAGCCTTTCAAGGTTTTAATCTGCATTCAATATAATAAAAAAATCGAAGAGGTTTTCCTATGAAATATAAGGCGCTTGTTAAAAAACTTGATCCGCATATCGAAGAGGAAGTGATTCTTGAAATAGAAGGGGTAGAATTTACAGGTTTTTCTTCCGTCTGTCCTTATGAAATTGAAACGGGAAAACATTATCCTGTATTGGTTGGCTTTACAATTTTGGATGAGTTAGTTATTCGTGAAAATAAAGAAAAAAGAAAAGAATTAGAACGGATTGGTTTGGGATATCAATATTATATTAGGGGAATTTTGCAAAAGGATTCAATTGATGCAGGAATCCTCATTTAAGGGAAAAATAAATGAATCATTATTAATCATTCAGATTGTTTTCCCCCTAACAGGAATATTTCTAACTATCATGACAATCTGGTTAGCAAATGCCAATCAAGTTAACGATATAGAGTTATATGTGATTGCTGGTTTTTCATATGGTGTATTTTTCTTTGTATTCCCTTTAGGTATTTATATATTCAGGAAAAGAGTACTTATAAAAAAAGTAAAAGATATAGGCGGATATCAATAGAGTTGCTAAAGCGTGAACGTACAGTATAAGTGCCATTGGTTGAAAGAAATCCATTCAAGAAAGTGCATCAGGGAATAGGGTTTGAACTATTATTAGAAGGTAATCTGAAATCATGTTAAAAACATTAGAATGTAGAGATAAAAAGCTTATGAAAATAGAATTTGATGTCTATACACCCATTAAAGCTAGCAGAAGTTTACGCAGATATGAATTACCCTGAAGATATGGAGGCTTTATTTATTATCAGCCTTCTAATGACGCAGGCAATCCGCATTTACATTCCTATGAGAAAAATATAAATAGATTATGCAATTTGTTTCAAGACTTTTTAGTAAAAGAAAAACAATATATACAAAATGGCTTACCGCTATATAACTAAAACAGTCCTTAATAAGTAATTCTCTTAGTCAATACCAAAAATGAAAGCGTTGACATAAAATAAACCTAGTGCTAAAGTATACCTACAAACAAATACATCGACCCGTCAGGATTGTTACTGCGAAAGCAGGCAAAACCTAAATGGTGCAGGTGCAGGAGGAGACTCTCGCAATCTGTGTCATTTAGGTTTTTTTTATTCTCTATTTAGGAGGTGATGCGGCATTTGATACAAAAAAAGCTGGAGAAAGGCGGCCACCTTTCATCCAGCGGGTCCCCCCAAAAAAAGGAGGTATACACATGGATTATGATAAATTATCGAAAGACATATTACAACTCGTAGGCGGTGAAGAAAACGTTCAGCGCGTGATTCACTGCATGACGAGGCTTCGTTTTAACCTTCATGACAATTCGAAGCCGGATCGCGGTCAATTGGAGCGGCTGCCGGGTGTGATGGGCACAAATATCAGCGGCGAGCAGTTTCAAATTATTATCGGAAACGATGTGCCGAAGGTGTATCAGGCGATGCTGCGGCATAGCAATCTCAGTGATGAGAAGAGCGCGGGTTCATCCTCGCAAAAAAAGAATGTGCTGAGTGCGGTCTTTGATGTGATTTCTGGTGTGTTTACCCCGATTCTTCCGGCGATTGCAGGAGCGGGGATGATTAAAGGGCTTGTTGCGTTAGCTGTTACATTCGGCTGGATGACAGAGACGAGCCAGGCACATGTGATTCTTTCGGCTATCGGTGACGGCGCGTTCTACTTCCTGCCGCTTCTGCTTGCGATGAGCGCGGCGAGAAAGTTCGGAAGCAATCCATATGTAGCGGCGGCGATTGGGGCGGCGATTCTGCACCCGGATTTGACGGCGCTGCTTGGAGCGGGGAAACCGATTTCCTTTATCGGGCTTCCTGTAACCGCTGCCACGTATTCGTCAACAGTCATTCCGATTTTGCTGGCGATTTGGATCGCATCGTATGTTGAGAAGTGGATTGACCGGGTCACCCACTCTTCTCTGAAGCTGATTGTGGTTCCGACCCTGACATTGCTGATTGTTGTGCCGCTGACGCTGATGACAGTCGGTCCGTTAGGCGCTATTTTAGGAGAATACTTGTCTGTCGGTGTAAATGTTTTATTTGATCATGCAGGGCTTATTGCGATGATTTTGCTTGCGGGAACATTCTCTTTAATCATTATGACGGGCATGCACTATGCACTTGTGCCGATTATGATTAACAACATCGCCCAAAACGGGCACGATTACTTGCTTCCGGCTATGTTTTTGGCGAATATGGGGCAGGCTGGGGCATCCTTTGCCGTTTTCCTTCGCTCCAGAAACAAAAAGTTTAAATCACTTGCGCTCACAACGAGTGTCACGGCGCTGATGGGGATTACAGAACCCGCGATGTACGGCGTGAATATGAGATTGAAAAAACCGTTCGCGGCGGCTTTGCTGGGTGGCGCGGCCGGCGGAGCGTTTTACGGTGTGACGGGTGTTGCTTCCTATATTGTCGGGGGGAATGCGGGTCTGCCGAGTATCCCTGTCTTTATCGGCCCAACGTTTATTTACGCCATGATCGGTCTTGTGATTGCGTTCGCGGCGGGAACAGCGGCAGCTTATCTCATTGGATTCGAGGATGTGCCGTCTGACAGTGATCATCAGCCGTCTGTGACAAATGGCCATGAAGGCAGCGGAGAAATCATTCACAGCCCGATTAAAGGTGAAGTAAAGGCATTAAGTGAAGTCAATGACGGAGTGTTTTCTGCCGGGATCATGGGGAAAGGATTCGCGATTGAGCCGGAAGAAGGAGAAGTAGTTTCACCTGTGAATGGCAGCGTTACCACCATTTTTAAAACAAAACACGCGATTGGCATTACGAGTGATCAGGGAGCTGAAATTCTCATACACATTGGATTGGACACGGTGAAGCTGGAAGGACAATGGTTCACCGCTCACGTCAAAGAAGGCGACAAGGTCGCGCCGGGCGATCCGCTCGTTTCCTTTGATCTCGAACAAATCAAAGCGGCGGGATATGACGTCATTACCCCGGTGATCGTGACCAACACAGACCAATATTCGATATCGCCGGTGAAAGAAATCGGCAAAGTGCAGACAAAAGAGGCGCTGCTTGCTTTATCTTAAAAAAACTGATGGGGTGATCAATATGAGTTCAAATGCAAAACGATTTCCAGAAGGATTTTTATGGGGCGGCGCGGTTGCCGCTAACCAAGTCGAGGGTGCTTATAACGAGGGAGGCAAGGGGCTTTCAACGGCTGACGTATCACCGAATGGCATTATGTCTCCATTTGATGAGTCAATGACGTCCTTGAATCTGTATCATCACGGAATTGATTTTTATCATCGGTATAAAGAGGACATCGCTTTGTTTGCGGAAATGGGGTTTAAGGCATTCCGCACATCCATTGCGTGGACGAGGATTTTTCCGAATGGCGATGAAGAGGAGCCAAATGAAGAAGGCCTCAACTTTTACGACGATCTGTTTGATGAGCTGTTAAAGCATGAGATAGAGCCTGTTGTCACCATCTCTCATTATGAAATGCCGCTCGGTTTAGTGAAACAGTATGGCGGCTGGAAGAATCGCAAGGTCATCGAGTTCTATGAACGTTATGCCAAAACCGTTTTCAAACGTTATCAGCACAAAGTGAAGTACTGGATGACGTTCAATGAAATTAACGTGGTGCTCCATGCGCCATTTACCGGAGGCGGGCTTGTTTTTGAAGAAGGAGAAAACAAATTAAACGCGATGTACCAGGCCGCGCATCACCAATTTGTGGCCAGTGCTCTTGCCGTCAAAGCGGGCCACGAGATCATCCCTGATTCGAAAATCGGCTGTATGATAGCGGCAACGACAACCTATCCGATGACACCTAAGCCGGAGGATGTCTTCGCGGCACTGGAGAATGAACGCAAAACCCTTTTCTTCTCTGACGTGCAGGCTAGAGGCGCGTATCCGGGCTATATGAAACGCTTCTTAGCAGAAAATCATATTGAAATTGAAATGGCTGATGGCGATGAAGAGATTTTGAAAGAACATACGGTGGATTACATCGGATTCAGCTACTATATGTCGATGGCGGCAAGCACTGATCCAAAAGAACTCGCAAAATCAGGGGGCAACCTGCTGGGCGGCGTCAAAAACCCTTACCTGAAATCATCTGAATGGGGCTGGCAGATTGATCCGAAGGGCTTGCGAACCACGCTCAACACCTTATATGACCGCTATCAGAAGCCGCTGTTTATCGTGGAAAACGGCCTTGGTGCGGTAGACAAAGTGGGGGAGGACGGCTCTATTCAGGATGATTACAGAATCAACTATCTGCGAGAGCACCTCATTGAAGCCCGGGAAGCGATTGCTGACGGTGTCGACCTAATCGGATACACGTCGTGGGGGCCGATTGACCTTGTCAGCGCATCCACTGCGGAAATGAACAAACGCTACGGCTACATTTATGTTGATCGGGACAATGAAGGCAACGGAACATTAAACCGCATCAAGAAAAAAAGCTTCGACTGGTATCAGCAGGTCATCGCCACAAATGGAGAGAGTCTCTGACAACTTTTTGAATACTCATGCGCTTCAATTGACAATAACCGGAAGCAGGCGGACAATAAAAGAGAAAGATGAACCACCCACAGTCTGAAAGGCGGGAAGAGCATGTTTAACAAAATGATAGTTGCGATTGACGGATCAGACATGAGTGCAAAAGCGCTTGATGCAGCAGTGCATTTGGCCAAAGAACAGCAAGCGGAACTAAGCATTCTTCATGTGGGGAGAGAAGCCGTCGTTACGACTTCTTCTCTGACGGGAATTGTCTATGTGCCTGAACATTTTATTGAAGAAATCAGGGGCGAGGTTAAAAAAGAAGGCCTGAACATCCTTGAAAAGGCAAAAGAACAAGCAGCCGAGAACGGCGTTCAAGCTGAAACAATTTACGCGCAAGGCGAGCCGGCGCATGAGATTCTAAACACCGCAAAAGAGAAAAGCGCCAGCCTGATCGTAGTCGGCAGCCGGGGCATCAGCGGACTGAAAGAAATGATGCTTGGAAGCGTCAGCCATAAAGTGTCTCAATTATCGCCCTGCCCGGTATTGATTGTTCGATAAAAGAATAAGTGATTAGGTCTAATAGAAAAAATAAAAAATTGAATTACGAAATATAAAATTAAGAAATCTTATAAACATCGAAAAAATTAGAAAAGGGTTAGTGATTTATAGTAAAAGAAACTTGGATGATTTTGAATAATTTGTAGAGGGAGCTAATAAGCTC